>NZ_JAVLBC010000031.1:18978-19818 GCF_031581305.1 Halomonas sp.
CCGTCCTCGAGGGCGGTGACCAGGATGTAGCCGACGATGGTGACGACGGCCGCGGTGAGCTCGGAGCTGCGTAGCCGGTCCTGGCGGGCGCGCGTCAGGAGGTCGCGTAAGGCAGCCATCATGGCGTCTGGTGAAAGTCGGTCGGCGTCGTGCAGCGCCGGGGCCACCAGCCCTCCGCCGTGCAGGGCGATGGCCACCCCCAGGTGCACGCCCTCGGCCGGCTGGAACGCGCCGTCGCGATACCAGCCGTTGAGCTCCGGCACCGCCTGCAGTGCCAGCGCCACAGCGCGCAGCTGAAGCACCGGGAAGATCAGCCGCCCGGCCACCGGGCGCTCGGCGTTATGGGCCTCGAGCCAGGCCAGGGCCGGCTCCACGCAGAAGGTATTGCCCAGATAGTAGTGGGGGATCTCGCGCTTGGAACGGGCCATGCCGGCGGCGATGGCCTTGCGCATGGCGGCGTGGGCATCGCTTGCAGAGGTTCCCCGGGAGGAAGGAGCGGTCGGGCCATCCTTGGCTGCCCGGGACGCGCCTTCGATATCGTCCAGGGTGATGCTGCCGTCGGCACCGCTGCCGCTCACGGTGGCTGGATCGAGGCCCAGTTCGGCGGCCCGCTTGCGCGCGGCCGGGGAGATGCGCAGCCGCCCGCCGGCGGTCGTGGCTTGAGGCGCTGCCGGTGTTGGCGGCGGCGAGCGGTCGGGCGCTCGCGGTGAAGGCGGCTGGGGAGCTGCCGGCGTGGGGCGCTCGACCGACGCCTCCTGGCCGGCGTCCTCGCCCTCGCCTTTTTCGCCCTCGCCACGGATCACCGCCAGCACCTCGCCCACCGGGACCTTCTGGCCTTCC
>NZ_JAVLBC010000259.1:0-3764 GCF_031581305.1 Halomonas sp.
GGCCTCGAGTCGGCTCTCCAGGCGCCACTGGTTGTCACCGCCCCCCTCGGCCATGGCGTCCCGCCACTCCAGCACCTGGGGACCGTCGGAAACCGCCAGCAGGGCGCGAGTCAGGCTCTCGAGCACGCGTTCATCGCCGAGCCCCAGGCGGTGGTCGACGTCTGGCCTGGCCAGCAGCAGGACCTGGTCTGCCGCTGGACTGGGCATGGGGGGTGTCGCCGTGAGCTGCTCAGCGGCGCGTTCACCCAGCCCGAACAGGGCTTGGCGCAGTGTCGTCGGCTGTTCCGGTGCCGCAGCACAGCCGGTGAGCAGCAGGGTCGACAGCAGCAGGGGCAAAGAGGGCTTCATGGTGATGTCGCCTCCCGAGGCGGGGTGTTGGCCGGCTCCAGTCCGGCAATGAAGCGGTCGAGTACCGTGAAGAGTTCGCGGCGGATCGGTTCGGCCTCGTTCACCAGGTGATGACGGGCCTCGGGGTGGCGATGGATCTCGGCGCCGGGGAACTTGCGTGCCAGCACTTCGAGGTTCCACTCCCAATCCACGGTTAGATCTTGTTCACCCTGCAGGATCAGGGTGGGAACGGGGCTCGGCGGCAGTGCCAGCATCTGGGGCATCCAGCGGCGCATGGCGCCCACCCAGTCCATCGCCAGGCGGTCGGCCTGGAGAGGGTCTCCCTCGCGCAGGAAGTCGGCGAAGTCGGCATCCGTGGAGTTGTCGCGGAACTTGCGGGGGATCGACTCCACGAAGGGCCCGACGAGGCGGTGCAGCCAGCTCGACTGGTTCCACCCCCAGGGGCGCACCAGCGGTGCCAGCAGCGCCAGGCCCGACCAGGCGCCATCGTCGCCACGGGTCAGGGCGTCGGTGGCGAGAATCGCCGCTCCGGTGCTCTGGCCGATGCCCAGCCAGGGCCGCGGGGCCAGCCCCTCCTCCTCGAGATGTTGCTGCAGATGGTGCAGGCAGCTGCCATAGTCATTGAAGTCGTCGATGGAGGCACGGCGGCCGCTGGAGAGCCCATGGCCGGGCAGGTCCCAGAGCACGACCCGCCAGCCCCGCGCGAGCAGGCACTCCAGCAGGTGTCGGTAGAGGCCGAGGTGGTCGAAGTAACCGTGGACCACGAAGGCCGTACCGATGGGCGCCTCGGGACTCCAGACCTGTGTCCAGAGGCGGAAGTCGCCGGTCTCCAGGTAGCCCACATAGAGCCCCACATGCTTGGCAAGCAAGGGCGCCAGGCCATAGTGTCCCAGGTAGCGCTCGAGGTCCTGGCCCGACAGGTCGGCTGGGGCCAGGGAGCCCAGGGCCTGCAGGGGGGTGAAGTCGCTCATCGATTTCTCCTAATGCCCGTTCATGCTAGCGCCAAGCCGCCGGCCCGGCCAGCAATGCCTCGGCGGTCGGTCGAAGCCTTATCATTTGGTCTAGCTCCGGGCCACAAGCGTCGAGTACGGCTTTACATGTGGAAGTATTTTCCACAAAATCTAGTCCACGCAGTCATCATTCCCTGTCCGGCCGGTCGGTGCCAGGGGGCACCGAGCAGCCAAGCATGAGGAGCACGACCCATGACCCAACGCATTACTCGCCATCGCCTTCAGGTGGCCGCCGAGCTGGACCGTTTCATCAACGAACAGGCCCTGCCGGGCACCGGTGTCGACCCCGAAGCCTTCTGGGCCGGCATCGACGCCCTCTTCCATGATCTGACCCCGCAGAACCGCGAACTGCTCGCCGAGCGCGATCGCCTGCAGGAGAAGCTCGATGCCTGGCATCGCGAGCACCCCGGTCCGGTCCGCGACATGGCCGCCTACCGTGCCTTCCTGGAGGAGATCGGCTATCTGGTGGAGGCCCCGGCGAAGGTCAGCGTGACCACCGCCAACGTCGACCGCGAGATTGCCGTCCAGGCCGGCCCACAGCTGGTGGTGCCGGTCAACAATCCGCGCTATGCGCTGAACGCCGGCAACGCCCGATGGGGCAGCCTCTACGACGCCCTCTACGGCACCGACGCCATCTCCGAGGAGGGCGGTGCCGAGAAAGGCTCGAGCTTTAACCCCAAGCGCGGCGAGAAGGTCATCGGCTACGCCCGCGGCGTGCTCGACCGCGCCGCCCCGCTGGCCACCGGCTCCCACCACGATGCCGTCAAGTACGCGCTGCGTGACGGTCACCTGGTGGTCTCCCTGGACGGCGGTCGCGAGACCGGCCTCAAGGACCCGGGCAAGCTGGCGGGCTTCAACGGCCCGGCCGAGAGCCCCGAGTCCGTCCTGCTGGCCAACCACGGCCTGCACCTCGAGATCCAGATCGATCCGAGCCACCCGATCGGCAAGACCGACCCGGCTGGCGTCAAGGACGTGGTGGTCGAGGCGGCATTGACCACCATCATGGACTGCGAGGACTCCGTGGCCGCGGTAGATGCCGAGGACAAGGTCGGGGTCTATGCGAGCTGGCTGGGCCTGATGAAGGGTGACCTGGAGGAGCAGGTCGAGAAGGGCGGCAAGACCATCACCCGCCGTCTCAATGCCGATCGCACCTGGCACAACACCGAGGGTGGCACCGTCACTCTGCCGGGCCGCTCGCTGATGTTCGTGCGCAACGTGGGCCACCTGATGACCACGCCGGCGGTACTGGATGCCGACGGCAACGAGCTGCCCGAGGGCATCCTCGACGGTATCGTCACCGGCCTGGTCGCCCTGCACGACCTCAAGAAGGGCGAGAACGAGCCGCGCAACTCGCGCACCGGCTCCATGTACATCGTCAAGCCGAAGATGCACGGCCCCAAGGAGGTCGCCTTCTCCAATGCGCTGTTCGGTCGCATCGAGGACATTCTCGGCATGGCCCGCGACACCCTGAAGATGGGCATCATGGACGAGGAGCGTCGCACCTCGGTCAACCTCAAGGCCTGTATCGCGGAGGCCAGCTCGCGGGTGGTGTTCATCAACACCGGCTTCCTCGACCGCACCGGCGACGAGATGCACACCGCCATGGAAGCGGGCCCGATGATCCGCAAGGGCGACATGAAGGGCTCCGCCTGGATCCAGGCCTACGAGAAGAACAACGTCCAGGTCGGCCTGGCCTGCGGCCTGCGCGGCCGCGCCCAGATCGGCAAGGGCATGTGGGCCATGCCGGACCTGATGGCCGCCATGCTCGAGCAGAAGATCGGCCATCCCAAGGCCGGTGCCAACACCGCCTGGGTGCCCTCGCCCACCGCCGCCACCCTGCATGCCCTGCACTACCACCAGGTGGACGTCGCCGCCATCCAGCGTGAGCTGGAGGGGCAGGGCGAGCCAGACGTCCTGGATGACCTGCTCACCGTGCCGGTGGCCGAGAGCGCCGACTGGAGCGACGCGGATATCCAGCAGGAGCTGGACAACAACTGCCAGGGCATCCTCGGCTATGTGGTGCGTTGGGTCGAGCATGGCGTGGGCTGCTCCAAGGTGCCGGACATCCATGACGTGGCGCTGATGGAGGATCGCGCCACCCTGCGGATCTCCAGCCAGCACATCGCCAACTGGCTGCACCATGGCGTGGTCGATGCGGCCCGGGTCCGGGAAACCCTGGAGCGCATGGCCAAGGTGGTCGACCAGCAGAACGCCGATGACCCGGAGTACACGCCGATGAGCGCTGACTTCGCCGCCTCGACCGCCTTCCAGGCCGCCAGCGACCTGATCTTCAAGGGCCGCGAGCAGCCCGCCGGCTACACTGAGCCGCTGCTGCACCACTGGCGTGCCGTGCACAAGGCGAAATAATCGCCTCCGGGCTCCGGGCTCCGGGCTCCGGGCTCCGGG
>NZ_JAVLBC010000032.1:0-19687 GCF_031581305.1 Halomonas sp.
GACGATTCCTTGTTGCCAGGCCATGGCTATTGCTTCGGCCCGGCTGGAGACTCCCAGCTTGGAGAGTATGTTGCGCATGTGGAACTTGACAGTCGCGATACTGATCACCAGGCGCTCGGCGATCTCGGCCAGTGTGAGGGTTCGGGCGTCTCGGTTCATGGGGACTCGTGTCGTGGGGCGGCCGGCTCAATAGAGAGTGTTGAGGATCTCGGTGACTTCCCCGGTCAGATCCTGCAGCTCCCGTTCGGCGTGCAGTACGCCGTTGGGGTCCACCAGCACTTCGACCCCGTGGCGGTCGATGACCTGCTGGACGGCCTGATCCAGCTTGGGCTCGGCCTGCTGGAGGAACTGTTGCTCGGACTGCTGGCGCGCCTGGCCGATCTCCTGGCGCAGCTGCTCGAAGCGCTGCCCCTTCTGCTGGAATTCCTGCATGGCCGTGCGCCGCTTGGTCTCGGTCATGCTCTCCCCCTGCTGTTGCAGGCGCTGCTGCATCTGCTGAAGTTCCTGGCCCAGAGCCTCGGCCTCCTGCTGCTGGCCGGCGAGGCGGTTACGCAGCTCGTTCATGGAACGCTGGGCGGCATCGGTTTCCATCAGCGCAGTGCGCCAGTCGAGCACGGCCACTTCCTCGGCCTGGGCCGGCAGGGTGACGGCGGCCAGCAGGCCGAAGCAGAGGGCGGCGGACAACTTGCGCATGGTAGGGACTCCTCGGTAGAGGGCCGGATCAAAAGGTCTGACCCAGCGAGAACTGGAAGAACTGGGTGTCGTCACCGTCCTTCTCGTTGAGCGGCTCGGCGACGCTGAAGGTCAGCGGTCCCACCGGCGTCAGCCAGGAGAGGCCGACCCCTGCGCTGTAGCGAAGCTCGCCAAGATCGACGCCGGATTCGCAGCTAGAGCTATCGCCATCCAACACCTCGTAGCAGTCGGTCAGGAAGGTATTGCCGGCATCCAGGAACAGCGAGGCCTGCAGGGAGCGCTGGTCCTCGACGAAGGGCAGCGGGAAGAGCACCTCGGCGCTGCCTTCTACCAGGACGTTGCCGCCCAGGGTGCGGTCGTTGCCACTGGAATCGGCCGGGGCAGTGGTGGCCGGCCCCAGGGTGTTGCCGGTAAAGCCGCGTACCGACCCCAGGCCGCCGGAGAAAAAGTTCTCATAGAACGGATAGGGGTCGTTGCCGACGGTATCCGCGTAGCCCAGCTCGCCGCTGAACTTCAGGCCCCAGGTCTGCTCCTCGTTGAAAGGGAGAATCTGGCGGGCCCGGGCGCGCAGCTTGTAGTACTCGGCGTCGCTGCCCGGCACCGCACTCTCCAGGGATAGGCGCTGGTAGTTGCCGGCGGTGGGCATGATGCCGCGGTTGAGGTTGTTGCGGGTCCAGCTGGCGCTCAGCTTCAGGCTCTGGGCATCGCTTCCCTGGTCCTCCACATAGCGCTGGATCTCGGAGGCCGTGTCGCGGTAAGTCCTGATGGTCAGGTCCTCGGCGGAAGCCCCGAAATTCAGGCGGGTCAGCTCGTTGATCGGATAGCCGAAGTTGATGCCCCCACCATAGGCGTCGGTGGAATAAGTCGAGATATCGGAGTCCTCGTAGTCGGTCTCGCGATAGAAGAGATTATAGCCGCGTGAGATGCCGTTCAGGGTCCAGTAGGGGTCGGTGAAACCGAAGTTGAGGCTGGTGAAGGTATCGCTGCGCTGGGCACCGATGTTGACCCGGTTACCGGTGCCCAGGAAGTTGTTCTGGGACAGCGAGGCGCCGTAGATCACCCCGGCGCTCTGAGAAAAGCCGATGCTGGCCGAGATCGACCCGGAAGGCTGCTCCTCCACGGTATAGGTAACGTCCAGTTGGTCGGGTTCGCCGGCTACCGGGCGCGTTTCCACGTCAACCTGCTTGAAAAAGCCCAGGCGCTCCAGGCGCTGGCGCGACTGGCTGATTGACTCAGTGGACGCCGGCGCGCCTTCCATCTGGATCATCTCGCGCCGCAGCACCTCATCCTGGGTAGTGGTGTTGCCAGCGAACTCGATACGCCGCACGTAGGCCCGGCGCCCCGGCTCGACGCGGAAGGTCAGGTCCACGGTGCCACCGGTGGTAGCGACCTCGGGGATGCCGTCCACGTTGGCGAAGGCAAAGCCCTCGGCCCCCAGCCGAGAACGCAGGGCCTCCGTGGAGGCGGTGACGTCGCTGCGCGAGAAGATCTCGCCGGTTTCCACCTCCAGCAGTTCGCGGGCTTCGCGCTCGGGAATCCTCAACTCACCGGCGAAGCGGATATCGCCCAGCCGGTACTGTCGCCCCTCGTCGATGTTCACGGTAACGAAGATCCGCGACTTGTCGGGGCTGATCGAGACCTGGGAAGACTCGATATTGAAATTCACGTAGCCGCGGTCCAGGTAGAAGGAGCGGAGTCGCTCCAGGTCGCCGGACAGGGCTTCGCGGGAGTACTCGTCGCTGGAAAACCAGCCGAAGAACCAGCCCGGCTTGTCATCGAGCTCGAAGACATCGCGCAGCTCGTCATCGTCGAAGTCGCGGTTACCGACGATGTTGATCTGGCGGATCTTGGCCACCGCCCCCTCGTCGATGTCGATGATGACCTGGACCTGGCCTTCGCCAACCTCCTCGACGGAGGTATCGATCCGCGCGCTGTAGCGCCCCTGGGACTGATAGACCCCTTCCAGCTCGCGCTGGATCTCCTCGAGGGTGGAGAGCTGCAGCACCTGGCCCTCCTCCAGCCCGGCCTGCTTGAGGCCGTTGCGCAGGTCCTCGTCGGGGATCTGGTTGTTGCCCTCGATGTTGAGGCGCGCGATGGTCGCTCGCTCGACGACCTGGATAATCAGCACGTCGCCCTCGCGGGCCAGGCTGACGTCCTCGAAGAGGCCAGTGGCGAAGAGCTCTCGGGCCGCCTCGGCGAGTTCGCGCTCGTCGACGCGGTCGCGGGCACTGACAGGAAAGGCATTGAACACGGAGGCAGGGGAGACACGCTGCAGCCCCTCAACCCTTATGTCGGAAACGTCAAAAGGTTCCGCCAGTGCCGCCTGGGCACCTACGAGCAGCAGCGCCGCCAGTCCGATGGTCTTGATTTTCATGCAGTCGATTCGCTCGCGTTGATCTGCCGTCCTGTCCAGACAGGCACCTTATACATTTGTACTGGCCACTGACAAGCCGCCGCCCGGCTACCAGAGCCGCATGAGGTCGAAATAGAGCGCCATCAGCATCAGGGTGCCGACCAGCGCCAGGCCGACGCGCAGGCCCACGGCCTGGGTCTGTTCGGACACTGGGCGACCGCGCACCACCTCGACCAGGTAATAGAGCAGGTGGCCGCCGTCGAGCACCGGAATCGGCAGCAGGTTGAGCACTCCCAGACTGATGGACAGGTAGGCCAGGAAGCTGACGAAGCTCTCGAGGCCACTGCGCGCCGATTCGCCGGCAATCCGGGCGATGGTAATGGGCCCGGAGAGGTTCGAGGGCGAGATGAGACCCACCACCATCTTGCGAATGGCCCCCAGGGTCAGCACCGTCATCTCGCCGGTACGCTCCAAGGACTGACCCACGGCGGCCAGCGGGCCGTAGCGGATCTCGCGACGGTACTCGTCGGGCCAGCTGACGGCCTCGACACCGGCACCGATGTAGCCGATGGCCACGCCCTCCTCAAGCTCGCTGCGGCCGGGCGTGACGGTGAGCTCGAGCCGTTCCCCGTCGCGAAGCACCGTGAGGTCGAGGGGCTCGCCGGGGCTGGCGCGGACCCGATCGACGAAGGCCATCCAGTCCGCCACTGGCTCGCCGTTCACCGCGACGACCTGGTCGCCCATCTGCAGGCCGGCCTCGGCAGCCGCCTCGCCCTCGACCAGCTGGCCCAGCACCGCCGGAATCTCGGGCTGCCAGGGGGTCAGCCCCAGGCTCGGCAGTGGCCGGGGCGGATCCTGGCGCACCAGCCACTCCTCCACCGGCAGGCGATAGGTCCGGGGGTCGGCAGTGGCCTCGTCACGGGCCTCGACCTCGAGTTCGCCACTCTCGCCGATGGCCGCGACCAGCTTGAGGTTGATCTCGTCCCAGGAACGCACCGCCTCGCCGCGCACCGCGGTGATCTCCTGGCCTGCCTCGAGGCCGCCACGACTGGCCGGGGAGTCCGGCGCCACGCTGCCGATCACCGGCGCCACCGTGGAGGTCCCGGCCACGAACAGCGCCCAGTAAGCCACGATGGCCAGCAGGAAGTTGGCCAGGGGCCCGGCCGCAACGACGGCGATACGCTGCCAGACGGTCTTGCGGTTGAAGGCCTGATCGAGCTGGTCGGCAGGTACCGGCCCCTCGCGCTCGTCGAGCATTTTCACATAGCCACCCAGCGGGATCGCGGCCACGGCGAACTCGGTGCCGTGGCGGTCGACGCGGGACCAGATCGGCTTGCCGAAGCCCACCGAAAAGCGCAGCACCTTCACGCCACAGCGCCGAGCCACCCAGAAGTGACCGAACTCGTGAAAGGTGATCAAGAGGCCGAGCACTACGATCACGGCCAGCACGTTCTGGATCAGGCCCAAGGCAATCTCCTTGCAGTCAACTGCATAAAGGCGCGCGTATCATTACCGCGCCAGCCAGGCGTGTGCCGCCCGCCGGGCGAGAACATCGGCCTCGAGGATGGTCTCGAGGTCTTCGGCCGGCACGACCGGGCGCTCATCACGCACCCGAGCCACCAGGTCACCGATGCCGGTGAAGCCAAGGCGGCCAGCCAGGAAGGCCTCTACCGCCACCTCATTGGCGGCATTGAGTACCGCCGGCGCCGTACCGCCAGCAGCCATGGCTTCCCGGGCCAGCCGCAGACAGGGAAAGGCCACCTCGTCGGCGGGCTCGAAGTCGAGCCGCGCAACCTGGAAGAGGTCCAGGGCTTCCACCCCGGCGTCAATGCGCTCAGGCCAGGCCAGCCCGTAGGCGATAGGAGTACGCATGTCCGGGTTGCCCAACTGAGCGATCACCGACCCGTCGCTGTAGGCCACCATGGAGTGAATCACGCTCTGGGGGTGCACCACCACCTGGACCTGGTCGGGACGGGCATCGAAGAGCCAGCACGCCTCGATCAGCTCGAGTCCCTTGTTCATCAAGGTGGCGCTATCCGCCGAGATCTTGCGCCCCATGGACCAGTTGGGATGAGCGCAAGCCTGATCCGGCGTCACGCGCGCCAGGTCATCCTTCGACCAGCCCCGGAAGGGACCACCCGACGCGGTCAGCAGCAGCCGCGTCACCCCGTGACGCCCCAGGCCACCACGGTGCTCGATGGGTAGACACTGGTAGATGGCATTATGTTCGGAATCGATGGGCAGCAGGGTCGCCCCATGGCGCGTCACGGCGTCCATGAACAGCGCCCCGGACATCACCAGGGCCTCCTTGTTGGCCAGCAGCAATCGCTTGCCGGCCTTCACCGCGGCAAGCGTCGGCAGCAGGCCGGCGGCACCGACGATGGCTGCCATCACGGTATCGACCTCGCGGGCCTCGGCCACCTCGACCAGCGCCTCCCGACCAGCCCACACCTCGGTGGCCAACCCCGCCTCGGCCAACTGGGCACGCAGCCAGGCGGCGTCCTCTTCGGCATCGAGCACGGCCACCGCCGGCTGGTGTTGCCGGCACTGGGCCAGTAGTGCTTCCCGGGAGCGGTGGGCGGTCAGGGCATGCACCCGGTAGCGTTCCGGGTGGCGGGCGAGCACGTCCAGGGTGCTTGTGCCGATAGAGCCAGTGGCGCCCAGCACGGTCACGTGATGCAGGCTCACAGCACCCCCCCGTGCAACAGGGCGAAGAGTGGCACCGCCGCGGTCAGGCTGTCGACACGATCGAGCACTCCGCCATGGCCGGGCAGCAGCTGGCTGGAGTCCTTGATGCCGCGATGGCGCTTGAGCATGCTCTCGAGCAGATCGCCCAGCACCGAGGCCAGCGTCACCACCGCCGTCGCCAGCAGCAACAGCAGGCCGCTGGCGACGCCGAAGCCCTGCCAGGCAGCGAAGCCGACCGCCAGCAACGAGGTGACGGCCAGGCCGCCAGCCACGCCCTCCCAGGTCTTGCCGGGGCTGACGCTGGGGGCCAGCTTGTGCTGACCGAGGGCCCGGCCGATGAAGTAGGCGCCGATGTCGGCACCCCATACCAGCAGCAGCACGAAGAGCAGCCAGACCGCACCGCCCTCGCGCAGCACGTTGAAGCCCACCCAGGTCGGCAGTAGCACCCAGAGCCCCATGGCCAGACGTACGCCGGTCGATTGCCATTGCGCGAGACGCGCGGGATAGCCGGTTACCCAGTAGAGGTTAACCAGCCAGCCCAGCGCCCCGAGCCACAGCGGCCAGGTTGACAGCACGGTACCGGTCGCCCAGCACAGCGTCATCAGCACGGCGAGGCCCACGACCGGAAGCAGCCGCCGGCCCGGCGAGGTGATGCCAGCCAGGTTGGCCCACTCCCAGGCGGCAAGCAGCACGATGGCGGCGGTAAAGAGACGGAACCCCTCGTCCTCCAGGCCGAACAGGCCGAACAGAGCCAGGGGGACCAGCCAGGCCGCGGTGAGGATCCGTTGTCTAAGCACCCTGCGCCTCGATCTGTTCGTCGGTCATGCCGAAGCGCCGCTGACGCCCCTGGAAGTCGGCCAGTGCACGGTCGAAGGCGGCACCATTGAAGTCAGGCCACAGCACGGGAGTGAAATGGAGCTCGGCATAGGCCATCTGCCAGAGCAGGAAGTTGGAGATGCGTTTCTCGCCGCTGGTTCGGATGCACAGGTCCACCGGGGCATCCCCGGACAGGCTCACCTCCTCGTCGAGGGCCCGCTCGTCGACCGCCTCGGGCTCGAGCTCACCGACGGCGACCCGCTCGGCCAGCCGTCGGGCGGCAGCGGCGATGTCCCAACGCCCCCCATAGTTGGCGGCGATCACAAGGTGCAGGCCGGTGTTATCCTGCGTCAGCGCCTCGGCGCTGGCGATATGCTTCTGGATCGAGGCGGAGAAACCGCTGCGGTCCCCGATCACCGACAGGCGGATGCCGTGCCGGTGGAGCTTCTTGACCTCTCGCCTGAGCGCCATCAGGAAGAGCTCCATCAGAGCATTGACCTCGCTGGCGGGCCGCTTCCAGTTCTCGCTGGAAAAGGCGAACAGCGTCAGGGTCTCGATGCCGCGCTCGGCGGCACGGCGAATGACGGCACGCACCGCCTCGACGCCGGCATGATGGCCACGCACGCCGGAGAGGCCACGCGCCTTCGCCCAGCGGTTGTTGCCGTCCATGATGATGGCCACGTGGCGCGGCAGGGGTGCATTGCCGAGAGCGGGCCCGTCGTCGGCTGTGGCCCCGGAGCGGGGAGACTGCGGTGACGTCATGGTGTCTCGCATGGCGGGTAAGAGCATGAAGGCCGGCGAACCGCGGACGCGTCGCCCACGGTCCGCCGAGGGGCGATCCGTCGCCGGCGGCGCCGTTCGTCGGTGCCGCCCGCCGTCCTCACACCTGCATCAGATCGTGTTCCTTGGACTCCAGCGCCTTGTCGATCTCGGCGATAATGCTGTCAGTGAGCTTCTGGATGGTCTCCTCGGCCTGATGCTGCTCGTCCTCGGTAATCTCCTTCTCCTTGAGCAGCGACTTGAGATCACCATTGGCATCGCGACGCACATTGCGCACTGCGACCCGGGCATGCTCCGCTTCCTGGCGGGCCTGCTTGATGTAGCCCTTGCGCGTCTCCTCGGTGAGCATCGGCATGGGCACGCGGATCACGCTGCCGGCGCTTGCCGGGTTGAGGCCGAGATCGGAGCTCATGATGGCCTTCTCGATCTTGGGCACCATCTGTTGCTCCCAAGGCATCACGGTCAGGGTCCGGGCATCCTCGACGTTGATCGAGGCCACCTGGTTGAGCGGCACCTGGCCACCGTAGTAGTCCACGGTCACCGAATCCAGGATGCTGGAGTGCGCCCGACCGGTACGGATCTTGTTGAAGTTCTGGTGAAGAGACTCGAGGCTCTTCTTCATGCGACTCTGCGCATCCTTCTTGATGTCGTCGATCACTGTCTCACCCTCTGTCAATCAGCGTGCCTTCCTTGCCACCCACCACCAGGTTCAGCAGGGCACCCGGCTTGTTCATGTTGAAGACCCGCACTGGCATATCATGGTCCCGCACCAGACAGATAGCGGTCAAATCCATTACTCCTAGCTTCTGGTCGAGCGCATCGTCATAAGACAGCTGCTCGTACTTGACCGCATCGGGGTGCTTGACCGGGTCCTTGTCGTAGACCCCGTCGACCTTGGTGGCCTTGACCACCACGTCGGCGTCGATCTCGATACCGCGCAGGCAGGCCGCGGAGTCCGTGGTGAAGAAGGGGTTGCCGGTGCCGGCAGAGAACAGTACCACGTCCCCTGAGGTCAGGTAGCGGATAGCGGTCCGGCGGTCATAATGCTCCACCACGCCACTCATCGGAATCGCCGACATCACCCGCGAGCGGATGTTGGAGCGCTCCAGGGCATCGCGCATGGCCAGGGCATTCATCACCGTGGCCAGCATGCCCATATGGTCACCGGTGACCCGGTCCATGCCCGCCTCGTGCAGGGCCGCCCCACGGAAGAGGTTGCCGCCACCGACGACGATGCCGACCTGGACGCCGATCCCTACCAGCTGACCGATCTCCAGCGCCAGGCGATCCAGCACCTTGGGGTCAATGCCGAACTCGGCATCGCCGGTCAAGGCCTCGCCGGAGAGCTTGAGCAGGATACGCTTGTACTTGGACACCTCGGCGCGGGTCTTTTCGGGCTTGCTGGGGGCGGGGTGATCGGCACTGGTCATGGGGTGTCTCCCGGTTCTCGACGCATGGGACCTGGTGGAAGGCCGGAATGACCGGCCGGATACGCGAAGGCGTGCGCTTGCGCGCACGCCATCGTCACACTGGAACCTGCGACCTCAGCTGCGCTTGGCCTGTTCCATCACTTCCTGGGCGAAGTCGACCTCTTCCTTCTCGATGCCCTCGCCCACCTCGAAGCGGGTGAAACCGATCACCTCGCCGCCGGCCGCCTTGACGAACTCGGCCACGGACTGGTCCGGGTTCTTGACGAAGGGCTGCTCGGTCAAGCTGTTCTCGGCCAGGTACTTCTTGAGACGGCCCTGGACCATCTTCTCGGCGATCTGCTCGGGCTTGCCAGCCATGTCGGGCTGAGCCAGGATAATCGCCTTCTCGGCGTCCAACTGCTCCTGGGGCATGTCCTCGGGGCGAGCCACGGTCGGGTTGATGGCGGCAACGTGCATGGCGACATCCTTGGCCACCTCGGAATTGCTGCCCTTGAGCACGGTCAGCACGCCGATGCGGCCGCCATGAACATACTCGCCCACCAGGTTGCCGTCGCCGGCCTCGACCACGACGCAGCGACGCACGCCGATGTTCTCGCCGATCTTCTGCACCAGCTGCTCGCGAGCGGTTTCGAGCTCACCCGCCATGACGGCGGCCACGTCCTCGCTCTTGGCGGCGAAGAAGGCATCGGCGATCTTCTCGGCGAAGGCCTTGAAGTTGTCGTCACGAGCGACGAAGTCGGTCTCGGAATTGATCTCGACCATCACGCCGTAGCTGCCGTCCTCGGCCACGCGGGTGACCACGGCACCTTCGGCGGCGGTACGGCCGGCCTTCTTGGCGGCCTTGAGGCCGGAATTCTTGCGCAGGTTCTCGATGGCCTGCTCGATGTCACCATCGGTCTCGGTGAGCGCCTTCTTGCACTCCATCATGCCGAGCCCGGTGCGCTCGCGCAGTTCCTTGACTTGGGAGGCGCTGATAGCTGCCATGGTAGTGTCCTCTGAATGGTTCGACCTGGAATAGGTAGCGGAAAGAAGAGAGGAAAGGGGGCCTGGGCCCCCTTACGCCTGTCCGGCAGGCCGCCACCGGAGTGGTGGCGGCACGGCGACCGACCCAGGCGGGTCGACGATCACTCGGCGGCGGCGTCGCTCTGGCTCTCTTCGGCTTCGGTGACCTCGACGAACTCGTCGGGACGGCCTTCCTTCGCACGGGCACAGGCGTCGGCGATGGCCTTGACGTAGATCTGAAGGGCGCGGATGGAGTCATCGTTACCCGGGATCACGTAGTCAACGCCATCGGGGTCGGAGTTGGTATCCACCACGCCGATGACCGGGATGCCCAGCTTGTTCGCCTCGTTGATGGCGATGCGCTCATGATCGACGTCGATCACGAAGAGGGCATCGGGCAGGCCGCCCATTTCCTTGATACCACCCACGGACCGCTCGAGCTTGTCCTGCTCGCGGGTCGCCATCAGCACTTCCTTCTTGGTCAACTTCTCGAAGGTGCCGTCCTCGTGCATGGCCTCGAGTTCGCGCAGGCGCTTGATGGAGACGCGGATGGTCTTGTAGTTGGTCAGCATGCCACCGAGCCAGCGATGGTTGACGAAGGGCTGGCCGACGCGATTGGCCTCTTCCTTGACGATCTTGCTCGCGCTGCGCTTGGTGCCGACGAACAGGATCTTGTTGTTGGCCGCTGCCATCTTCTCGACCACATCGACGGCCTCGTTGAGGGCCGGCAGAGTGTGCTCGAGGTTGATGATGTGGATCTTGTTGCGAGCGCCGAAGATGTACTTGCTCATCTTCGGGTTCCAGTACTTGGTCTGGTGACCGAAGTGAGCACCTGCCTTCAGCAGGTCACGCATATTGACGTGTGCCATGGATGACTCCTGGAAAATCGGGTTAGGCCTCCACGCACCCCATGGATCCGACCGTCGCATCATCGAGGGATGACCACGACAGCACCCGGGACCATGTGACGGTGCATGTGTGATTTCAAGGCATTGCATTGATTGAGCGCACTTCCCGGGGCTCACCGAGGCGCCGACGGGTCGGCAGGGCTCCGCGATTGCAGGAAAGCGCGCAGCTTTATACCATGGATGGCCTCCGAGATGAAGTCGCCCGATGCTCGAGCCCGCCATTGTCGGGTCGACACCACCCCCTGATTCGAGATTCCATGAACGTACCCATCAAGACACCCGACGAGATCGAGAAGATGCGCGAGGCCGGCCGCCAGGCCGCCAGCGTGTTCGAGATGCTCATCCCCCATGTGAAGGCAGGCGTGAGCACCGGCAAGCTGGATCGACTGTGTCACGACTACATCGTCGACGAGCTGGGTTCTACCCCGGCACCGCTCAACTATCACGGCTTCCCCAAGTCGATCTGCACCTCGATCAACCACGTGGTCTGCCACGGCATCCCGGATGACGCCAAGAAGCTCAAGAAGGGCGACATCATGAACATCGACATCACCGTGAAGACCGCCGACGGCTACCACGGCGACTCCAGCATGATGTTCATCATCGGCGAAACCATCCAGGGCGAGCGGCTCTGCCGGGTCACCCAGGAGTGCCTCTACCGCAGTATCGCCCTGGTGCGCCCGGGTGTGCACCTCTCCGAGCTTGCCCGCGCCATCCAGTCCCACGCCGAGGACAACGGTTATTCGGTGGTGCGCGACTTCTGCGGGCATGGCATCGGCGCCGGCTTCCATGAGGATCCTCAGATCCTCCACTACGACGGTTATGCCCCGGGGGCCGACATCGCCCTAGAGGAGGGCATGTGCTTCACCATCGAGCCGATGATCAATGTCGGCGACCATCGCACCAAGGTGCTGCGCGACGGCTGGACCGCGGTGACCAAGGACAGGAGCCTGACCGCCCAGTGGGAGCACACCCTGCTGGTCACCGCGACGGGCGTGGAGGTACTCACGGCTCGTAGCGACGAAGACCTCTCTTTCCTCGACCGCTGAGTCGACCGCCATGCTCCTGCACCACTACCGCTTCGTCCCCGACGACAGCCTCTTCGATGTCGAGGCCTTCCGGGCCGAGCTCACCGGCGAGCGCTCGCCGATCGCCCCCTTCAAGGCGGCGCTGCGCGGCATTCAAGCCCGCCTCGACGAGCGCTTCCGCGCCGGCGCCGACATCCGCGACCTGGTGCACGGCCGGGCCTGGTGCCTGGATCGCCTGCTGGCCATCGCCTGGGAACAGCACGCCTGGCCCGATGACGGGGTGGCCCTGCTTGCCGTGGGCGGCTACGGCCGTGGCGAGCTGCACCCCCACTCCGATATCGACCTGCTGCTGCTGCTCGAGCACGATGACGACGCCCCCTACCGGGAAGCCCTCACCGCCTTTATCACCTTCCTGTGGGACATCGGGCTGGAGATCGGCCACAGCGTGCGCTCGCTTGCCGACTGCGAGCGCGAGGCCGAGGCCGACGTGACGGTGATCACCAACCTGCTCGAGACTCGCACCCTGGCCGGGCCCGAGCGCCTGCGCGAGGCGATGCAGACACGCCTTGCCACCGATCGGCTGTGGCCGGCGGATCGCTTCTTCGAGGCCAAGTGGCAGGAGCAGATCAGCCGTCATTACCGCTACAACAACTCCGAGTACCACCTCGAGCCCAACATCAAGAGCTCGCCCGGCGGGCTGCGCGACATCCAGATGATCGGCTGGGTGGCCAAGCGCCACTTCGGCACCCAGCGTTACGAGGACCTCGTCGCGGGCGGCTTCATGAATGACCCCGAATTGCGCATCCTCAGTCAGGGCCAGGCTTTCCTGTGGCAAGTACGCTACGCCCTGCACATGCTCACCGAGCGCGCCGAGGACCGCCTGCTGTTCGACCACCAGCGTACCATCGCCGAACTGTTCGGCTACCGCGACACGCCGGAGCGCCTGGCCGTGGAGCAGTTCATGAAGCGCTACTACCGCCATGTCACGGCGCTGGCCGGGCTCAACGACATGCTGCTGCAGCACTTCGACGAGGCGATCCTGCATGCCGGCGAGGCGCTCATCACCATCCCCCTCAACGAACGCTTCGAGATCAAGGGCGGCTATATCCAGGCGCGCTCGCGTCATGTCTTCCGCAAACGCCCCTCGGCACTTCTCGAACTCTTCCTGTTGATGGCCGAGCACCCCGAGATCGAGGGGGTACGTGCCGACACCATCCGCCTGATCCGTGACCACCGCCACCAGATCGACGATCTCTACCGCGACGACCTGCGCCACCAGAGCCTGTTCATGGCCCTGCTTCGCTCCGGCGGCAACGTGGCCCGCCAGCTGCAGCGCATGAACCGCTATGGCGTACTCGGCAAGTACCTGCCCGAGTTCGGCCAGGCGGTGGGGCTGATGCAGCACGACCTCTTCCATATCTATACCGTGGATGCCCATACGCTACGCCTGCTCAAGTGCATCCACCGCTTCCGCAAGCCCGAGGCGAAGGAGGAGTTCCCGGTCGCCGCCAACCTGATCCACCAACTGCCCAAGCTGGAGCTGCTGTGGATCGCCGGCCTCTATCATGACATCGGCAAGGGGCGCGGCGGCGACCACTCGACCCTCGGCGCCCGGGATGCCGAGGCCTTCTGCGAGCGTCACGGGCTCTCCAGCCGCGACACTCGCCTGGTCGGCTGGCTGGTGGAGCATCACCTGGTGATGTCCATGGTGGCCCAGAAGCGCGACATCACCGACCCCGATGTGATCGCCGACTTCGCGCGCCTGGTCGGCGACGAGACCCGGCTTGACTACCTCTATGTGCTGACGGTAGCCGACATCAACGCCACCAACCCGACCCTGTGGAACGGCTGGCGGGCCTCGCTGCTGCGCCAGCTGCACGGTGAGACCAAGCGCGCCCTGCGCCGCGGCCTCGAGAACCCCCTGGAGCGTGATGACTGGGTGCAGGAAACGCGCAGCGAGGCCCACTCGCTGCTGGCTTCGGTGGGCGCCGACATGGCCCGGGTCGACCGACTCTGGGAGTCGCTGGGTGAGGACTACTTCCTGCAGTACGCGCCCAGCGAGATCGTCTGGCAGACCCAGGGCATCCTCGACCACGGCGACAGCCAGCTGCCGCTGATCCTGATCAATGCCCCTACCGACGACATGGCCGAGGGCGGCACCAAGGTCTTCATCCACACCCGCTCGGTGGATGACCTTTTCGCCGCTACCGCCGCCGCCATGGACCAGGTGGGGTTGTCGATCCACGATGCCCGCATCGCCACCTCCAGCAACGACTGGACGCTGAACACCTTCATCGTGCTCGACGACCACGGCCAGGCGATCCGCGACCGTGAGCGCATCGAGGAGATCCGCCGCCACCTGGTGGAGGAACTCGACGACCCGGACGACTACCCGCAGATCGTTACCCGGCATACCCCGCGCCAGCTCAAGCACTTCCGGGTGCCTACCGAGGTCAGCATCGAGCAGGACCCGGCCAACGAGCGCACCCTGCTCGAGCTCGTCGCGCCCGACCGCCCCGGCCTGTTGGCCCGGGTGGGACGCATCTTCATGGAGCAGGACATCGCGCTATCCGCGGCCAAGATCGCCACCCTGGGCGAACGGGTCGAGGACGTCTTCTTCATCACCGACAAGGCCGGCGCACCGCTCACCGACCCGGAACGCCAGCAGTGTCTTCGCGAGCGCCTCATCGAGGCCCTCGCCATCCCCGGCTGACGCCACCCGCCGGGCAAGAGGACGGCCCGGCGTTTGAGGCGACCCCGGGGCTTCCCTATAATCGATGCCCTGCCTGCCCGTGTGCCGCCACTGAGACGCGGGCCACCACCGACAACGACGCCGGACGCTTCTTTACTGTCCGAGGCGCACCTGGACACCCATGAACCCCGACCTCGATGCCCTCAAGCCCTACCCTTTCGAGAAGCTCGCCGCGCTCAAGGCCGGCGTGACACCGCCCGAGGGACTGTCACACATCCCGCTGACCATCGGCGAACCTCAGCATTCGCCCTTCGCCGCCGCGCTCGAGACGCTCATGGCCCACCGCCAGGATTTCGCCCGCTACCCGGCCACCGCCGGGACGAGCGAGCTGCGCGCGACGATCGCCGGCTGGGCAATGCGACGCTTCGGGCTGATGGGACTCGACGCCGACCACCAGGTGCTGCCGGTGAACGGCACCCGGGAGGCGATCTTCGCCTTCGTCCAGGCCGCGCTGGATCGCACTCGCCCGGCGAAGGTGGCGATACCCAACCCCTTCTATCAGATCTACGAGGGTGCCACCCTGCTCGCCGGCGGCGAGCCGCTCTACCTGGACAGCACGGCCGAGAGCGGCTTCCGTCCGGATCTGGACAGCGTGCCTGCCGAGACCTGGCGCGACGTCCAGTTGGTGTTCCTCTGCTCGCCGGGCAACCCCAGCGGGGCGGTGACGCCGCTGGCCGAATTCGAGAAGCTTATCGCCCTCGCAGATGAGCACGATTTCCTGATCGCCTCGGACGAGTGCTACTCGGAGCTCTACCTGGACGAGGCCTCCCCGCCGCCGGGGCTGCTCGAGGCCTGCGCGCGCCTCGGCCGCCACAGCTACCGGCGCTGCCTGGTGTTCCACTCGCTCTCCAAGCGCTCCAACCTGCCGGGACTGCGCTCCGGGTTCGTCGCCGGCGACGCCGAGCTCATCGCCCCCTTCAAGCGCTATCGCACCTATCACGGCTGCGCCATGTCGCTGCCCGTTCAGCAGGCCTCGATCACCGCCTGGAACGACGAGGCCCACGTGCGCGCCAACCGCGATGCCTACCGCGAGGCATTCACCGCGGTCACCGAGGTCCTCGCCCCGGTGATGGACTTCCCCGTCCCCGAGGCGAGCTTCTACCTGTGGCCGGCGGTACCCGGCGGGGATGACGAGGCCTTCACCCGTGCGCTCTTCGCCGAGGCGAACGTCAGCGTGCTGCCCGGCAGCTATATGGGCCGGGTTGGCAGCAGCGGCACCAACCCCGGCAGCGGCCGGCTGCGCCTGGCGCTGGTCGCCGAGGTCGAGGCCACGGCAGAGGCCGCCTGGCGCATCCGCCGCTTCATCGAGAGGAACTGCTGATGCTGACACTCTATGTGATCAAGAACTGCGACACCTGTCGCAAGGCGCGCAAGGCGCTGGACAGCAAGGGCATCCCCTACCAGGTCCACGACCTGCGCGAGGATGGCCTCTCGGCCCCGCTGCTGGAGCACATCCTGCACCGGGTGCCGGTCATGGAGGTGCTCAACAAGCGCAGCACCACCTGGCGCCAGCTCGATGACGAAGAGAAGGCCAACATCGACGCCAACAAGGCCCGCGAGCTGATGCTGGCCCACCCCACCCTGCTCAGGCGACCGCTGCTCGATACCGGCGACAAGATCCTCGTCGGCTACCGCGACGGCGACTACGACTCACTCTAGGGCCTGCCAGGCCCTCCCCCACGCTTCCAGAGGACACCATCCCATGCTGAGCTTTGCACTCGGAATCGGCACCCAGAACACCCAGGGCGACTGGCTGGAGATCTACTACCCGGCCCCGCTGCTCGACCCGGATGCCGGCCTGGTGGCCGCCGCCGCCAAGGTACTCGACGCCCCCGACGGCAATGCCGCGGTCAGCTTCCTGCCCGAGCAGTGCGCCGAACTGGCCGGCGCGCTGAAGGCCGCCGGCCACGAGGAGCAGGCCGAACTCGCCGAGTCCCTGGCCGCCAGCCGCCGACCGCTGGTGGCCATGTTCCTGGACGTGGACACCCCGCCCCAGAGCGCCCCGGAGGTCTACCTGAAGCTGCACCTGCTCTCCCACCGCCTGGTGAAGCCCCACGGCCTGGACCTCACCGGCATGTTCGGCCTGCTGCGCAATATCGCCTGGAGCAGCGAGGGGGCGATCGACGTCGAGGAGCTCCCGGCCCGGCGCCTCAAGGCCCGCCTGGAGGGACGCCCACTCTCCGTGGACTGCGTCGACAAGTTCCCCAAGATGACCGACTACGTGGTGCCCGCCGGCGTGCGCATCGGTGACACCGCCCGGGTGCGCCTGGGCGCCTATCTGGGCGAGGGCACCACGGTGATGCATGAGGGCTTCGTCAACTTCAACGCCGGCACCGAGGGGCCGGGCATGATCGAGGGCCGCATTTCCGCCGGCGTGGTGGTCGGCAAGGGCTCGGACCTCGGCGGCGGCTGCTCCACCATGGGCACCCTCTCCGGCGGCGGCAACATCGTCATCAAGGTCGGCGAGGGCTGCCTGATCGGCGCCAATGCCGGCATCGGCATCCCGCTGGGCGATCGCTGCACCGTGGAGGCCGGCCTCTACATCACCGCCGGGGCCAAAGTCACCCTGCTCGATGACAAGGGCCAGGTCGCCGACACCGTGGCCGCCCGCGACCTCGCCGGCCAGGACGATCTCCTGTTACGCCGCAACTCCCAGAACGGTCGCATCGAGTGCCTCACCAACAAGAGCGCCATCGCGCTCAACGAGGCGCTGCATGCCAACAACTGAGCCGACCGCGCTCTCCTCGACCCTGCAGCTCGCCTTCGAGCTGATCCGGCGCCCCTCGGTGACGCCGGATGATCTGGGCTGCCAGGCACTGCTGATCGAGCGCCTCGAGGCGCTCGGCTTCCGGGTCGAGCGCCTGCCCTTCGGCGACGTGGAGAACTTCTGGGCGACCCGCGGGCACCACGGGCCACTGCTTGCCTTCGCCGGCCACACCGACGTGGTGCCCAGCGGCCCCCATACCCGCTGGGACTTCCCGCCCTTCGAGCCGTGCATCGATGAGGCGGGCATGCTGCGGGGCAGAGGAGCCGCCGACATGAAGGGCAGCCTGGCAGCGATGGTCACCGCGGTGGAGCGCTTCGTGACCGCCCACCCGGACCACCACGGGCGGATCGGCTTTCTGATCACCTCCGACGAAGAGGGGCCGGCGGTAGACGGCACCCGGGCCGTGGTCGAGCACCTGCGCGAGAGCCACGACCGGCTCGACTACTGCATCGTCGGCGAACCCTCCTCCACCGACCGTCTCGGCGACGTGATCAAGAATGGTCGACGCGGTTCACTTGGCGGGGTACTGCATGTCAGGGGCATCCAGGGCCATGTGGCCTACCCGCACCTGGCGCGCAACCCCATCCACCAGGCGCTGCCGGCGCTGGATGCCCTGGCGCGGGAGCACTGGGACACCGGCAACGCCTTCTTCCCCGCCACCAGCTTCCAGGTCTCCAACATCCGCTCGGGGACCGGCGCCACCAATGTGATTCCCGGCGACGTCGAGGTGGTGTTCAACTTCCGCTTCTCCACCGAGGTGACCCACGAGCAACTGAAGCAACGCGCCGAGGCGCTGCTGGATGCCCACGGCCTCGACTACCACCTGGACTGGACGCTCAACGGCGAGCCCTTCCTCACCGCCGAGGGAGAACTGGTGGAGGCCGCCATCAGCGGCGTGGAGGATGCCATGGGGCACCGCCCCGAGCTCTCCACCGCCGGCGGCACGTCGGACGGGCGCTTCATCGCCACCCTGGGCAGCCAGGTGGTCGAGCTCGGCCCCTGCAATGCCACCATCCACCAGGTCAACGAACGAGTGCTGGCCTCGGATCTCGATGACCTCAGCCGGGTCTACGAGGCAATCCTCGCCAGACTCTTCGTCAACGGCACGGCCCGGCCCTGAGGCACTCATGCAATCCTATCCCGATATCGAGATCTACCTGGCCCACTGCGACATAGCGCGTCTGGATGCCTGGCTCCGACAGGCCATCGGCGCCGAGCCGCTGTCACCTGCAGGCAAGCGCAAATGGCGCACCCTCGGCCATCGCGATACCGGCGAGGTGCCGGTGCTGCTGGTGGAGAAGGCCGCCGACGGCTTCGCCAGCCTGTGGCTCGACAGCCCCGAAACACCCTGGGCGTCCGACGCGGAGTGTGCCCGCGAAGCCGCCGCCCGGCTGGACTGCGAGGTGCGCTGCTCGCTGGGCGGCTGGCAGCCCGGCGACGACCCGGACCGCTTCCTGCAGGTGCTGCCCGACGGTACCGAGCAGGCGATCGACTGGCCCGACTCCGGCCAGTAGCGCCGAAACGACATCGCCCCGCAGGTGCGGGGCGATGTCGTCGGCAGTGAGGAAAAGGAGCCAAGGGGAGGCAGCACTTATCAGGTGATGACGGTGACGTCGTCAGCTTGAAGTCCCCGCTCGTTCTGGATGACGTGGTAGCGCACCTTCTGGCCCTCGGCAAGAGTACGATGCCCCCGCCCGCGGATGGCCCGGAAGTGGACAAAAACATCCTCGCCGTCATCCCGGGTGATGAAGCCATAGCCCTTGTTGACATTGAACCACTTGACCTCGCCGATCTCGCGATCGTCGTCCTCGACCTCGGCCAGGTTGACCAGCTGGGGCGTCAGGGCGTTGACCGCCAGGGTGGCGACCAGCAACACCAGGAAGACTGCGGCTGCGGCGGCAAAATACACCACCGCCACGCCGCCTACCTGGAGGCTGGCAAAAAGCTCACGGGATAATACGCCGCCGGTGAGATGGACGAACAGGGCAATCAGCAGCGGGGCCGGTGCGGCCAGCAGCAGGCTGATGAGACTGCAACGAAACACGACCTTTCGATTCATGGACCTGTAAAACTCTCTTGTCGGGGTGAAAGGAAGGGAGAAACCATCATGATGGAGGTGCCACGATGAACGGCGACACTCAGCGGGAGGATTCTACCATGAGCACCGATTCGACGCCTGCCGAGCTGGCACGGCGCCTCGAGGCCCTGGAGAGCCGCATCGCCTACCAGGAGCACTGGCTCGACACACTGGACGTAGCCGTGGCCGGCCAGGAGCAGCGGATGTCAAGGCTCGAGCGCCTCAATGCCCTGATGCAGGAGCGACTGCGCGACCAGCAGCGGGCGCTGCAGGAGAACGACACGGCGACACCCCGTGCCGAAGACGAGATGCCGCCGCATTACTAGCCGCTTCGCGGCAGCCGTAAGCCGTAAGCCGTAAGCCGTAAGCCGTAAGCCGTAAGCCGTAAGCCGT
>NZ_JAVLBC010000260.1:0-3736 GCF_031581305.1 Halomonas sp.
CCGTAAGATCCTTGGCCCCCTGGGGGTTCTTGAAGCTTAAAGCTTACGGCTTACAGCTTTTCTCACGGTCAATGCACCATGGTTCTCACTTAGCACCGATCCTGCCCATGCTATCGAACATCCGCATCGTCCTCGTCCAGACCTACCACCCCGGCAATATCGGCGCCTCGGCCCGAGCCATGAAGACCATGGGCCTGACCAACCTGGTGCTGGTCAATCCCCGGCAGTTCCCCGACCCGGAGGCCTCGCGACTGGCCGCGGGGGCCGAAGACCTGGTGGAGGGGGCCCAAGTGGTCGGCTCGCTCGAGGAGGCGGTTTCGGATTGCGTCCAGGTGGTGGGCGCCAGTGCCCGGCTGCGCAGCCTCCCCCTCCCCCACTTCGACGAGCCGGACGAGATGGCCCGGGAGCTGGTGGACGAGGCCAGCCATGATCCGGTGGCGCTGGTGTTCGGTCGTGAGCGCTACGGCCTGACCAACGACGAGATCCGCTGCTGCAGTCATCAGGTGAGCATCCCCGCCAATCCCGACTACGGCATCCTCAATCTCTCCCAGGCAGTGCAGGTCCTCGCCCACGAGCTCTTCACCGCCTGGCGGCGTCGTCCCGACAGCGGTTACCGCTCACCGCGGCCGACGCAGGAGCGCCAGCCCTCACGCGAGCAGCTCGGCCATTTCCAGGCCCATCTCTCACGGGTCATGCAGCGCAGCGGCTTTATCAACCAGCCCCATGCCCGCACCGAGGCCCAGCTCGAGGCCCTGTTCGCTCGCGCCCGACCGAATCGCAAGGAACTCTCGCTGCTGCGCGGTCTGCTGGCCTCCCTGGAGAACCACCTGCCCGAGACGAGGCATGAGCGATGAGGAAGCCGAACAGCGCCATCATGCGCATACAGCGCGAAGACCATCGAGACCCATGCCAGCGACCGGCCCACCATCACCAGCACCGCCATGATTACTGCATTCATCACAGCCTTCCCGAACAAGGAGTTGGATTGAGACGAAACGGCGCAGGGTTCTCCCAGAAGGCGGGATGAACTACCGGCACGCCCTCGCGATGTCATGCCACCGTCACTTGACCATCACGCGGTTGTCATGGAAATCGGCGATAACATCGGGGACAGGCAAGGGACACTGCCATGCAAGTCGCCAGGGACGCGAGGGGGCAGGAGGCCCCCAGAGGGAAAATGGCATCGGGACGATGTCCAGGGAGGAGAGACATGCCGCCACGACCCCCGCGTCGTGGCGTTTTTCATGGGCGACGTTCCGGGGATGCCCAGCCGGGAATGCCCTCGCGTATCCGGCGGGAGAAGTCGTAGGCATCATGGGCCTCCCGGGCGCGCTGGGTAATATCCCCCCGCCGACGCAGCTCGTGCAGGGAGTAGCCGGGGACCAGCCCCCCATGGTCATGGATGTAGCCCGGCAGCAGGCCGCTGAGCAGCAGGCGGTGGTCCATCGGCAGCCCCTCGACAATCCGCCGCATCATGGCGAACATCAGGGTCGTGCAGTTGGCAGTGATGGTGTGGTAGAACCGCGGCTCGCAGGCCAGGTCGTTGGCCGCTGCCACCAGGGCCAGCAGCAGATCGCGACGAGCCTCGGGCGCAAGGGTGACATGGTAGAGGGTGACCCGCTCGCCCCGCACGTTGCTGCGCAGGCGCACGGCGTCGCGCTCGTCGGCGGCGATGATCGCCAGCTCGTACTGCTTGAAGAAGCCGCCGATCTCCGAGAAGCGCTCATGGCGCTCGCGCCGCACCTCCACCGAGAAGGCCACGAAGTCCTCCTCGGCCGCCCCCCCAGCGGAAAAGCCGAAGGAGACCAGCACGTGGGCGATACCCGGCCGACCCCAGTTCGAGACAAACAGATCCACCGACTGAAGGCGACGCAGGTCGTAGGTCCGGCGCTCCCAGCCCCCGCTGGCCTCATGAGGTGTGTGCCAGTCGAAGTGGCGCACGTGATGGAGGGTCAGCCGGTGCCCTTCGACGTCTCCCGTGGCCAGATAGGCAACGTCGTCGGCCCAGTCCAGATCCGCGGCCGGCCGCAGGCTGCGCCACCAGCCCAGCAGCGCCATCATCTGCATCGTCATGGCGGCAAGCGGCCCCAGCCGGGCGCCCTGCCAGGCCAGCCATAGCCAGGCGACACCTGACAGCAACCAGAGCCCCACCACCAGCCAGCGACCGCATGGTGGAAGCGCCGCGCGATACCCCAGGGCCAGTGCTCCCCAGAGAGTGGCGAGCAGCAGCACCAGGCGCAGGATGCCATCCAGCAGGGCCATGATCATCGTCGTCCTCGCGAGGCAAATAACGCGAAGCTACCACGACCGGCAGGGCCGGATGTCAACCTGAACGGCCGAAAGCTCAGACGCCGGTCAGCCAGCCGGCGAAGCCCTGCAGGTCGTCGCCGAGCGCACCACGGGTGACCCGGTGATAGAGCCGCTGCAGCCGGGCGGTCAACGACGACTCGGCGATAGGCTTGTCGGGCGGCGGCGCCCCGGCCCGGGCGCCGATGTGCCGACCATCGAGCTCGCGCAAGGGCAACAGCTCGGCCGCGGTGCCGGTGATGAAGGCCTCGTCGGCGGTATAGAGCTCATCTCGGGTGATGCGCCGTTCGCGGACCTCGATGCCCAGCACCTGGCGGGCCAGGCGGATCACGCTGTCGCGGGTGATGCCCTGCAGGCAGGAAGTCACCTCCGGGGTATGCAGCACGCCGTCGCGCAGCAGGAAGACATTGGCCGCCGAGGCCTCGGCGACGTAGCCCTCCGGGTCGAGCATGATCGTCTCGTCGAAGCCCGCCTTGACGGCGGTATTGAGCGCCAGCATCGAGTTGACGTAATGGCCGTTGGTCTTGGCCCGGCAGAGGCTGATGTTGACATGGTGGCGCGCCCAGGAGGAGGTCAGGGCGCGCAGGCCGATCGACGCCGCCTGTGCCGAGATGTAA
This sequence comes from Halomonas sp., assembly GCF_031581305.1. Lineage (GTDB taxonomy): Bacteria > Pseudomonadota > Gammaproteobacteria > Pseudomonadales > Halomonadaceae > Halomonas. The sequence continues at coordinate 2,925 of NZ_JAVLBC010000260.1, forward strand.
TCGCCCAGGTCCCAGGCGGCGATCATCACATGCGTGGTGAGCCCCTTCGCTCTGAGCCCCAGGCCCTCGGCACCGAAGTAGACCGTCGGCTTGAGATAGGCGTTGGTCAGGCCATTGTGCACCAGGCACTGACGCTGGGCCTGAATCAATGTTTCATCATCAAAAGGTAACGGTATATCGAGGGCATGGGCGCTATCCAGCAGCCGACGCGTGTGCTCCGCCACCCGAAACAGGTGCGTGCCACGCGCGCCCTCGTAGGCACGCACGCCCTCGAAACAGCCCATGCCGTAGTGCAGGGTATGGGTCAGCATATGGGTGCGGGCGTCTCGCCAGGGCAGCCACTCGCCGTCGTGCCAGAGCCAGCCGTCGCGGTCATGGAGCGGTGTCATGGGCCTGAGTTCCTGTCGTGAAAGAATCGGTCATCGAAAACGGGCTCAGAGACGGCCGGCCGCGGCCCAGGCCGCGCGCCAGCCGTCGATCAGCTCGCGCTGATGGGGCTGCAGGGCCTGGTAGGGCCAGGCGGCGATCTCCTCGTCCTGGGGATCGGGCACGGTGATGTCACTGTCGGCCAGGACCTGGACGACCGCGTGACCGCACAGCGGGACATACCCTTCCGAATACCCCCCTTCGTGGACCATCACCAGTCGGCCGTGGCAGCGGCGCTCGGCCAGCTCGCGGACCTGGCGGGTCATGCGCGCGAAGGCCGTGCTGTTGAGCAGCATCTTGCCCAGCGGGTCCTTGGCGCAGGCGTCATAGCCGCAGGCCACCACGATCAGGTCGGGCGCGAAGGCCTCGATCGCCGGCAGCACCAG
>NZ_JAVLBC010000033.1:0-19595 GCF_031581305.1 Halomonas sp.
CTGGGCCGGGCGAAAGATGATGACGCATAGCGGCCGAGACGTGTAGCGACGAAGATAAAAAAGGCGCGACTCGCGTCGCGCCAGAGGCCTGCTCACTGCTGCCGAGGCGTCGTCCGACGCCACCGGTCAGAAGAATCCCATCGGGTTGATGTCGTAGCTGACCAGCAGGTTCTTGGTCTGCTGGTAGTGCTCGAGGGCCATCTTGTGAGTCTCGCGACCGACGCCGGACTTCTTGTAGCCGCCGAAGGCAGCATGGGCCGGATACTGGTGGTAGCAGTTGGTCCACACGCGGCCGGCCTGGATACCGCGCCCCATGCGGAAGGCGACATTCATGTCACGGCTCCAGACACCCGCCCCGAGGCCGAACTCGGTGTCGTTGGCAATGGCCAGCGCCTCGGCCTCGTCCTTGAAGGTGGTCACGGCGACCACCGGGCCAAAGATCTCCTCCTGGAAGACGCGCATCTTGTTGTGGCCCTTGAGCAGCGTCGGCTGGATATAGAAACCGTTGTTGATGGCCGGATCCAGAGACTCCCGCTCACCGCCGGTCAGGAACTCGGCGCCCTCCTCGCGGGCGACCTCCATGTAGGACATGATCTTGTCGAACTGCTCCTGGGAGGCCTGGGCGCCGACCTGGACGTCGGTATCCAGGGGGTTGCCACGCGTGATCTGGCCCACCTTCTCCATGACCTTGGCCATGAAGGCGTCGTACATGCTCTCCTGAATCAGCGCCCGGGACGGACAGGTGCACACCTCGCCCTGGTTGAAGAAGGCCAGCACCAGGCCCTCGGCGGCCTTGTCGATGAATTCCGGCTCGGCGTTCATGATGTCGGCGAAATAGATGTTCGGCGACTTGCCGCCCAGCTCCACCGTGGAGGGGATGATATTGTCGGCGGCGCACTTGAGGATATGCGCACCTACCGGGGTGGAGCCGGTGAAGGCGATCTTGGCGATGCGCTTGCTGGTGGCCAGCGCCTGACCCGCCTCGGCGCCGTAGCCGTTGACGATGTTGATCACCCCGGGCGGCAGCAGGTCGCCAATCAGTTCCATCAGCTTGAGGATGGAGGCCGGGGTCTGCTCGGCGGGCTTGAGCACCACGCAGTTGCCCGCGGCAAGCGCCGGCGCCAGCTTCCACACGGCCATCAGCAGCGGGAAGTTCCAGGGAATGATCTGCCCCACCACGCCCAGCGGCTCGTGGAAGTGGTAGGCGACGGTGTTGGCGTCGATGTCGGCGGCGGTGCCTTCCTGGGCGCGGATGCAGCCGGCGAAGTAGCGGAAGTGGTCGACGGCCAGCGGCAGGTCGGCGTTGAGGGTCTCGCGTACCGCCTTGCCGTTGTCCCAGGTCTCGGCCACGGCAAGCATCTCGAGGTTCTGCTCCATGCGGTCGGCGATCTTGAGCAGCACATTGGAGCGCTCGGCGGCGGCGGTCTTGCCCCAGGCAGGTGCTGCCTGATGGGCGGCATCCAGCGCCTTGTCGATGTCCTGGGCACTCGAGCGGGGAATCTCGCAGAACACCTCCCCGTTGACCGGACTGACGTTGTCGAAGTACTGGCCCTTCACCGGCGGCACGAATTCGCCACCGATGTAGTTGCCGTAGCGTGACTCGAAGCTGACCGGCGAACCGGACTGGCCGGGGTTGGCGTAGATCATGGCGTGACTCCTGACTGTTGTCGTTGTGGCGATACACTCCCCAGTGTTGGTCAGCAGCGCCTTCTGCGACATACTCCGGTGGCAGGAGAGGACCTCCTTCTTCGGTAGGAGGCGAGACGAGTCCAAGAGGGATTGCCCATGCACACCCTGATGGTCGCCGATGACCATCCGCTGTTCCGCGAGGCCATCGCGGCGGTAATCGAGGCCGGCCTGCCCGACAGCCGGCTGCTGGAGGCGGAGAGCCTGAACGACGCCCTGCGCCATGCCGGGGCCTGCGCGGAGCTGGACCTGGTGCTGCTCGACCTCGGCCTGCCCGACGCCAGCGGACTCGAGGGCCTGCGGGCGCTGCGCGCGGCTCACCCCTGGCTGCCGGTGGCAATCCTCTCGGCCGACCAGGAACGGCGCACCATCCTCGACGCCCTCGACCTGGGCGCGGTCGGCTACATCCCCAAGTCGACGCCGCGCCGGGACCTGATCACGGCGCTGGCCCAGCTGCTGGAGGGCCAGGTCTACCTGCCGTCGGACATCATGCGCCGCCCCGCAGTCCCTTGCACCTCCCCCGCCGGGGTCGAAACCCCATCACCCGGCCCACGCTTCACCGAGCTGACCGACAAGCAACTCGAGGTGCTGATCGGCCTGAGCCGCGGCGCCTCCAACAAGGTGATCGCCCGGGAACTCGACATCGCCGAGACCACGGTGAAGACCCATGTCTCGGCGATCCTGCGCAAGCTCGGGGTGTCGGGCCGCGTCCAGGCGATCCTCGCCGCCGGCGAGGCCGACCTCGCTGCCCTGCTGGCCGAGCGCCAGGGCTCGTCACGCTGAGTCACCGCCCAGCAGATCCACCAGGGCCATGCGCAGCCGCAGCGGCTTCAGGGGCTTGAGCAGGCAGCCATAGCCGAGCTTGCGGGTCAGGCCCTTGATCGCCGCATCGTGGTTGGCAGTGATCACCAGTACCGGGAGCTCCGGCTGGCGCTCGCGCAGCCGCGCCGCCACCGCCAGGCCATCGGGGGCCTCCTCCCCCAGGTGGAAGTCGACCAGCAGCACGTCCGCGCCGCCGCCGGCGACATTGCTCTCCAGCTCGGCCAGCGAGGTCGCGGTCACCACCCGACAGCCCCAGCCCTCGAGCAGTGCGGCCATCCCGGAGCAGATGCCGGGATCGTTGTCGATCACCCAGACCCGCGCCCCCTCCAGGACACTCCCCTGCCCCGGGCGCGGCGAGGCAGCCGGAGGGAGGTCGATCAGCGGCAATCGACCATGAGGGACCAATACCGAGAAGAACGATCCGCGGCCCGGCACGCTGGCCAGCCGCAGGGGGTGACCGAGCATCCCCGCGATGCGGTCGACGATGGCCAGGCCCAGCCCCAGGCCACGATCCTCGGCATCGCGATTGCCACCCAGGCGCTGGAACTCCTGAAAGATCGCCTCACGCTGCGCCTCGGGGATCCCCGGCCCACTGTCTCCCACCAGGATCTCGACCCCCTCGGGGCGGCGACGGCAGCCCAGCAGGATCTTGCCACGCCCGGTGTAGCGGATGGCGTTGGTCAGGAAGTTGCGCACCACGCGGGCCAGCAGCGCCAGGTCCGAGGCGACCACCGCGCCGCTGCCCACATAGTGCAGCTCGAGCCCCCGGGCCGCGGCCATCTGACGGTACTCTTCTGCCAGAACATCGAGCAGCCGGGCCACGGGGAAGGGGGCGATATCCGGCTCGAGCACCCCGGCATCGAGCCGCGAGATGTCCACCAGGGTGCCGAGCAGCGTCTCCACGTCCTTGAGCGAGCGGCCGATATGGCCCACCAGCCGGGTCGAGGGCTCGGGCAGGGGGTGCTCCTCCAGGGCACTGGTGAACAGCCGGGCGGCATTCAGCGGCTGCAGCAGGTCGTGGCTCACTGCGGCCAGGAAACGGGTCTTGGAGAGGTTGGCCGCCTCCGCCTCCGCCTTGGCGGCATGCAGCTCGACGAGGGTGCGCTGCAGCGTCTCGGTGCGCTCGCGCACCTGCTCAGCGAGCAGCACCGCATGCTCGAAGGCCGCATAGGGGGCGCCGCCTGCCACGCCCGCCGACTCGACGCGCTCCATCAGGGCGGTGGCGATTCGCCGCAGGCGAGCGTTCTCCTCCAGCAGCTCCCGCTCCCGTGGGCCGGCGTCGTCAGGGGTCTGGCGTGGTGGGGAGAGATCCAATGGCAACCCCGGTGAAGGTCTGGTTGATGTGCATGCCATGGTGCTGCTCCCCGTAGGTGTTGAAGCCGATCACCCGCGAGCGTCCCAGCAGCCGAGACGCCGGCGCCATCAGTCCCAGGGCCTCCAGCTCGAGGCGGCGCAGGAAGCAGTCGCAGCCGATGATCAGCGCCGGCTCGCCGAGCCGCGCGGTAAGCCCGGTGAAGACCGCCTCGAGATCGGCCAGCAAGGGTGCCGGCTGCATGGCGGTGAGCACGATGCCGTTCTCCACCGCACAATAGAAGCTGAGGCTGCCGTCGTCGTTGACTCGCTGGATGGAGCGCACGAAATGCGCCTCCCCCAGGCGCACCGCCAGCGGATGGCGGGCGAACACCTCAGGCGCCAGGTCCTCGACCCGCAGGCCCACCAGCCGGGCGTACTCCTCGGCGGCCGGCAGGGCGTTGAGCTCCAGCACCCGGCGTCGCTCGCGGTCGGCGCGGGTGACCACCAGCTTCTCGCTCCGCGGGCGCAGGTGGTGGGTGGTGAAGACCTCGAAGGGTAGCCGGGTGTTGATCACCACCACCACCGCCGCCTGGCCATGGAAGCGGCCGTCGGCATGCACATGGGTATGAGCCAGACGGTTGTCGTCGCCGGCGGAGCCGCCGAAGCTGGGAATGCGACCCAGGGCGGCATCCAGGGTCGCCAGCACCTGCTCCTCGCAGCTGGAGAGGCCATCGAGCAGGGTCAGGGCGAAGCTGTGCTCCCCCACCGGGGCCAGGGCTCGGCCGCGACAGTCGTCGAGCAGGCCATCGACCAGCCGCTGAGCCCGGATCAGGTCGAAGCCCGCCAGGTCCTCGACAAGGGCGCAGGAGACGGCGAAGTGGCGACGGTCGAGGCCGATGGCGACAATGCAGCCCCGCCCGTAGCCCTCCGGGGTGATCTCGCCGGCGGTGGTGCAACCGGCCACTGCCACGCCAGCGAAAGCCTCGTTCAGAGCGGCCGAGAGCGCGGCCAGGGGATACTCGGCGCTGCAGAAGAACAGCACGAAGCCGAGCTCGGCATGCCGCAGCGCCCCGGCCAGCTCCCGGGCTGCCTCGCCGGGGTCCCGCCGCCGGCTGACCGCCGTGCGCAGCGGCTGCTCCGTCTCGAGCGGCCCGGGGACGGCGGGGGTGTCGGGAGAGAGATCGAGCATGTCGGCCTGCCTATGCGGTTTCAGGCAGTGTATGTCGCCGGGACAAGCGACGACAACGCCGCGGCCCAGGTCTGAGGGATCACTTGCCCGGCATCCAGGCCTCCAGGGCCTTCAGGGTCAGGGCCCGGCAGCGATGCAGGGTCCTCAGGGCGATGGTGGCCTCGCCCAGTCGCCCCTCCCGGCCCAGGTGCTCCAGCCGCGCGACCAGTCCTGCCATCTTCACCGCGCCGAGACTCGAGGATTCCCCCTTGAGCTGGTGGGCGAGATACGCGACCCGGCGTGGCGACCCCGCCGCCACGGCCTGTTCCAGGCCGGCCAGGTGCGCTTCGGACTGTTGCCGGTAGAGGGTGATCAGGGCGGCCAGGCCCTGTTCGCCCAGACTCTCTCCCAGTGCAGAAAGCGTGGCGGCCTCCAGCAGCTGGCCGGCCATGCCCTCCCCTACCGTGACGACAGAACGGTCGACTCCGGGCGTCGTTGCCCCCTGACGCAGGTGTCGCTGCAGCGTCGTCATCAAAGCATCCTGAAACAGGGGTTTGGTGAGGTAGCCGTTCATGCCGGCGGCCAGGCAGCGTGCCTGGTCACCGCCTGGTCCGCCGGCGGTCATGGCCACCACCGGCACCTCGGCCGACCAGCCCCCGCGGGCACGCAGCCGGCGCGTCGCCTCCAGCCCGTCCATGCCGGGCAGCTGCACGTCCATGAAGATCAGGTCGAAGTGTTCCTGATCCGCCTGGAGGAGCGCCGTGTCCGCCGAGTCGGCCACGCTGACCCGACAGCCCAGCCGTTCGAGCATGGCACGGGCGACCTGCTGGTTGACCGGATTGTCCTCGACCACCAGCAGGCGTGCGTCGGCCACACACTGCTCAGGGGCGGCTACCACCGCGTCCTCCGTTTCCTCTCCGGTGTCGGCCACGATCAGCGGTAGCACGAACCAGAAGCGGCTGCCGCGGCCCACTTCGCTCTCCAGCCCGATGCGCCCTCCCTGAGCCTCCACCAGCCGCTTGCTGATGGCCAGCCCCAGGCCGGTGCCGCCGAAGCGCCGGGCGGTGGACGGGTCGCCCTGCTGGAAGGGATCGAAAAGCTGAGCCTGGCGGTGCGGAGAGATCCCATGCCCGGTATCGATCACCTCGAACAGCACCTGTCCGTCTCCCTGGTCACGCACTCGCAGGCGAACCTCGCCCTGATCAGTGAACTTGATGGCATTGGAGAGCAAGTTGAGCAGCACCTGGCGCAGCCGGCCGGCATCCCCCACGAGGTACGGCGGCAGCTCGGCCTCCACCTCGCACGCCAGGTGGAGGCCCCGGGCCTCGGCTCGTGGCGCGAACAGCGAGATCGCGCCATCGACCAGCTCACCAAGGGCGAAAGGGCGCGCCTCGAGTTCCAGGCGCTGGGCCTCGATCTTGGAGAAGTCCAGGATATCGTTGATCAGCTCGAGCAGCAGCCGCGCACTGTCATGGATGGTATCGGCATAATGACGCGCCCGATCGGAAAGCGGCTGGTCCTGCAGCAGGTCGCTCATGCCGATGACGCCGTTGAGTGGGGTACGGATCTCATGGCTGACGGTGGCCAGGAACTCCGACTTGGCACGGTTCGCCGTCTCGGCTTGTCGGGCGGTGACCTCCAGCTCGCGGCTCAGTATCTCCAGGTCCCGTCGAGCGGCTGCATTGTCGCGGGTCTCGCGAAACAGGAAGGCGACCACCAGCGAGGCCGCCAGGCTCATGGCCAGGATCAGCAGCAGAAGCACACCGTAGAGGGTCTGTAGCCGCTCACGCTCCCGGGTGGTGGTCTCGGCCAAGTGGCCATTGATGGCGACGATCAGCCGCTCGGTCACATCGCTCAGGGTCTCGAGTCGTTGAGACAGGCTGGTCCGAGCAACATCATCAAGACGCTCCAGGCCACGAATCTGCCGATCCAGGGCCTGCAGGTGCTGCTCGATCTCCGGCACCAGCTGCTCGGCCACGCGGATCTCGTCGAGCAGTTCGGTGATATCGCCATCCTGCATCAGGTTGAGGCGGCTATAGAGCAGCTCAAAGCGTATGCGCAGGACCTGCAGCGACTCGCGAGGAAGGTCGGGGCGGGCGAGGAAGCTGCGCAGCTGCACCGTGTCCCGGTCGAGCTTGTAGGCGTGCCAGGCCGCATCTCCCCCCACGCTCTCGGCCAGACTGTCCTGGCGCCAGGCCACCAGGCCGACCACCACCAGTGCAGCGGCGAAAAACACCAGGGCGGAGATGGCACCTACCTTGAGACGCAGGGGATAGTGCAGCACTTCGGGTCTCCGCGGCGAACCAGGCTCAGGGCACGATGATCCGCTCGACGTGCCACACCGACCGGAAGCGAATGGCCTCGGTGAGCAGTTCAGGATGGTCGTCAAAGGGGTAGAGCACGAACAGGGGGCCGTACTCGCGGATGGTCAACGGCTCGCCGTCGCGGGTCATGGCCAGGATCACGTCATGGCGACGGAAGTCCGACACCGGCACCTCGGCTTCATAGTGATTGAGCGCCCGGATGCGCAGCTGCTCGACATCGGCGCCGACCGTCTCGAGCAGCGCGCGGACCAGCGGGCCCTCATAGCGCCCCACGCCGCGATGCCAAGGGGTATGGGTCTCGATGACCCGCCCCGGCAGAGCCTCGAGCATGGCTCGATCAAAATGCGCCTCGTCGCCCACGTTAGCGTGGACGATGTCACCACTGAGAGTCAGGAGCACTTTCCCGGAGGGCACCGGTAGCGGCGAAGCCAGGGCAATGGAGAACGGCAGCAGGGCCGAGAGCAGTAGGACGAGCGAACGAAGGGCGATACCGGTCAGCATCGGCAGACTTCCTGCGAACGGGGGAGATCCCCCAAGCGTACGCGATTCGACGTCGAAGGTCAGGCGCACTTGCCCCAGAATCATCAGGGGGCACCCAGTGCCCCCTGATGTCTCCGCTACCTGCTCGAGAGATCACATCAGCTTTTCAGCTCCTCCACCGGCTCGATGCGGACCAGATCCTCGTAGGCATGCCAGCTGGCATGGCCCAGTACCGGCAGGATCAACGCCAGGCCGATGTAGAAGGTCATCACCCCGACCAGCACGCAGCCGGTGAGGATCACCGCCCACAGCAGCATCGGACGGAAGTTCTTCGACACCGAACGGATACTGGCCTCGATGCCCTCCATGAACGTCAGGTCCTGGTCCATCAGGGTCGGAATGGCCACCACGCTGATGGTGAAGGCGCCGAACGCCAGGACGGCGCCGATCGCGGTGCCCACCGTCAGCATCATCAGGCCGTCGGCAGTGGTCAGCAGCGAGGCGTAGAGCGTCTCGGGACTGGGGGCCTCGAAGCCGAAGAACAGCGCAAACAGCAGGGTGGCCAGGCGGATCCAGGCGAGGAAGAAGATCATCATCATCACGCCCATCATCGCCAGCTGCCCGGCATGCCCCTTCCAGCCGCCGAAGGCATCGCCCAGATTGGGCACTCGGCCAGCCTCCAGAGCACGGCTGATGCCGTAGGAGCCCACCGCCACCAGAGGGCCGAGGAACATGAAGCCGGCGACCAACGGCAGCAGCCAGTGCCAGAGGCCCAGCGTGAAGGCGCCGGCGGTAACGGCGACACTCAGCCCCACCCAGAACATGCCGTAGGCCAGACTGACCGACATGGCTTGGCGAAAATCCTCCAACCCTGCTGCCAGCCAGGCTCGCGGCTTGTCCATGCCCACCGACCGGATGTTGATGCTGACATTGGGCGCAGCACCCTTGCCATGCTCTCTTGTCGTTGCTGCATTCATGGTCACACCCCTGTTTGCCGCCTGTTGAGTCCCGGTGCTGCCGGGCCGGTTCAAGGCCACATATCAGCACGCGGCCGTAATGCACCCTTCATCTCTTAATACCTGATTAATGTAGACGACGGCAGCCAATCACGCAGGGTATGTTGCATCACGGCACTCAACGCAGACTGACCTGGCGACGCAGGCTTAACGCCAGAGTCTTGCCCAGGGTCATCATCAGCACGAAGTCGATCAGCCCCCCATGGTGGCGCATGTCTAGTGGAGCTTGTCCAACAGCAACACGGCCAGGCCCCCGATGCCAAGGGACACCACCAGCGCCGCGCCGAGGACATCCGGCACGTAGCGCTGGGCCTCGGTGACGGCCGGCCCGGGGGGAGAAGGTGGTCGCGGCTAGCATCACACCGGCGCCCAAACCCGGCAGGGAGTCCTGGACGCGATAGTTGACGCGCTGGAAGAACAGCACCGGCATCAGCCAGACACGCCCGATATATTTCCATTGATCCGCGGTCATCTGTCTCGCACCCTGTCTCGCCCGGTGGTTCGGTGCCGGGGACAGCAACCCATACGCGAACGCCTCCGTCGAGGGGAGGCGTTCGCAGCGTACTACAGAAGATAGCGGTCCTGCTCAGCGCACGATCATCACCGAGATCTTGGAGTGATGCACGACGTGCTCGGCATTGGGCCCGAGCACATAGTCGGCAAACTTGCGCTTGTTATGGGACGCCATGACGATCAGGTCCACCTCGAGCTTCTTCGCCGCCTTGATGATCGCCTCCCAGGGCGAGCCATCGACGATGACGCTCTGCGCCGTGATGTCCTCGGGCACGTGCTCGCGAATGAACTCGTGCTGTGCCTCCGAGATCGCCTCATGAGCTTTCTTGCTGAAGTCCTTGGGGAAGTAGGAGCCCACCAGCGGCATGCGGTAGTCCGGCAATACCGTCACCACATGCAGGGAGGCGCCGAAGCTACGGCACAGCGCCACCGCCGTGGGCAAGGCTTTTTTCCAAGAGGCCTCCTCGTTGAGGTCCACCGGCAACATGATCTTTTGGTACATGACGCGCTCTCCTTTAGGCCGATGCCGGGACGGCGCTACGATCACGCCGCCGGCGCTGCATCACTACGATCAGGCCGAACACCAGGAAGGCCGGAATCCACATCAGCTCCTTGGTCCAGCGGTCCACCGGGGCCAGCACCTCGATGATCTCCTGGTCGAAATCAAAACCCAGATCCGCGGCCTGACTGCCGTAAGCCACCATGTCGACCACGGCCCGCTCATCCTCGACGATCAGCTCCAGGCCCAGATTCTCCAGACGCTCCTCGCCAGTTTCGCCCGCCGGCACCGGCAGGGTCATGTAGGTGGTCATGGGATCGCCGTAGGCATCGACCCCCGCAATCTGCAGGCGCAGGGAGGAGTCTTCATCGACATCACCCAGAGACTCGACGAATTGTGCAGGGGGTACGGACTCATAGGGATCATGAACCATGTCCATCCAGAAGCCCGGCCGGAACAGGGTGAAGGCTATCAGCAGCAGCACGATCGACTCATACCAGCGATTGCGGGCAATCATGAAGCCCTGAGTGGCGGCCGCGAAGATCAACATGGCGATGGTCGATACCACGAAGATCACGATGCCCTGCAGGAAGGAGACATCGATCAGCAGCAGGTCGGTATTGAAGATGAACAGGAACGGCAGTGCCGCGGTGCGCAGGCTGTAGTAGAAGGCCTGGAAGCCGGTGCGGATAGGGTCACCACCTGATACCGCTGCCGCGGCGAAGGAGGCAAGCCCCACCGGAGGTGTGACGTCCGCCATGATGCCGAAGTAGAACACGAAGAGGTGAACCGCGATCAACGGCACCAGCAGACCGTTCTGTGCCCCCAACTGGACAATGACCGGCGCCAGCAGTGCCGATACCACGATGTAGTTGGCCGTGGTAGGCAGCCCCATGCCAAGGATCAGGCTGAGCACCGCAGTGAGAAGCAGGATCAGCATCAGGTTGCCCATGGAGAGGGTTTCCACCACTTCGGCCAATACCAGCCCCACACCGGTCTGCGATACGGCCCCGACGATGATGCCTGCCGTGGCCGTGGCGATGCCGATACCGATCATGTTGCGGGCACCGGTCACCAGACCGCTCCACAGATCCATGACACCCTCGCGCAGGTCCGCGGCCATATCACTGCGGTGGCGAAAGATCGAGGTGATGGGACGCTGGGTAAGAATGATAAAGATCATGAACACCGTGGCCCAGAAGGCGGAGAGGCCGGGCGAGAGACGCTCCACCATCAGGCACCAGATCAGCACGATCACCGGCAGTATGTACTGCAGACCGACCAGCACCGTGGGCCGGGTCTGGGGCAGCCTGTAAATGGGGGTGTCAGGATCGTCGAGTTCGAGCTCAGGATACCCTGCTGCCAGCTTGAGCAACGCGACATAGACCACCGTCAGCACGACCGCGATGACCCAGGGCGTGGCATCGCCCAAGACCGGCTTGAGCCAGCCCAGGCCGTAGTAGACCCCCAGGGCAGTGATCATCATCAGCAGAAGACCGCCCAGGAAGCCGATCACCTTGCGTACCAGCGGCTTGGGCGGATTGCTGCTCTCCAGCCCCTTGAGGCCGGCCTTGAGGGCCTCGAGGTGGACAATATAGATCAGGGCGATATACGAGATCAGCGCCGGCAGGAAGGCATGCTGGATCACCTCCACGTAGGAAATGCCCACGTATTCGACCATCAGGAAGGCCGCGGCTCCCATCACCGGCGGCATGATCTGGCCATTGACCGAGGACGAGACCTCGACCGCGCCGGCCTTCTCGGCTGAGAAGCCGACGCGCTTCATCATCGGCACGGTAAAGGTGCCGGTGGTCACCACGTTGGCGATGGAGGAGCCGGAGATCAGGCCGGTCATGCCGGAGGCCACCACAGCGGCCTTGGCCGGGCCGCCCTTGTAGTGGCCCAGCAGCGAAAAGGCGACCTTGATGAAGTAGTTGCCGGCCCCGGCCTTGTCGAGCAGGGCACCGAAAAGCACGAACAGGAAGACGAAGCTGGTCGAGACCCCCAGCGCGATGCCAAAGACCCCCTGGGTCGTCAGCCACTGGTGATTGATCAGCCCGTAGAGGCTGACCCCGCCATGCGAGAGGATACCGGGCATCCAGGGGCCAGCCAGGCTATAGAGAAGAAATACCGATGCCACGATCATCAGCGGCGGTCCAAGGGCTCGGCGGGTAGCCTCGAGCAGCAGCAGGATCCCCGCCACCCCGATGATCACGTCCTGCAGGATCGGAGCGCCGGGGCGCTGGGATAGCTGCTCATAGAACATGAACATGTAGGCCCCACAGAAGGCCGCGGCCGCGGCCAGAACCCAGTCCTGGATGGGGATGCGGTCCCGAGGCGAGCGCTTGAGAGCCGGGTAGGCCATATAGGCCAGGAACAGTGCGAAGGCCAGGTGAATGGAACGGGATTCAGTGGCACTGAACACCCCGAAACCCAAAATGAAGGGCACCGGAGACGCGATCCACAGCTGGAAGAGTGACCACGCTGCCGCGATGCTGACCAACAGTTTCCCGGGCATGCCGGCCGGCTTGCGGGCCCCCGAATCTGTCGAGGCGACCATATCCTCGAGATCGACCTCCGACCCCGAGGTCCTCTTGTTGTCCTCAGTCATAAGCGTGCCCTGCTCTGTAACATTTGCCCTGGGTTCACTCTTGGTGATGCCATCCGGCATCCCAAACGGAATGCGCGGCCCCCTCGGGTGACCGCGCATTCTTCACCGAGGTGAAATCACCTCAGATGAGCCGTCTTACTCGATCCAACCCTGTTCGCGATAGTAGCGGGCCGCCCCCTCATGCAGCGGGGCAGAAAGGCCCATCGTGACCATTTCTTCCTGATCGAGGTTCTCGAAGGCCGGATGCAGGCGCTTGAAACGATCGAAGTTGTCAAAGATCGCCTTGACGGTCTGGTAGACAACGTCCTCATCGGCCTCGGCGGTGGTCACGAAGGTGGCCGCCACGCCGAAGGTCTCGACGTCCTCGTCGTTGCCCTTGTAGAGACCACCGGGAATGATCGACTTGGAGTAGTAGGGAAACTCCTCGACGATGCCGTCGATGGCCTCGTCGTTCAGCGGGATCAGGCGCGAGTCGACGGTGGTGGTGGCCTCCTGGATGGAGCCGTTGGGGTGGCCGACCACGTAGACCATGGCGTCGACGTTGTTGTCAGCCAGGGCCGCGGCCTGCTCGGCGGCATCGAGCTGAGAGGCCAGGGCGAAGGTATCCTCCGTCCAGCCCTTGGCGTCCATCACCACTTCCATGGTGTTGCGCTGGCCGGAGCCCGGGTTGCCGATGTTGACACGCTTGCCTTCCAGGTCATCGAGGGTCTCGATGCCGGAGTCGGCGCGGGCCAGCAGGGTCAGCGGCTCGCCGTGAACACGGAAGACCGCGCGCAGGTCCTCGTAGGCGTCGCCTTCGAAGTTGCCGGTGCCGTTGTAGGCCTGATACTGGACGTCGGACTGCACCACGCCCATGTCCAGTTCGCCAGACTTGATGCCGTTGATGTTGGCCACCGAGCCACCGGTAGAAGGGGCATTGCACTTGATGTTGGCGTCTTCCAGACGGTTCACCAGGCGACAGACGGACTGGCCGACCACGTAGTAGACGCCTGTCTGGCCACCGGTACCGATGGTGATGAACTTCTCTTCCTCCTGGGCCATGGCCGGCGATGCGAACATCGCGGCTCCCAGAAGCGCGCCGGAGAAGGCAGCAGCAGAGAATGCATGGCGTTTCATGAGCACACCTCTTTATTGTCAACAAACGTGTTCTGCAAACGGGTTCCAATATGGCAGCCCCGTCATGCGACCGCTGGCAGCCTTGGCCACCCTCTCCTACTTTAGCGAAAAAAGCGGGCGCTTGATGAGGCTTTTTTCCATAAATTGAAGTCTAGACTCCAGAGCACGTTTAGTGAGCGTTAATTTCCGCCGCCTCTTCTCACGCAGGGCGCAACATCCAGGACCATGGCCCCCTCAGGACGCCTTTATGATCAGCGCCTGCTTCTCGTCCTTCATGGCCGCGAACTCGGCCTCATAGAAGAACGCGCTCTCCCCCAGCGCCGGCTCCAGGTGGTTGAGCCAGGTGGCTTCTTCGTCGTATTTCGCAAAGAACGGCCGCTGCACCCAGTCGCTGTCACGGCCCTGAATAAAGCGCAGCACGAAGACCTTCTCGCCCTTGATCTGCGTCACCCCCTGGATCTCCACCTTGCCCGGATCGGCAGACATCGACGGCCCACGGGCGGTGCGCGCCAGGCCAGGCACCTGTTTCATGGCCTCGCGATAGATCTCCCAGGCACGCACCAGCGGCACCTCGAAGTAGTGGCGGGCGCCGGTGTCGCGCTCGACGAACATGTAATACGGGATCATCCCCAGGCGTACCTGGGTGGTCCACATCCTCGCCCACTGGTCGGCGTCATCGTTGATGTGCTTCAAGAGCGGCGCCTGGGTGCGGATCTCGGCCCCGGTGGCACGGATGCGCCGGATCGCCTCGCGGCAGATCGGCGTGTCCATCTCCTTCCAGTGGTTGAAGTGCGCCATGAAGGCGACGTGCTTGCCGGCCGCCGTCAGCTCGCGGAAGAGGTCGAGGATATCCTCGGCGTCCGGGTCGGTGACGAAGCGGTAGGGCCAGAAGGTCAGGCTCTTGGTACCGATACGGATGTCCTGGACGTGGTCCAGCCCAGGCGCCATCAGCCCCTCCAGGTACTGGCGCAGGTGCTTGGCCTTCATCACCATGGGGTCGCCGCCAGTCATCAAGAGGTCCGTGACCTCGGTGTGCTCGGCGAGATAGCGGTGCAGCGAGTCGGCTTCGCTGGAGGCGAACTTGAGCTCCTTGTCGCCGACGAACTGCGCCCAGCGGAAGCAGAAGGTGCAGTAGCTGTGGCACACCTGACCCTGGCTGGGGAAGAACAGCACCGTCTCTCGGTACTTGTGCTGCATGCCGGGCAGCGGCTCGCCGTCAAGCAGCGGCAGATTGAGGTCCATCTGCCCCGCCGGATGGGGGTTGAGCTCGGAGCGGATCCGCTCGATCACCGGCTTCATCTCGTCGGCGGGGGCCTCGCGGCGCACCAGTTCGGCCATCTCGTCGTAGTGCTCGGGGCGCAGCATCCCGCGCTGGGGAAAGGTGAGCTGGAAGACCGGATCCTCGGGGACATTATTCCAGTCGATCAGCTCCTCGATCACGTACTCGTTGACCCGGAACGGCAGCACCTGGCTGACGACCCGCATGTCGAAGCGCAGGTCGTCAGGAAGGTGCTGGATGGCCTCGATCCTGTCCAGCTGACGGTGGGTATAGACCTTGAACTGGCGGGCTTCGAAGGTCTCGGTCCGGGACTCGTCGAGATCGATGTTCACACGCTGGTTCATGCCACCTCCTGATGTCATTGTGCAGCGGCGGGGCGGCCATGAGCCCTGCACAGCGGACGACGTGATCCGCTGCGCCGGTGAAAACCGGGACGCCGCGAGTGGTTCGGGGAGGCGGCTATTGGTACAGGGTCGCTGTCACCGCTGCAAGTTTTTGCGCCGATTTGCAACGAATGTCACGCTTTTTACGAACAACTGCAACGAATGTGCAATACCCGCTTGCGGCTGGAACGCCCCGGGTCAGCCCCGCTCTCGGGGACGGCGGATCAGCAGCGCGGCCAGGCGCTGCAGTCGCGGCGCACCCACCAGAATCAGCATGAAGGCGATGGGCCAGGCGATGCAGAAGGCGCGCCACCAGCGGCCGGCGAATCCGTGTCCCAGACCGGTATTGACCCAGGTAATGACGCAGGTCATCAGGGTCACCATGTAGATGGACATCAGCACGGCAAACACCAGAGGGGCAAAACGCGGGGGAAACAGCATCGGCGACTCCGGACAGGGAAAGGAACAGAGATTAAACTACCCATTTTACGCCAGCACCCTGGTGGATACCGCGCGGTGCGCCCATGTGTCACAACCGGAGCCCGCATGCAGATACTCGCCGGCCAGATCACCATCCCCCGCACCCGCAGTCGCGATGACCAGCTCAGCCACCTGCGCTGCCTTGCCGAGCGGATGCGGGCGGCCTGCACTGATGCCACCCCGGACCTCATCGTGCTGCCGGAACTGTCGGCCCAGGAATACGGGGACGACGCCTTTGCCTGTCTGGATGCCCTCGACGATGACCTGTCCGGTCCGGTCGTCACGACCTTCACCGACCTGGCCCGGGAACTCGGCACCACCATCGCCTTCGGCATGGCCCGACGTACCGACGACCAGCGCCATATCAGCCAAGTGCTGGTCGGTCCCGACGGTCGATTGGCCGGCGTCTACGACAAGCTTCACTGCGCCCAGTTCGGGGCCTCCGGCGAGGCCGCCCACTTCTCGCCGGGCGAGCGGCTGCTGGTCACCGAGATCGCCGGCTGGCAGGTCGGGATGGTGATCTGCTACGACCTGCGCTTCCCCGAACTGGCCAGACGCCTGGCCGACGAGGGCGCCGAGCTGATCCTGCATCCCGTGGCCTTCGCCCGGGACTTCAGCTTCGCCAGCTGGCACGCCTTCGTCACCACCCGTGCCCTGGAGAACCAGCTCTACTGGCTGAGCCTCAACCGTGCCGGGGAGGCCTGGGGCCAGTCGCTGTTCTGCCCGCCGCTGGTGGACGACGACCACCCACCCCTCGCCTTCGGTAGCGACGAGCAGTGGCGCTGGCTAACCCTGGAAGAACAGGTGGTGAAGGCGGCTCGAGCACGGCTGCCGCTGTCCCGGGATCGCCGCGATGACCTTGAAGCCCTGCCGCTCTGGCGGCCAGACTGATTCCCATCAGCCAACAGGAGGGAAGCGAGATGGCCACCATCGAATGTGTTCAGGGTGATATCGCCCAACAATCCGACATCGACGCCGTGGTCAACGCCGCCAATGCGGAGTTGCGTATCGGCGGTGGCGTGGCCGGCGCCCTGCATCGCGCCGCGGGACCCGGGCTCGCCGAGGAGTGCCGCCCGCTGGCACCGATTCGGCCCGGTCAGGCGGTAATCTCCGGCGCCCATGAGCTACCCAATGAACATGTCATCCACTGCCTGGGGCCGGTCTACGGCATCGACGAGCCCGCCGACGAGCTACTGGCCGCCTGCTATCGCAACGCCCTCGAGCTGGCCGAGCGCGAGGGCATCCGTTCCATTGCCTTCCCCGCGATATCGGCCGGGGCCTTCGGCTACCCACCCGCAGAGGCCGCACGCGTGGCGCTCGCCACGGTGCTGAAGACACTGCCCGAGTGCCCGAACATCGAGCTTGTCCGCTTCGTGCTCTTTGATACCGACAGCACCGCGCTTCACCAACGTACCCTGGAGTCGCTGGAGAGTGGCCAGGAGTAAGGATCACTACCCGAGGTTGTAGCCCAGCACGCGTGGCAGCCAGAGGGCGATCTCGGGGAACACGGCGACCAGCGCCAGGGCGCCTGCCATGGCCGCCACGAACAGCAGCGCCCAGCCCACGGTCTGTTCCAGGCGCACCTTCGCGACCTCGGTGGTCACCATCAGATTCACCGCCACCGGCGGGGTGAACTGACCGATGGCAATGTTCATCGCCAGCAGGATGCCGAACCATACCGGGTTCCAGCCGAAGTGCTGCATCACCGGGATCAGGATCGGCATCATGATCAGGTAGATGGAGATCGCATCCAGCAGCATGCCGGCCACCAGAACCGCCAGCATGATCAGCACCAGCAGCAGGGGACCGCTGTCGGAGAGCCCGACGATCCACTCCGCCAAGTGACGGAAGGTGCCGAGCATGGTGCCGGCCCAGGCGAAGATGCCGGCCAGGGCGATGATCAGCATCACCACGCCCGAGATCACTGCCGCCTCGCCGAGCAGTCCCCAGAGATCCCGCCAGCGCATCTCCCGGGTCAGGAAGAGCCCCACCAGGGCGCCATAGGCGACCGCCACCACGGCCGCCTCGGTGGGGGTGAAGAGTCCGCTGCGCAGCCCGCCGAGGATCAGCACCGGGGCGAACAGCGCCGGAAGCGCCTGCCGGAAGCTCTCGCCCACGCGCGGAGGCTCCGACCCGTCCACGGACGTGCTCCCCTCCCAGCCATGGCGCCGGGAGACCAGCAACGCCGGCCCCAACAGCGCCAGCCCGGCGAGGACACCCGGGAAGAGCCCTGCGGCGAACAGGGCCCGCAGGTCGACCCCCGGCACCACGATGGAGTAGAGGATCAGCGCCACCGAGGGCGGGATCAGGATCGCCGTGGAGGCCGAGGCGGCGATCAGCGTGGCCGAGAAGGGCTTGGGGTAGCCGGCCTTGGTCATGCTCGGCAGCATCACCATGGCCACCGCCGCGGCATCCGCGGGGCCGGAGCCGCTCATCCCGCCCATGATCATGCAGACCAGTACCGCCACCAGGGCGAGGCCACCGTGCCGCGGCCCGATCAGCGCCTGGGCGAAGCGCACCAGCCGCGCCGCCACCCCGGCCCGCTCGAAGATCAGACCGGTGAGAATGAACAGCGGGATGGCGATCAGCGGATACTTGGCGATGCTGTTGTAGGTATTGGTGCCGAGCGTGGCCAGCATGGCCGGCGAGAGGCCGGCCAGAATCCCCACGGCGCCAGCCAGGCCCAGGGAGAAGGCCACCGGGACCCCGGCAATCAGCAGCCCAGCGAAGGCCAGCAGCATCCAGAGATCAGGATTCATCCTCTAGCCTCCCACGCAGGCGATCCCGGGTCTGCTGCAGCTGACGCAGCAGCATCAGCCCCGAGAGCAGCGGCAGCCAGCCGAGATACCACCACTGCGGCAGGCCCAGTCCCGGGGAGAGCGAGCCCCACTGGAGCTCCTGCCAGGTCATCCTGGCGCCGAACCAGGTGATCAGCCCCAGCACGACGAGCCCGCAGCCTCCCTGGAAGAGGATCAGCGCCTTGCGGGCGGGTCCGGGCAAGGCCCGTTCCAGCAGGCCGATGCGGATATGGCCGTTGCGTCTCAGCGCCACCGAGGCACCGGCAAAGGTCAGTACCACCAGCAGAAACACCGAGAACTCCTCGGTAAAGGCGAAGGAGCCGCCAGTGAGGTAGCGCACCAGCACGTTGGCCAGGCTGATCAGGCTGATGACCAGGATCGCCAGGGCCGCCAGCAGGCGCTCGAATCTTGCGTCGGGACGTTTCATGGCTGTCGCGGCGTCATGTGATGGGAAACGCCATCGGCCCCGCGCAGGGGCCGATGGCACAGGTGCTGGGGGAGGTTACTCGCCCTGCATGTCGGCGCGGGCCGCCTCGACGATCTCGCTGCCGATGCGCGGCACCCACTCGTCGAGGACGCTCTCGGTGGCCTCGACGAAGGCCTGGAGCTGCGCCTCGTCGAGCTCGGTGACCGTGACGCCGCGTTCCTTGATCGCCGCCAGCCGCTCGGGCTCCTGCTCGCGGGTCATCGCGATCTCCCAGGCGCCAGCTTCCTCGGCGGCTTCCCGCAGCAGGGTACGCTCCTCCTCGGAGAGGGAGTCCCAGACCTGCTGGTTCACCGCGAAGACCAAGGGGTCGTTCATGTAGTTCCACAGGGTCAGATGCTCCTGACCCACCTGGTCGATGCGCGCCACGTCGAAGACCGAGAGCGGGTTCTCCTGGCCGTCCACCGCCCCGGTGGTCAGCGCCGGCTTGGCGTCGGCCCAGCTCATCTGGGTGGGGTTGGCGCCCAGCGCCGTGAAGGTATCCTGGAACAGCGGCGAGCCCACCACGCGAATCTTCAGGCCGTCGAGATCCTTCGGCGCGTCGATGGATCCCCGGGAGTTGGAGAGCTGGCGGAAGCCGTTCTCGCCCCAGGCCAGCGGCACCACGCCGCGGGACTCGATGGCGGAAAAGACCATCTCGCCG
>NZ_JAVLBC010000261.1:0-3718 GCF_031581305.1 Halomonas sp.
ACCTCCAGGTCCAGGTGCAGGGCATTCTCCAGAAAAGCCTTGCCGAGCAGGGACTGGAGACGACGCTCCCGGGCCATAGGGTCATCGCCGGGCGGCAGCTGGTGGAGCGTCTTGTGGTTGTGGCGCAGCACCCAGCCGATGTCGAAGCGCGACAGCGCCTGGCGCCGAAAGGCCTCCTCGACGTGGCCGAACTCGGTCTTCTCGGTGCGCAGGAACTTGCGACGCGCCGGGGTATTGAAGAACAGGTCACGGACCGTCACCGAGGTTCCGCGAGGATGCGGGGCCGGGCTCACGCGCGGCTCCATGCGGCGTCCTTCAGCCACCACACGCCAGCCGCTGCGCGGGTCCTCGTCGGCATTGGAGGTCAGCTCGAGGCGCGCCACAGAACTGATGGATGCCAGCGCCTCACCGCGGAAGCCCAGGCTTGCCACGCCCTCGAGTTCCTCCAGAGAGACGATCTTGCTGGTGGCATGGCGCGACAGCGCCAGCGGCAGGTCGGCCTCGCCGATGCCGCTGCCGTCGTCCCTCACGCGGATCGTCCGGGCACCACCATTTTCCAGCTCGACCTCGATGCGCTGGCTGCCGGCATCGATGGCATTCTCCACCAGTTCCTTGACCACCGACGCGGGTCGCTCGACCACCTCGCCGGCCGAGATCTGGTTGGCCAGGCGGGGATCGAGGATCTGGATGTGTCGTTTCTCTGACATGTCACTCCTCAGGACGAGCTGCGGGCTACGGGCCGCGAGCTACGAGCCCTCTGCTCGAGGCCCGAAGCTAGAGACTCGAAGCTCAGGAACGAGGGATGCGCAGTACCTGGCCGACCCGAATCACATCGCCATTGAGCTCATTGGCCTGCTTGATCTGAGTCACCGGCACGCCGTGACGGGCCGCGATCTCCGAGAGGGTATCACCGGGCTGGATACGATACGCATTGCCCTCGGGGCTGCTATTGCGGCCACGCTGCCAGGCCAGCAGGCTGGCCGGCGGCGGGTTGCGCTGAAAGTGGCCACGGATGCCGCCGAAAAGGGCCTCGACCATCCTCTGCTGATAGGCGCCGTCGCGCAGCCGGCGCTCCTCGTCGGGATTGGAGATGAAGCCGGTCTCGACCAGCAACGAGGGGATATCCGGCGACTTTAGCACCATGAAGCCGGCCTGCTCGACCCGTGACTTGTGCAGTCGGTTGATCCGACCCAGCTGGTCAAGCACCTGGCCGCCGATGGTCAGGGAGTCGTTGAGGGTCGCGGTCATGGTCAGGTCGAGCAGCACGCCACGCAGCACCTCGTCCTTGTCATCCAGCGACAGGCTGCCGTCGACCCCGCCGATCAGGTCAGCCTCATTCTCGCTGGCAGCCAGCCACTGGGCGGTCTCCGAGGTGGCCCCCCGCTGGGACAGGGCGTAGACCGAGCTGCCGTTGGGCCGCGGGCTGTTGAAGGCATCGGCATGAATCGACACGAAGAAGTCGGCCTTCTGCTCACGCGCGATACGGGTCCGCTGGCGTAACCCGATGTAGTAGTCGCCATCGCGGATCATCACCGCCCGAAACCCCTCCGCGGCGTTGACCAGCCGCGCCAGGCGCTTGGCCATTTCCAGCACGACATCCTTCTCGCGGGTGCCCGATGGGCCGATCGCCCCCGGATCCTCACCACCGTGACCGGCATCAATGGCGATGATAATGTCGCGCTTGGGGTGCGCCTTGGCCGGCCCCAGGACCTCGGCGGCCGTGATATCGGCCGGATTGCGGCCCTGTGCCACCGCCTCGCTGCGGGCACGATCAGCGGCGATCTCCTGTTCGCGGATCATCGCCTCGATGGGATCAATGGGATCCTCCACAGCGCTCTCGCCGGGATACTCCAGATCCACCACCAGGCGATGGCCATACTGGTCGTTAGGCGCCAGGGTGAAGTGTCGGGGCTCGACCTCCCGCTCGAGCTCCAGCACCACCCGCAGGCCATTGCCGTCGCGCACGCCGGTGCGCAGGGTACTGATGGCACTCCCTTCGAGGTCCAGCCGGTCGACGCTGGCATTGAGCTGACTGTCGTCCAGGTCGATCACCAGGCGACGCGGGTTATCGAGGCTGAAGACATTGGCCCGCGCAGGCGAGGAGAGGTCGAAGACCAGCCGGGCATGATCGGGGGCCGCCCAGAGGCGGAGGTTGTCGACACTGGAGGCAACCGCCAGGCCACTAGCCATCCACAGCACCAGTCCTGCCAGCCCGGCCAGCAGGCGCCTCGCCGAAATCATGGGTGTCATTGCGCTGCTTCACCTTCCCTGTTCACGACCCAACCGGCCAGAGCCGGCATCATCGCCAGGCGCTCGAGGACCGCCCGGCCATGTTCGCTGCGGGCCTCTAGTCTTGCCTCGCGCCCACTGCCGACCATCCGCAGGCTCACCTCCAGATCCGGGGCCGGCAGCCAGCCCTCGCCCCGCTCCGGCCACTCGATTATGCAGAGGGCGTCCCCGGCGAGCAGGTCGCGACCGCCGATGAATTCCAGCTCCTCGGGGTCGCCCAGGCGATAGAGGTCGAAATGATGCACAAGGACTCCGTCCAGCTCGTAGGGCTCCACCAGGGTATAAGTGGGGCTCTTGACCGCCCCCCGGTGACCACAGGCGCGCAGGATGCCGCGCGTCAGGGTGGTCTTGCCGGCCCCCAGCTCGCCGGTCAGGTACACGCGACCATGACCCTCCAAGGCTCGCCCCAGGCACTCGCCGAAGGCAACCTGGCAGTCTTCGTCATCGAGTCGCAGCTGCATCGTCCTCGCCCATCGTCGGGTTGACCAGAATTCGTGCACAGGATGCCAGATCGCCGGCCAGCAGGCCACGCTCACCCCCCTGCCGGGCCGCCATGTCGGCAGCCAAGGCATGCACCAGTACGCCGAGCCGGACCGCCGACTCGAGAGGCAGCCCTTGAGCCACCAGCGCCCCCAGAATACCGGAGAGCGCATCGCCCATGCCGCCGCTTGCCATGCCCGGATTGCCATAGGGGCAGACGGCGAGCCCCTCGGGTCCGGCCACCAGGCTACCAGCACCCTTGAGCACCACCACCCCGCCGTAGCGCCGCTGCAGGGCCAGGGCCGCCGCGGGCCGGTCGGCCTCGATCTCGCCGGCGGACAGGCCAAGCAAGCGGGCTGCCTCACCAGGGTGCGGCGTCAGCACCCAGTCCTCACGATGCTGGCCGCTGAAGCGTGTCGCCAGCAGGTTGAGGGCATCGGCGTCCACCACCAGGGGCCTGTCGGTCGCCAATGCCACCTGCAGCATGCCCTCACCCCAGCTGCCCTGGCCGAGTCCCGGCCCCACCACCAGCACATCGGCGCGATCCAGCAGCTCGCCGAGGTCCCCGGCACCGCGCACTCCGTGGACCATCACCTCGGGGCGACGCACCAGGCTCGCGGTCACATGTTCGGGAGCCGTAGCCAGGCTCACCTTGCCGGCGCCCAGCCGCGCGCAGGCCTCGGCGGCGAGCAGCGCCGCCCCGCCGAAGCCCGGGGCACCGCCCAGCACCAGCGCATGGCCGAAGTCACCCTTGTGGGCGCTGCGGGCCCGTGGCGGTAGCCAGGCCGGGATCAGTCCGGCATCGAGCAGGCGGGCCGCGGGCACGAGGTCCGCCTCGGCCTCGGCATCCACGCCCAGGGCACGGAAGTCGACCTCCCCCACTAAGGCCGGTGCCTCCCCGGTGTGCAGCCCCAGCTTGTCACCGATAAAGGTCACGGTGCGACAAGCC
>NZ_JAVLBC010000262.1:0-3711 GCF_031581305.1 Halomonas sp.
CGAGAGGACGCGAGGGACAGCCGCGAGAGCAGCCCCAGGCCGAAGGCCACGGTCTTGCCCGAGCCGGTCTTCGCCCGGGCGATCACGTCGCGTCCCGCCAGCATCGGCGGCAGGCTCTCGGCCTGGATCGGCGTCATGGCGTCGTAGCCCAGCGAGGCGAGGTTGGCCAGCAGTTCCGGCGCCAGCGATAGCGTGGCGAAATCGGGAGAGGAATCAGACACGTGGATAAACCTGCAAAAGGAGGCGGGCACCGGAACAAGGCGCGAGGACGGCGGGAGCCGTCAAGCCGGGGCCGTGGGAGCGATAATCGGAGACAAGCAGGATAGCAGAAAGTGGCGAGCATCACCCGGCTCGGTGACGTTGTCACAACATTCGGAGCACGCCTCGCCGAGGGGGCTGCCCCGCTTTCGGGCAGGGCCATGTCTCAACGGCGCCCAATCCTCTATAGTCAGTGGCAGGGAGGGCTAATGCTACCCGTGACCATCACGCCACATGACGAGGAGGCCCGACGCGGATCATGTGCCTGGCGATACCCATGCAGATCACCCGCCTCGACGGCGACACGGCGCGCGCGGCGTCCCGCGGCATCGAGCGCGACATCGACCTGATGCTGGTCCAGGACCAGCCCCTCGCCGTGGGCGACTTCGTCATCGTGCATGTCGGCTACGCCCTCCAGCGACTGGCCCCCGAGGATGCCCTGGCGACCTGGCGACTGCTTGACGAGATGGACGACGCCACCCCCGCAGGGACGGACGACGGAGCCCTCGGACATGCATGAACTGAGCCTCTGCCGCTCGCTGGTCCGCCAGGCCAGCCGGGTCGCCGCCGAGCATGGCGCGCTAATCATACGCCGCATCTGCATACGCATCGGGCCGCTCTCCGGGGTCGAGGCCGCGCTGATGCGCGAGGCCTTTCCGCAAGCCAGCCGCCATACCGCCGCCGAGGGCGCGCGGCTGGAGATGGCCAGGTGTTCAGTCCGGGTGCATTGCCCCCACTGCCGGCAGGAGGCCGAGGCCAGCGTCAACGACCTGAGCTGCCCTCGCTGCGGGCACTGGCAGACCCGATTGACCGGCGGCGACGAGCTCCTGCTGGTCAGCGTCGACCTCGCCGACACCACTCCCCATCCGATCCCATAGGAGCCCCATCGTGTGCCAAACCTGCGGCTGCGCCCTTCCCGACCAACTGCAGCAAACCTCGAATGAGCATGACGTCCATACCGTGGAGGTGCTCGAGGGCTTGAAGGCCCACAACGACGAGGCCGCGCGCCATAACCGCCATCACTTCGACCGCGCCGGCCTGCTGGTCGTCAACCTGATGTCTTCCCCCGGCGCCGGCAAGACCCGCCTGCTGGAAGCCACCATCGAGGCGCTGGGTGACCGCTACCGACTGGCGGTGATCGAGGGCGACCTGGAAACCGAGAACGATGCCCGGCGCATCCGCGCCAGGGGCGTGCCCGCGGTCCAGATCACCACCGGCAGCGCCTGTCACCTGGATGCCACCATGGTGCATCGCGCGGCCCATGCGCTGCCGCTGGACACCCTGGACATCCTGTTCATCGAGAACGTCGGCAACCTGGTCTGCCCCGCGAGCTTCGACCTCGGCCAGCATGCCAACGTCACCCTGCTCTCGACCCCGGAGGGCGATGACAAGCCGCTCAAGTACCCGGTCATGTTCCGCTCAAGCGACCTGGTGTTGGTCACCAAGACCGATCTGCTGGCGGTCCTCGATGACTTCGACGTCGACGCCGTGGCGGAGCACATGCACCGGCTCGCCTCTACTGCCCCGGTGATGGCGCTGAGCAGCAAGTCAGGCCCGCTCGATGCCTGGCTCGAGTGGCTCGAAGCCAGCCTGGCCGAGCGACGCCGACCGGCCTTCCGCCCGGTGCCTCACGGCGAGGGCGCGTGCCTGCTGCCTCGTTCCCCGGGCCTCGCCTGACCCATGACGACCCCGTCTCCCGGCGACTGGCTGTCGCAGATACGCGCCCTGCCCCGGCCCCCCTCGGGCCGCCTGCGGATCATGAATGTCTGCGGCGGGCACGAGCGCACCATCACCCATGCCGGCCTGCGCAAGGTGTTGCCCGACTACCTGGAGCTGATCCCCGGGCCGGGCTGCCCCGTCTGCGTCTGCCCCGAAGAGGATATCCATGCTGCGGTGGCTCTCAGCCTCATGGACGACGTCATCGTCGCCACCTTCGGCGACATGGTGCGCGTGCCCTGCAATGCCCCCCGACGGGAACCGCGCTCCCTGCAGGCCGCCCGCGCCCTCGGTGGCCGGGTGGTCCCGGTCGCCTCCCCCGGCGAGGTGCTGGCCCTGGCCCACCGGCATCCGGACCAACGGGTGATCTTCTTCGCCGCCGGCTTCGAGACGACCACGGCGCCGATCGCCGCCCTCTTCTCGCGGACGGGCCTGCCGGACAACCTGCTGCTGCTGCTCAGCGCCCGCCAGACCTGGCCGGCCATCGCCCACCTACTGGAGGACGGCACGCCGGGCTTCGATGCACTGATCGCCCCGGGACATGTCGCCACGATCATGGGCGCCGAGCAGTGGCGCTTCGTGGCCGAGTCACACGGCCTGCCCACCGCCGTGGCCGGCTTCACCCCTGGCCTGATCCTGGAGGGCCTCCATGCGGTGCTCCGACAGGCGCTCGACCAGGCCCCCCGGCTGGACAACGCCTATCCGCAGTGCGTCACCGCCGACGGCAACCGCCGGGCGCAGGAGCTGATGGCCACGACCTTCGACATCACCGCCGCCGACTGGCGCGGTATCGGCTCCCTTCCCGACTCGGGCTATGCCTGCACGGACGCACTCGCCCACCGCGACGCGCGCCGGCAGTTTCCCGAGGTGTTCGAGGCGGCTTATGCCCGACGCGGCGAGATGCCGGCCGGCTGCGACTGCGCCGAGGTCGTGCTGGGGCGAATCCGGCCGCCGCAGTGCCGGCTCTATGGCAGCGCCTGCCATCCGGACCATCCGGTGGGGCCCTGCATGGTCTCCGAGGAGGGCGCCTGCCGGATATGGTGGGCGAGCGGCGTCCGGGCGGCGCAGGAACCGCCCTCCGGGCGGATTGCCGCCACCCCGGTCGACGATGCTCCGACCGAGAGCCCCCCCGACCAGGAGGCAAGGCGCTGGGTGCTAGCCGGCATTGTCCAGGGCGTGGGCTTTCGCCCCTTTGTCCAGCGCCTGGCCAGCCGGCTGGGGCTGTCTGGCCAGGTGCGCAACCGGGGCGGCGAGGTGGTGATCGAGGCCCAGGGCACCGTCGGTCGGCTTAAAGCGTTCGAGCGCGCCCTGCTCATTGATGCCCCGCGGCTGGCAAGCCCGCGCATCGCCCGCCGCGAGACGATCCCGGCGACGCTGAGCCCGCCGGACGCGGCCCGACCGTTCCTGATCCAGCCCAGCGACGACGAGGGCGAACAGGCGGGCCCGGTCCACCTGCCGCTGGATACCCCGGTCTGCCCGGACTGCCTGGCGGAGATGCACGCCCCCCAGGATCGTCACTACCGCTACCCCTTCACCCACTGCGACCAGTGCGGCCCGCGCTACAGCGTGATCGAGCGACTGCCCTACGATCGCGCGCGCACCAGCCTGGCGGCGTTCCCGCTCTGCCCGGCCTGCCGGCGGGAATACGAGGACCCGGAGAGCCGGCGCTTCCATGCCCAGTCGATCGGCTGCCCGCAGTGCGGGCCCCGTCTGACATTTGTCGAGGACTTCGTGGAG
>NZ_JAVLBC010000263.1:0-3709 GCF_031581305.1 Halomonas sp.
CGGCGGGTATTTGCGCAACGATATCGCCCCGCCCGGTCTGTGGCTCGACAACATGCCCGCCTGGGAACTGGGCGTGCTCACCGAGGCCCGCCGGCTCTCGCGGTCGCTGCCGGCCATGGAGCCGTCATCGGCCCCGGTGCTGAAGGACGTGCAGGAGCGCCTGATGGCTGACAGCCGCGACTGGCTCTATCCCGGCACCGAGAAGCGTCTGGAGCAGGCCCTGGAGGAGCTGGACGGCTATCTCGCTTCGCTCGGTGAGGGCGGTGAGGCTGGCTTCGGTGATCAGGGTCAGGGTCTCGCGGCCTGGCTCGAAGCGGTCACCGGGTCGCTTGACGACCTGGGGTTGCGGCTCTCCGCGAGCATCGGCAGCCGCGATGAGCTGCGCGACCTGGACATCGACGCCGATGCCCTGCCGGCGCGAACGCCCTGGTATCGAGTCGATAACGTCTTCTTCGAGGCGCGTGGCCAGGCCTGGGCCCTGATGCATCTGCTCGAGGCGGTGCGTCGCGACCAGGCGGATGTGCTGGCCTCGGCCGGCGCCACCGAGCGCTGGGAGCGACTGGTGGCCGAGCTCGAACGTAGCCAGCGCCGGCTATGGAGCCCGGTGGTGCTGAACGGCTCGGGTTTTGGCCTCTTCGCCAACCATTCGCTGGTGCTGGCCAACCACATGGTGCGTGCCCGTGACCTGGCGCGGGAGGTGAGCGCGGCCCTCGCCGAGGTGCCGCCCTCCAGCGCTGAACAAGTCGCCGAGGAGGGGGCCGGTGGCACGGCCGCTGGCGAAGAGGCTTCCCCCGATCAAGGCGAGGAAGAGCCACCTGCGCCGAACAGCGCAGGTGGCGCCGAAGATCAGGCCGTTGAAGAGCAGGCCGCCGATTCCGGTGAGGGCGCGATATCCGCTTCCGGTCGCGAGCCGATGCCCGCCGAACCGGCAGAGGAGGCCAGCGGTGACGCCTCGCCCGATTCAGGGGCCGCGGTCGAGAGTGAACAGCCGACGAACTGATGACCAGGGGGATCACGCAACGACAACGGGCCGCCCCATGAGCGGCCCGTTGTCGTGTCAGGCACGTAGTGCCGTTCGAGCGTCAGGCCTTGTCGTGGGCCGCCACGGACTTTTCGATGGCCTTGCAGGCCGCCTCGGCGCCTTCCCAGGATTCCACCTTGACCCACTTGCCCTTCTCGAGGTCCTTGTAGTTCTCGAAGAAGTGGGCGATCTGCTGGCGCAGCAGCTCGGGCAGGTCGGTGACTTCCTGAACGTCGTCATAGAGGCCGGAGAGCTTGTGGTGCGGGACACATACCAGCTTGGCGTCTTCGCCGGCCTCATCGGTCATGTTGAGGATGCCCACCGGGCGAGCGCGGATCACGGCACCGGGCTCAACCGGATAGGGCGTCACCACCAGGGCGTCCAGGGCGTCGCCGTCGTCGGCCAGGGTGTGCGGGATGAAGCCGTAGTTGGCCGGGTAGAACATCGGGGTGGCCATGAAACGGTCGACCAGCAGCGCCCCCATGTCCTTGTCGACCTCATACTTTATCGGCGCGTGGTTGGCCGGGATCTCGATCACCACGTAGACGTCGTGGGGGAGGTCCTTGCCGGCGGGGATGTTGTCGAAGTTCATCGTCGCTTCCTTGGGTTGGCAAAAATAAGGCTTGGCGAATCGGGCAGGCATAAAATCCGCCGAATTATACGAAGCCGCGGCGGGGATTACCAATGGGCCTTAGGTGGTAGGTGTGCCTTTGGTCGATGGGCCAGCCGGCGGGGCAGGGTGTATCATGGGGCTCCGATGGACGGCGCCGGTCCCCGACCGGCGGAGCGCGCCGAAAGCGAGGAGAATGCCTTGACACCCGTGCAACTGTCACTGAGTTTCGGTCAGGCCTTCGTGGCGCCTGATCGGCGGCGACATCGCAGTTCGATGTCGGTGCGGCTTCCCGAGCCCCCCCTGCTCGCGGCGAAGGGCGCCTGCGCCCTGATCAGTGACTCGACCCTGCGCAACAACCTCGCCAAGCAGGCGGGGGACCTCAGCGTGAAGGGGTTTCTGGCCGACTACTTTTCCACTCCCGATCATTGGGACGTCAAGACCTCGGCGACCCGCGTGCTGCGGGCGCTGAACGCCTGGTGCTTCAGCCAGAACCGCCAGATGTCGGATGGCAGCTATGTCTCCTCGCTCTCCGCCATGGTCTTCCGGGGGCGCGAGGCACATCTCTTTCATATGGGGGATACCCTGGTGTTTCGCCTGCGCGGCGCCGAGTTCGAGCAGCTTTCGCGCGACCATGTCACCGACCTGGGTGGCTATCGCTATCCCTCCCGGGCCATGGGCATGGATAGCGGGCTGGAGATCGACTACGACAGCATGACGCTCAAGCAGGGAGACCTCTTCCTGTTCACCACCCAGGCGGTGCAGGGCACCCTGATGCCCTCGGACTATGTGCGGTTGATCCGCGAGGATGTCAGTGACCTGGACGCCGCCTGCGAACGTCTGGGGGCGGCGGCCCGTGACCGGGCCCAGGCGCGGGGCTATGGCGGCGACCAGTTCTGTTTTCAGCTGGTGCGCATCGATGCCCTGCCCGAGAAGGCCGCGGAGGATCAGCCCGGCCGCATCTACGGTGACCTGCCGATTCCCCCGGAACTCTCGCTGGGGGATCGCCTGGATGGCCTCGAGGTGCTGTCGGTGCTTTCGCGCACGGCCCAGTCGCGTGTCTATCACGTGCGCGACCTGCACAGCGGCCGCGAGATGGTGATGAAGGCGCCAAGCCCCGAACTTTCCAGCCGCAATGCCTACCTGGAGCATTTCCTGCTGCAGCAGTGGGTGGTGGAGCGCGTCAAGTCGCCCTTCGTGGTGCGGATCATGGAGTCCTCGCGGCCGCGACGCTTCCTCTACTACCTGATGGCCCACGTCAAGGGCGAGACCCTGACCGAATGGGCCAGACGCCATCCCCAGGCCAGCCTCGAACAGCGCCTCGACATTGCCAACCAGCTGGGCAAGGCGGTGCAGGCGTTGCACCACCGCGACCTGCTGCACCAGCGAATCCATCCCGATAATGTGCTGATCGACGTGCATGGACAGGTCGTGCTGGCCGATTTCAGCGCCTGCCACCTGCGTGATGTGGATGGCCACCGCCGCTCACGGGAGCTGGTTCGCCAGCTCGGGTTGACCGAGCATAGCGCGCCGGAATATGCGCTGGAGGACGATGTCGGCCGACGCAGCGACCAGTACTCCCTGGCCTCGACCATCTATTGGCTGCTCACCGGCGCGCTGCCCTATGCGCTGACGCCGAACCGGCTGCGCAGTCATACCGACCTGGAGCAGCTTGCCTACCGCAGTGCCCGCACCCTCAATCCGGAGGTGCCCGTGGCCCTGGATGATGCCCTGCGTCGGGCCCTGGATCCCCAGCGTGCACTGCGCTTCCGGCGCATGTCGGAGTTCCGTCGTGCGCTGCGCCCGCTGCGGGATGCGGCCCGTGAGGCAGGGCAGGGCGGCTCTCACGGGCCGCGGGAGTCGACCCGCTTCTGGCAGGGCGTGGCGGGCATCCTGCTGCTGCTGCTGGTGCTCTCCTGGCTGTTGCGATAAAGCGCCAAGCCGCCAAGCCGCCAAGCGGTCAAGAAAAAACCTCCAGCAGAGTGGTCTGCTGGAGGTTTTCTTTCTTCATGGTGGTGCGCGAGCAACATCCTGCTCGGCGCTCGGCGCTCGGCGCTCGGCGCTCGGCGCTCGGCGCT
>NZ_JAVLBC010000034.1:0-19545 GCF_031581305.1 Halomonas sp.
CAGCCAGGTAGGGTAGGCGCTGACGCACGCCATCGAAGCCACCGAGGGTGCCGACATGCAGCTCGTAGAGCACGGTCTCGTGCCATGGTCGGCCTCGCCAAGCGTCGTGCTGCCAGGCGTAGCGGCGGGGATCGATCACCATGCTCGGCCCGTCGATATCTCCCGCCTGGGCTCGGGCGGCGGGGTCGGGTACCAACGTGCCCGTGTCATCATCGGCACCGAACACGCGATAGCGGTAGCGAGCACCGTGACCGCACGGCACGTGGGCCTCGCATATGCCTTCCTCGTCGGCCGTCATCGTCACGCCGGGCCCGCCATCGATCTCCACTTCGACCCGTCGCGCGTCCGGCGCCCACAACATGAAGCGTGTCTGCCCTTTATCGATGACCCGAGCGCCAAAGGTGGGTTGAAACATCGCCTGTCTTTACCTCCTGGCAGCCATGCCAGCCCTTCAGTCGCGTCAGGCGACCGCATTCGCTTTCACCTTTTCCTCTTCCAGCAACTTTTGGTACACCCTGCTGTAGGATTCGATCGATTGGTGCCAGTGATAGCGATTCGCCATGGCTGCGCATTGCATGGCGTTGAACAGCTCGGTCGAATGGAAGACAGTGAAGGCGCGCTGAATGGCATGCTTGTAGCTGTCGAATGTCATGTCATCGAACAAGAAACCGGTCACGCCATCTTCGATGGTGTCGGCCAAGCCGCCAGTACGATGGGCGATCGGCAGCGAGCCAAAACGCTGGGCGTACAGCTGGCTCAGCCCGCATGGCTCGAACCTTGAAGGCATCAGGAGGAAGTCGCTGCCGGCGAAGAGACGATGGGCCTGAGACTCGTCGAAGCCAATATGGACGGCGATGGCCCCCGGGTAGCGTGCCGTCAGCCTGCGCAACGCATCCTCGATGTGTCGTTGGCCGCAGCCCATGAAGACGATCTGCCCGCCCGCGTGAACGATGGCCTCGGCCACCTCGATGGTCAGGTCCAGACCCTTCTGATGCACCAGACGTGACACCACGGCGAACAGCGGCCCTTCGCTTGCCATCAGGCCGAAGTGGTACCGCATGTAATCGGCGTTGGTGCGCTTGGCCCTTCTGTCATGGCACGAGAAGGGCTGGACGAGATGGGAGTCGGTGCGCGGATCCCAGGAGTCGTCGATGCCGTTGAGAATGCCGCTCAGCCGGCCCTGCTCGGCCTTGCAGCGCAGCAGGCCGTCGAGGCCACAACCGAACTCGGGCGTGGTGATCTCCCGGGCATAGGTCATGCTGACCGTGGTCACGTGTGAGGCGTATACCACCCCGGCCTTCATGAAGGATATGTCGCCATGGAATTCGACTCCTTCCATATGAAAGGCTTCCTCGGGGATGCCCAGTGCTGCGCGTCGCGACACGTCGAACAGGCCCTGATGGGCCAGATTATGGATAGTGAAGACGCTCTGCACGGGGATTCCCTCCCAGCGCAGGTAGCCTGCGGCCAGGCCGCACGGCCAGTCATTGAGGTGCAGTAGCTGAGGTTGCCACTCAAGGCCGGCCTTTCCGGCGGCGATATCCGCGGCGGCCCGGGATAGCCGGGCGAAGCGTACGTCGTTGTCCCACCAGACGTCGTCCTGACCGTCGCCATAGCCGCTTGACGCGCAACCATAGGGGGTTCCTTCGCGCTCGTAGAGCTCCGGGCAGAGCAGCACATAGAGAATCAGGCCGTCGCTGCAGGTCATCTTGCCGATATCACAGGCCGGCAGGTCGGCAAAAGCCGGCAGGTGGCCGACGAGCTCGATCGGCAAGTCAGAGTGCACCATCTCGCGATAGGCAGGGATCAATACCCGCACGTCATAGTTCGCCGCCAAGGCCCGGGGCAATGCCGATGAAACGTCACCCAAACCTCCAGCCTTGACGAAATCACTGATTTCAGTCGTTACAAAAAGGATGCGCTGCCGGTTATCCCGATTCGAGTCTGCAACGCTTGGCCTGTGCCGATGCCGCTCGCCCGGAATATAAAGGATTTTCTGTTCTGAAGGTGTGGTGTTTCCACTCTGATGTATTTTTACATCAAGTTCGTTTAAATCGTGTTCTGATAAAACGCAAGTGGTATCTCGTGAAGGTACATTTCTCATGGGCGACTCTCCATTAGATATACCTGAATTGGTGATGTCGCCGTAGACACTCTCTCCCCATCTCCACCAACGAGCATTTTTTGAGCACTCGCCCCGCTTATCGAGGGCTGCCCGGCCCCGATATCACCGAAAATTCCCGTGCCGATCGGCCCAGATGGCCCTATTTTGACGGTTTTCTTCTCTGCCAGACACGGCCAGGCTGGCGACCCTCGCGGATAACGCGGTCGGTTCTGCAGGGAGTTCAGCACCGTCATGTGCCCGATGTCCTGACCGAAGTCGAGGATGATCTGGCGTGCCTTGTGGATAACCAGCGCTGAGTGTTGTGGTCAAGTCAGAGCGGATTCATTTTCAAGCCGCAGCTGCCAATTCAGTCTCCCTCGGCATCTGATAGCCCAGGATCGAGTGGAGCTGGGAGTTGTAGTACTTCATTTCAATGTAGTCGATCGCGTCCCGCTGTCGAGCACCGCTGCCAGATAGAGCCCCCCTTCCAGCGTCCAGGTCGCCGTGATATCGGCACCCAGGCCCGATTTGGCGCCGCCACCGTGAAATGGCGGTTCAGTAGGTTGGGCGCCACCGGCAGGATGTGCTCACTGTCGGTTGTATGACGCCAGCGGCGGCGCTGCCGTGCCTCTATGCCGGCTTCCTCCGGGCCTGGTAACGGCCGACATCGTCGCCACGGCGTCGCAGTTCTTGGCCATGCGGCGGCTGCCATAACTGCCGCGCTTCCGGCGATGGATCTCTCTGATCTCACGGAGCAGGGCCTGACGATGGTCATCAGGACCACGCCATCGCCAGGCATGGAAACCGCTCCGGCTGACACGCTTCGCGGCCCAGCGCTGCAATGACTGGCGGTGGGGGGAGCAAAGAAACAGCCATTCAGGAGGTACGGTGCGGTGACGGTAGCGGGTCGGCCAGATGGGGTAAGGTGAGTCGGAGTCACCTATAGTACTCATGAAAGCGGGTAACCAGCTCGATGGGACCCGGTGGAGGGAAGGGATAGCCAGCCATCAGAACCGCATGAGGGCAACATGACAGGTGCACAGGAACCTGAGGTCATGTCCACGAAACAGGTGCGGATAGCAGCGCTGGCAGAGCGCTTCCCGCAGCGTGCCTTCACGTCATTGGCGCACTACATCGACGCTCAGTGGTTGAAGACGTCCACCCTGATGATGCGCCGTGACGGCGCCGTCGGGATCGATGGCCAGACGGCGGACGACTTCGCACGCGACTTTGAGGCCAACATCCAGCGCCTGCTGGAGGCGGCCAAGAGCGGTCGCTACCAAGCGCCGCCGGTGAGGCGTGTCCATATCCCCAAGGGGGATGGGCGCTCCACACGGCCGGGCATCCCCACCTTCGAAGACAAAGTCCTGCAGCGTGCCGTGGTGGCCCTGCTGGAGCCGCTCTACGAGAATGATTTTCTAGAAAGGTCGTAGGGGATTCGGCCAGGCTGCCCGGCGCACCAGGCGATCAAGACGGTGTGGGATGGTTTGTCGTCCATGGGAGGTGGCTGGGTCATCAAGCGCAAGGCAGCGAAGGATAGGTTTCGGTATGGGAACTGGTACGTGACAATCCGTACCCGTATCAAGGCCACCTCATCACCTACGGATTTTTTTGTACCTTCCGAGTTTGATGCCTGGCACGGAGACAGACATATTTTTCCCAGAATTGGGACCGACAGATTCCCCGTGATTTACATTTGAAAATGTCCGGAGACACATTTCATATGTCACCCATATTGACAGGAACTGACAATACCAAGGATGAAGATTAGTTCCGGATCATTAGATGGCGTGAAAGAGGCAGCAGCGACGATATCAGGATCGTTGTGCGAGATAAAAATGGGCAGGATAGCCCCGCCCATTACGCACTGGAGGAAGAAATAGACGATGTAGCACATTTCCTGAGGTAGCTGGCCCAATCACTGCGAAGGGGAGAGAAGAATGAATGAGAAGGGATGGCTGCTTGAGTATGAGGGATACGAACCCGGGCATGAGGGACTGCGTGAGACACTGTGTGCGCTTGGCAATGGTTATATCTGCACGCGCGGCGCAGCGCCCGATGTGCTAGCCGATGAAATTCATTATCCGGGGACTTATCTCGCTGGCGGCTACAACCGGCTTACCACTGAAATTGAAGGCCGAGACGTCGAGAACGAGGATCTGGTCAATATTCCCAACTGGCTTGTCCTGATGATCCGGATTGACAACGGGTCCTGGCTGCATCCGGACCAGGTGGCCTTTCTGGATTATCGACAAGTTCTTGATCTTCAGCGTGGTGTCCTGACCCGCATGCTGCGGTTTCGCGATGACCACAATCGCACCACCAGAGTAGAGGAGCGGCGCTTTGTCAGCATGGCGGATCAGCACCTTTCTGGCCTCGAGCTAACCATTACAGCGGAAGACTGGTCGGGCCGTTTAACGGTTCGTTCCGGTCTGGATGGGACGGTTGCTAACGCAGGGGTGGCCCGTTACCGACGTCTGAAGGGACACCATCTGGAACCCCTGGGGGCAGGGACGCGGGGAGATGAGGTTATCTGGCTGAGGAGCCGAACGGTGCAATCCCGGATTGAGATTGCGCAGGCTGCGCGAACCTGCCTTTATCATAATGACAAAGTTGTTCATCCCGAGCGCAATACCGACGCTCGCAACGCTCTGGTTGCACAGGAGATATCGCTTGATATCGAGCCGGAACACAGAGTCAGAGTGGAGAAGATCGCGGCGTTATTCACCTCGCGGGATAGGGGGATATCCGAGCCGTCACTTGCCGTACAGGATGAAATTGACGAGGCCGGCGATTTCAGTGAGCTGCTTGCGGGCCATGAGCTGGCCTGGAAGCATCTCTGGGAACGGTTCGACCTGGATATCGATAGCGAAGGGGGGAGTGGTCTGTCGATGAAACTACGGTTGCATGTCTTTCATCTGCTGCAGACCGTGACGCGTCATACCACTGATCTCGATGTGGGCGTGCCCCCCCGGGGCTGGAGCGGTGAGGCCTACCGCGCCCATATCATGTGGGATGAATTATTCATATTCCCGCTTCTCGTTGCGCATTCCCCCGCCTGTTGCCGTGCGCTTTTGAAGTATCGCTATCGCAGGTTACCCGCCGCAAGAAGAATGGCCAAGGAAGCCGGGTATCGCGGCGCGATGTTCCCCTGGCAAAGCGGCAGCAATGGACGTGAAGAAAGCCAGGCTCTTCATCTTAATCCGAAATCGGGTCGGTGGATACCGGACAACAGCAACCGTCAGCGGCATGTCAATTCTGCCATCGCCTACAATCTCTGGCACTACTATGAGATGAGCGACGATGGCGAATTCATGGAGGAATATGGCGCCGAAATGTTGATCGAAATCGCCCGCTTCTGGGCCAGTATTGCCTCCTGGAATGCAGATCGCGATCGCTATGACATTTGCCGTGTCATGGGGCCAGACGAGTACCATACCGCCTACCCGGGGGTCGATCCATCCACAGAGGGAGGGCTGGATAATAATGCCTACACTAATGTGATGGCGGCATGGGTGATGAATCGGGCATGCCAGGTGCTGGATATTTTGCCTCCCGACCGTGCAAGCCAGCTTCGTGAAGAAATGCTCATTACTGACGAGGAAATCGAAAGATGGCATGACGTCACACGTAAGCTGTTCGTTCCTTTCAGTAAAGAGGGCATCATCAGCCAGTTCGAAGGCTATGAAAACCTGGAAGAATATGACTGGAAAAGCGCCCGGGAAAAACATGGAAATATTCAAAGGCTAGATCGTATCCTTGAAGCCGAAGGTGACGACACGAATCACTATAAGGCGTCAAAACAAGCCGATGTCCTGATGCTGTTTTATCTGTTTACGGCGGAAGAACTACAACAAATATTTGAACAACTTGGCTATCCCTTCGATCCGCATACGATACCAAGAAATGTTGATTATTACCTTCACAGGACTTCTCATGGTTCGACCCTCAGCTGGGTGGTGCACTCATGGGTGCTGGCGAGAACCGACCGGCAGCATTCATGGGCATTGTTTCAGAGTGCGCTCGACAGCGACATCACCGATATACAGGGGGGGACGACACCTGAAGGCATCCACCTGGGGGCGATGGCCGGTACTGTCGATCTGATTCAGCGCTGCTATCTGGGTATTGAAGCGCATGGCAATACACTCTATTGCAATCCCATATTGCCCGACCAAGTCCGTCGGCTGAGAACACGGTTGTGGTACAGGAATCAGCATCTTGATATCAAGGTGACCAAGGACGTGTTGCGAGTCAGTAGCAAGCAGCTCACGGCACACCCAATCACCATCGCCTATCGGGGCCTTTTTCACACGCTAAGCCCTGGCTCATGTTGCGAATTCCGGCTGATCAAGCGCTGGAAGTAACAATCACGACACGGACAGCGGCTGCCGATAAACGATTGAAGA
Source organism: Halomonas sp. (assembly GCF_031581305.1). GTDB lineage: Bacteria > Pseudomonadota > Gammaproteobacteria > Pseudomonadales > Halomonadaceae > Halomonas. The sequence continues at coordinate 6,514 of NZ_JAVLBC010000034.1, forward strand.
AGGAGCCAACCTCATGACAGAACAACAGATCCTCGCCTTCTGGTTCGCCGACCTTAGGCGCAGAGATGGCGACAAGGTGGGAGGCAAGAACGCCTCCCTGGGAGAAATGGTCAGCCGGCTGGAGGAGTCGGGAGTTCGGGTGCCCACGGGATTTGCCACCTCGGCAGAAGCCTACTGGCTTTTCATCGATCACAACGGGCTGCGCAACAAGCTGACTGAGGCGATGGCAAACTTGGAGAAAGATCGCAGCAACCTGGAACAAGTGGGCGATTCCGTGCGAAAAATGATCCTGCAGGGAGAGTTTCCCGGCTCTCTGGCCGAGACTATCCGCCAGTTCTATCGTGATCTTTCCGCCCGCCTGGAACGAGAAAATCCCGACGTGGCGGTGAGAAGTTCCGCCACCGCCGAGGATCTACCGGAGGCGAGTTTTGCCGGTCAACTTGAAACCTTTCTCAATGTTCGCGGCGAACAGGCCTTGCTCGATTCGGTAAAATGCTGCTTCGCTTCTCTGTTTACCAACCGCGCCATTGCCTACCGCGAAAACAACGGTTTCGACCATATGCAAGTAGCCCTGTCGGCGGGTGTTCAGCAGATGGTCCGGTCTGACCTGTCTGCTGCGGGCGTCATGTTCTCTATCGACACCGAAACCGGATTTCCGAATATTACCCTGATCACCGGTGCCTGGGGACTGGGAGAAACCGTTGTGCAAGGAGTCGTTGACCCTGACGAATTTCATGTCTTCAAGCCTTTGCTGGCCCATGCCGGCGCGCGTCCTATCATCGAAAGGACGCTGGGCAAGAAGGATAGAAAAATGACCTATGCCACAGGAAAATCTCCGACAAAGCTTGTGACTACCAGCAAGCAGGAACGCACCACCTTTGTTCTGGATGACAATGAAATCCTGCAGCTGGCGCGCTGGTCCAGCGCCATCGAGGAACACTACGGTCAGCCCATGGATATGGAATGGGCGAAGGATGGAGAGACAGAAGAACTGTATATCGTGCAGGCCCGGCCTGAAACGGTACAGTCCCGCAAGGAGCCGGCTACACTCAAATCCTACCGCATGACGGAGGAGGGAACGCGCCTGGTAACCGGCCTGGCCATTGGCGATTCCATCGCGGCGGGCAAGGTCCTGAAGCTCGAAAGCCCCGAGGAGATAGACCGCTTCGAGGAGGGAGCGATCCTGGTCACCGGCATGACGGACCCGGACTGGGTACCCATCATGAAACGCGCCTCCGCCATTGTCACCGATCACGGTGGGCGCACCAGCCATGCGGCCATCGTCAGCCGTGAATTGGGCCTGACGGCGCTGGTAGGTGCGGGCAACGCCACGGAAAAGCTCAAGGACGGGCAGGTGGTCACGGTTTCCTGTGCCGAGGGTGATGAGGGCGTGGTCTACGAGGGCGAACTGGCTTTCGTGGAGCGCGAGATCGATCTCGACGACATACCCGAAACCCGTACCAAGGTTATGGTCAACCTGGCGAACCCTTCCTCCGCCTACCGCTGGTGGCGCCTGCCCACTGATGGGGTGGGACTGGCGCGGATGGAGTTCATTATCGGCAACATGATCAAAATCCATCCCATGGCACTGGTGCGCTATAAGACCCTGGAAGACAAGGAAGCTCGGCATCGAATTGAGGAGTTGACACTGGGTTATAAGGACAAAGCCGAGTATTTTGTCGACACCCTGGCGCAGGGCATGGCCAGGATCGCGGCGGCGCACCACCCCAAACCGGTTATTGTTCGCATGAGCGATTTCAAGACCAACGAGTATGCCGGGCTGATCGGCGGTGCGGCCTTCGAGCCGAAGGAGGAAAATCCGATGCTCGGATGGCGGGGTGCCTCACGCTATTACGACGAAGGTTATCGCGAGGGTTTTGCGCTGGAGTGCCGCGCGGTGCGACGTGCCCGTGAAGCGATCGGGATGGAAAATATCGTCATGATGATTCCGTTTTGTCGCTCCCCCGCCGAGGCGGACAAGGTGCTCGCCGTTCTGGCCGAGGAAGGCCTTGTCAGGGGAAAGTATGGTCTCGCCGTTTATGTCATGGCTGAACTACCGGCAAACGTGCTTCTCGCCGGAGCATTCGCCGAGCGCTTCGACGGCTTTTCCATCGGCTCCAACGACCTCACTCAACTAATACTGGGCATCGACCGTGACAGCGACCGGCTGAAGACGCTGTTCGACGAACAGAACGAGGCCGTGAAGATTGCCATTGCCGATCTTCTGGAAAAGGCGCAGCGGTCCGGGACGCCAGTCGGGTTCTGCGGCCAGGCCCCCAGCGATCATCCAGCATTCGCCAGTTTTCTGGTGCAACACGGAATCGACTCGATTTCGGTGACGCCCGACAGCTTCCTGGCGGTGAAGCAGAAGATTGCAGAGGCAGAACAACAGGTCTTGAGTTGACTCCCTCGTCATGACATACGAAGCAGTGTCGCAGAGTGATTTACAGGAGCTATGCACAGCTCGGCATAGAGTTCGGCACAGGATTTGGCGTGACCGGGCCGTGGAAAACTGCCACCGGTAGCACCAGTCTGGCACTGGACAGCAACTCCCTGATTATCTGTACAACGTGTCGCTCCGGTTATTGAGCTCGGTCGCTGAGTGGGGATCGACTATTTCCAGCCTACCTGTTGATAGATAGTCTCAACCAGCTCCATATCGTCGAGATAATTGCCGGGCATTTGCACCTTGGCCGCGGCTGCGGCCACTCCATATCGATACGCTTCTGCCAGTGATTTGCCTTGGTACAACTGATAGACGAGCACCGAAACAAAGCTGTCCCCAGCCCCCACATGACTTACCACCTTCGTCGCGGGTGGGCGGACATGGAGGCTGTCGCCATCGCGGCTTGCCAGCAGGGCACCCTCCGCATCCAGAGTGACAATCAGTGCCTCGGCCATTCCATTCGCCACCATTTCAGCCATGGCTGCGAGCATGCTCTGGTAGTCATCGAGGCGACCGGAATAACCACTGTCGACAAATTCACCACGATTGAGTTTGGCCAGGTAAACGCCGGTTTTCAGTGGGGAAGCCAACGCCCTGCCGGAAGTGTCCAGTATCGTCCTGATACCTTTTTCCTTCGCGTCCACGGCGATACGTCCATAAAAATCATCGGGTACCCCCTCCGGCAAGCTGCCGCTTAAAACCAGATACTCAGGTCTAGGATCAAGGCTGTTGACGTATGCTAGACAGTTCTGCCATTCGGGCTCTCTCAGTTGCTGTCCCGGGAATACCAGGTGATACGTCTTGCCGGTGGATGTCTCCGTAACAGCGATGTTCTGACAGGTATCATCTTCAATCTCGAACCTGTGAAAGGGGATCTTGTCGCATTCCAACATGTCTTGCAGTTGCTTGCCGTTGGCCCCGCCGGCCGTGAAGACCGTCAATACACCCACTCCCAACCCATGGAGGTTGCGGGCCACGTTGATACCACCGCCACCGGGCTCCCGACTTGAGATCCGGCACCGGCTCTTGCCGTCGTCAATCAGGCGCTCAGTTCGACAAAATAGATCAACCGCAGGCTTTATGCACAGAGAAACGATGGCAGTGATATCGCGTCCTCCTCAATCATTGATATTTAAATTGACAAATAAAGGGCTCGCAAGAAGGTTGCTCGGAAAAATCAATTCCGGGTAAAGCTTTCCGTAAACGCATAACGATATGCATCATGGGTAATCAGGTCTTGCAGAAGCTTCAAGACTAATGCTGTTCCCGATTCGAGGGCGCTGTTGTGTTGGCCCAACTGTTCCCTTAGTACTGTTTCAGTAGTGTGACAAATCAGGGGTGGCGGATGAACAGGATGGTTAGATATAAATAGCTGATAGCGCACTTCGTGTAATTCCTGGAGGCAGTCCGCTGCCTCAGGGATATTGCCCAATACCAGGCGAGTGCGGTCCCGGATGAGGTCCAGTGAGTTGAATTTCCTGCAATCGAGCAGCAATTCTATCTGATACATCACCAGCAGGACCGTCCTCGCACTGTACTCGTGGCGCTGCTCCGCCACCTTAAGAAGAGTGAATAATACTTTGTTGATATTCTTTATTGCGGTATCGGTTTTACTGACTTCGCTGGTTTCCAGCCAGGACCAGACATTTCCGAAAGAGTGTTTTTCTAATTTTGGCCATTTATTCTCGACAGAAGCCCTGCGCGCGCCATGGAATGTCCTGGCGTCAAAGTGTTGCGCCTCATAGCGGTGGGCGCCTTCACCGGAAAAGCGAGCTTTCAGGATCTGTATGGAACCCGGGCAGGCGATATGGCAGGCCATAATCAACTGCTGAATAAAAGCTGTTGCCACCTGATAGCTTTCTTCTTCTGACAATTCCCGGTTATCGCTATCGATGGTTATGATCAGCTCCCCGTCAATGGTGATATCGGCATTATCGACATAGGCCTGATGGTGAAGTGTAAAGGACCCCGACTGTGCCCTGGCGCCCTTCAGTGTTTGCAACAGCGGACTGGCATTCAGTGTAACCAGGTAGGGTATAGCCTCGCTTTTCATGCCGCCACGGGCGACGAAGGGCTTTTCCGTGAAGTAGCCCTCAATATCTTGCCACAGGGCAATAACCTCCCTGGTTTCATTTTCATTTCCGGGAGGTACGGCATTACCAATATGCAGCCGTATAGTGGTGGATGACGTCATTGCATACTCCTTTTCTTGAACCATTCAGATGAGTGGCAAAAAGGTTATCTCTTGTTGCCCCTGGTCATGATATTCCTTTCCCGGCCCCCGAGACTTTCCCCTTGATCCGTGCAAAACTTCCGGTGTGACCCATATCGAGTTTTCGGCATCGGACATTACGAACGCCTCCCCCCTCGGCGCTGGAGACGATGCGAGTAGACTTACCGCCCACCTGAGCCAAGGCGCTGCGGTCGATCTCCTCGAAGGGCATGATCTGGCTGCTTTCAATCGTCATGGTGTTATCCACTACTGTCGACGGCGCGGGTGGAGCGGATGTCGTCAATGGCGGCCCGGGGGCACCGATGATATCGGACGACTCAATGGGATCTTCGGCCACTCCTGGTACTCCCTGATAGCGCGAGGCCTGTGCCTCCTGCCTGAAGGTGTCGTTAATCTCTTCAACCGAGGTCTGGCGCTCGGTAACCAACGTGATATCGGAAATGGAGCCGGTGGCGATGGGTACCCAAATGGCGGCGCCATTGAAGTGACCCTTGTGTTCGGGCAGTACGTCCGCGGTGGCGGCGGGGCCACCGTGGTGGTGGGTATCATGTTGAGGCCGGCGGTGCGGCACCGCGCCATCTTCTTGCTGGGCGTGTCGACGATGCCCTGGCTGGCGGTATAGGCATGGACAGTGGTGAGCATTGCCTTTTTCACGCCGATATGACGGTGCAGGATTTCCACCACGGGGGCAATGCAGTTGGTGGTGAAACTGGCAGTTGAGAAGCAGGCCGTCGTCTCATTATCGAGTTCGTTGACGCCGTAAACTACTGATGGAATATTGCTGCCCTTGCCCGGGGCGGACACTATTACCCGCTTGGCGCCTGCCCTGTCATGCTTCCCCAGGCCCTCTAGGGTGGTAAAGGCGCCGGTACATTCAAGAACAAGGTCGATATCCAGCTCCTGCCAGGGGAGGGTTTCAGGGTCCTCTCTATAAGGTATATAGCGGTTTGCGCATCCCTCTTGGACAGCGTCGAAACTGGAATAATCGACTTTCCAGTCGCTCATGGTAGCGCTCCTCTCGAGTTGCAAAGGCGGTTCAGAAAGCGCCCCACTTCCAGATGGTCTTCAAGACAATAGTGAGCCTCGGTGGCCTGAGGTATATCGGCCACCAGCACCCCAAGCCCCTCCTTTTCACGCAAAACTCTGAATGCGTCTTCGTCCGTTTCGTCGTCTCCAAAGTAAAGTGGTAGAATATCTTTATCACTTGGCTCCACTTTCTCCGTCCGTCCAAGCGCATCCAGTAGCCAACATAAGGCCTTGCCCTTGTCCCAAGGTAGAGTCGGTCTCAACTCGAAGACCTTCTTGCCGCCGGTAAGACGCAACATTGACGCCGACCCTTCGACGATATGATCGACAGCTTCCTCTATGACCGTCAGGTGATCTGCTGCCACGAGCCGGTAGTGCACGGCAATGGCATAGCGCTTACGCTCGACGATAACACCCTCGATATCACTCAGTTTTTTCTTCAATTCAGCTTCGGCACGATCAAGAGTAGGTAAGAACTCTTCCGCTCGGTCCTGCTGCATATAGAGCCCACCGGGGCCAGTGATGTCGAAACCGTGACTTCCGGCATAAACGAGGTTGTCGAGTGCCACCAGCCGCTCGACATTGGCACGGTCACGCCCGCTAATAATCACCACAGTAAAGTGCTCGGCCGCATTGCGTAATGTTTCTCGCATATCATCGCTGAGTACGGCAAGCTCAGGCCGATCGACAATCGGCGTCAGCGTGCCGTCGTAATCGAGAAAAATGACCAAATGCTTGTCTGCCAGGTATTGAGCGATCTCCGCATAACAGGCCAGCGCATTCGGCAACGTCGATTTTCCTGATACTATAGCCGGTATCAGCTCAGAAAGGTCACCAACCACGATATCAGCGCCGTGTTTGAGCAAGTCATCACGCTGATCAGCACGGTCTACCCCCACCACCAGAGCGAAACCAGCGGAGCGAGCCGCTTCGACACCGGATAAAGCGTCCTCTACCGCAAAAGCACAGCTCGGCGTTACCTTCAACAACCTTGCTGCCTGAAAAAAGATATCTGGATTCGGTTTACCCTTGAGTTCACCACGTTCAATGTCGTTCCCATCGACATGAGCGTCAAACAGATGGCCCAAGCCGGCAGTTTCAAGCACAGCGGCAGCGTTCTTGCTCGACGAAACCAATGCTGTTTTCAGTCCCGCGTCCCGCAAATGCTGGATAAAAGATACTGACGAATCGAAGACTTCAACACCGTCTTTTGCCAGACGCTCTCCAAACAGTCGATTCTTCAGATTCCCCAGCCCGCAGATCGTCTCCTTCCCCGGGGGGTCGTCAGGCGTGCCGTACGCCAGGGTGATGGAGCGTGACGCCAGAAAACACTGCACCCCTTGGTAGCGAGGTTTACCGTCAACATAACGGGGGTAATCCACACCGGCATCAAAGGGCTTGATACGCTCGCCCGTCGTTGCCGCGCGACTACGCAGATAATCGTCAAAAAGCTGTTTCCACGCAGCACTGTGAACCTTGGCGGTGTGCGTCACTACACCGTCGAGATCGAATACACCCGCACTGAAAGAAGTGAGATTGACACTATGCCTGGCGTTGTCGGCTTTTTTAATCATGGCGAGCCCCGGCTTACCTGGCAGCAAGATGGCTTACCTTGATCATCCTAGACGAAAAATGCTTGATGAGAAGCGATTTGACTTTGTACCCGGCCGTAATCTGCTAGCGTTGGCGCTCCGGCTGGACCTCTTGAGGTGCTGCATGAGGCGCGCTTGCCGGTGGCAGTGCTGAAGTAGTCCCCCGAAATTCGGACCAGGCGCTACGCTCTGATCATGAGAAAGAACGACGGCAATACACCGGTGACCCCGCCTCATTCACTGGGCTGAGGTTGAAGAGAAGAGGGTTAGCAGTTTCTCTTTTAGAATCAAGAGGTTCCTGCCAGAACGCGATGCAGGAGGACCGTTTGCCATGGGTGAAAATCTATCCACCTGTATGCTCTCTTGCAACGGTTCCATCCGCGTTGAGCTGCGCCCCACCCAGCTGATGCTCAGCCGGTCGAGGGCGGAGAGCAGCGCCTCCAGGAAGAGGTAGCGGTCGCGAGCGGTCACCCGGGCGGTAGTCCTGGGCCATCAGGTCTGGGTGCGCGGGTAGTCGGCGTCGTTCATGCCCAGCAGGCAGACGTGGCGGAAGGGGACGGCCGCCACGTCAGCGCCGAGGGGCTCAGGGCCATCGGCCGCATGGCCGGCAACGACTACGCCCGCTGCACCGATCTCTTCGCCCTGGAACGGCCTGGCTGAGGTCGGGACCGTTCAGCCCTTCAGCAGGCTGCCGGCGCCGGGTACCACCGGCGCCAGGCCGAGCTCCCTGAGCATGCGGTAGGTGGTGCAGGTGGCGGCCGAGACCACCGGCAGGCCGATGGCGTCCTCGACGCGCTGGATCGCCGCCAGGGAGGGCATCTGCACGCAGGCCGAGAGCACCACGGCATCGACGCCGTCGAGGTCGAGCCCTTTGGCGATATCGACCAGCGCCAGCGGGTCCCGGGCGGCGACCTCGAGGTTGTCGGGGATCTCCAGGGAGATGCTGTGCTGGACCGCAATACCCTCGGCCTCGAGGTAGCCGACCACCATGTCGGTCAATGGGCGCATGTAGGGTGTGATGATCGATACCCGCCCCGCTCCCAGAGCCTCCAGCCCCTCGACCAGCGCACCGGCGCTACTGACCACCGGCGTGGGGTGGCCGTTGTCCACCGTGACCTGGTGCAGGCGCTGCCCCGATTGGCGATGGTAACCGTTTCCCTGGCTCATGATGGCCACCAGGCAGGCGTAACCCATCACATCGACATGGGCATCGGAGAGCTCCAGGGCGCAGCGGTCGGACTCCCGGTCCATGGCGGCGAGCTCTTCCCGGGTGACGTTCTTCATGCGCATGCGGCTGGAGTGGAAGGTGAACCGCTCCAGCGCGACGGCCTCGCGGGCCCTGAGCATGGCCGGGATCTCGGTTTCCATGGTGACGTTGGAACTCGGCACGATCTGGCCGATGCGGTAGGCGTGTCGGGTCATGGTAGATCTCTTGTCGTGGAAGGGACGGTTCAGCGCTCGCCGGCCAGGGTCTTTTCCAACAGATCGAGACGGTCCTGGCCCCAGAAGGGCTCGCCGGCGACGTCGTACCAGGGCGAGCCGAAGCAACCCGCCGCCAGGGCCTGCTCGCAGGCCGCATCGAGATGCTGCTGGCCGGCGTCCGTCTCCGAGGCTTCGAGCAGCGCCGTGCCATCAAGGCCCTCGGCGTCGGCGATCCGGCGCAGGGTGCCGAGATCGGCGATGTCGCGCTCCTCGGCCCAGGTGGCGCGCAGCATGGCCAGGCTCAGCGTGGCGATGTCGTGTCCCCGGGCCTTGGCGGTCAGCGCCAGGCGGGCCGCTGGGCGGTCATCGGTGGGGAAGTGCCGCGGCTCCACGTTGAGGGGAAGGCCGAGCAGCCGCGGCCAGCGCTTGAGCTCGGACATGCGATAGGCCTGGCGCTCCGGGGCGCGCTTTGCCAGCGGCAGCCCGCCGGTCTTGGGGAAGATGGCACTCAGGGTGATCGGCACGTAGTCGATGGTGGCGCCGTGGCGGGCGGCGATCTCGCCGAGTCGGGCATGGCCCAGGTAGGTCCAGGGCGATACCGGGGTGAAGAAGTAGCGGATGTGCTGGGACAAGATGGCGCCTCCGGTGAGGTCGTTGCCTCTCCGGCTGGCGGAGAGGCGGTGAGTGGTCCTGCGCTGCCCACTCGCTCAGCGGTAGGTGTCCTGGTACTGCTCGCGAAGCTGGTTCTTCTGCACCTTGCCCATGGTGTTGCGCGGCAGGCTGTCGGCGAAGAAGACCCGCTTGGGCTGCTTGTACTTGGCCAGCTGGCCCTGCAGGTGGTCGAGCACCCGCGCCTCGTCCAGGCTCGCCCCCGGCTCGGGCACCACCACGGCAGCCACCCCTTCGCCCAGGTCGGGGTGAGGCAGGCCGATCACCGCGGACTCGTGCACGCCCTCGAGCTCGTCGATCACCTGCTCGACTTCCTTGGGGTAGACGTTGTAGCCGCCGGAGATCACCAGGTCCTTGTCGCGGCCGACGATATGCACATAGCCGCGCTCATCGACCATCGCCAGGTCGCCGGTGATGAAGAAGCCGTCCTCGAGCAGTTCCTCGCGGGTCTTCTCGGGCATCCGCCAGTAGCCGACGAAGACGTTGGGCCCGCGGACCTCCAGTATGCCGATCTCGCCCTTCGGCACCGGCTCGTGGGTCTCGCGGTCAGTGATGCGGTACTCCACACCCGGCAGCGGCATGCCCACGGTGCCGGCACGGCGTTCGCCGTCGTAGGGGTTGGAGAGGTTCATGTTGGTCTCGGTCATGCCGTAGCGCTCGAGGATGGCATGGCCGGTCTTCTGCTCGAACGCCTGGTGGGTCTCGGCGGTCAGCGGCGCCGAGCCGGAGACGAACAGGCGCATGTTGGCGGTGGCTTCCGGGGTGAGACGCTCGTCGGCCACCAAGCGGGTATAGAAGGTCGGCACGCCCATCAGCACCGTGCCACGGGCCATCTCCTCGAAGATCACGTCGATGTCGAACTTCGGCAGGAAGAGCATGCTTGAGCCGGCCATCAGGGTGACGTTGCAGGCCACGAAGAGGCCGTGGGTGTGGAAGATCGGCAGGGCATGAATCAGCCGGTCCCTTTCGCTGAAGTGCCAGGTCTCGACCAGACTGGCGGCGTTGGAGGCCAGGTTGCGGTGGGTGAGCATGGCACCCTTGGAGCGCCCGGTGGTGCCCGAGGTGTAGAGGATCGCTGCCAGGTCGTTGTCGTCGCGCTCGACGATCTCGTCGCGGGGCGTGGCCTTGTCGGCTGCCTCCATCAGGCTGCCATCGGCCGCCGTGCCCAGGGTGGCCACCTGTGGGCAACCCGTGTCGTCGGCGATGCTGCGCGCATTCTCGTCATCCCCCGGCCGGCAGACAAACAGTGCCGGCTCGGCATCGGCGAGGAAGTAGTGGATCTCCTCTCCGGTGTAGCCGGTGTTGAGCGGCAGGTAGACTCCACCCACGCGCAGGGTGGCCAGGTAGAGCAGGATCGCCTCGGGGCTCTTGTCGACCTGCACCGCCACCCGGTCACCCGGTGTCACGCCCAGCTCGACCAGGGCGCCGGCCAGGCGCGTGGTGGTGGCCAGGGCCTCGACGTAGCGGTAGCCCCGGCCTTGGCGGGTGGTGATGAAGTCGGCATCGCCGCGCTCGCGCATGCGCCGGGCGAAGCTGGCGAAAAGGTTCTGGTTCATTTGCTTGTCTCTCCCTTGGTCAGCTTCCTGGCCTTGCGGGCGAGGTCCTTGACCTCGCTCGAGCGGGCCACGGTGGCATTGGCCGTGTAGTTCTCGTGGTTGCGCTCGATGTCGTCGAGCACATAGAGGTAGTTGACCATCAGGCCGGCGGCCTGCCTGAGGCCCTTGGTCGATACGTCGCCCAGCCAGTTGATGCGGTGCAGCTCTGCGCCATTGCCCAGGTGGAAGCGGGCCACGGGGTTGAGCGGCAGCCCTCGGGCGTTCTTCTCGTCGACCAGATAGCGGGCGGCCAGCGGCTTGACCACCGCCTTGAGGTGCTCGGCCCGCTCGGAATCGCTGTGCCAGTCGGGGTCGTCCAGCTCGGCGAGGCTCTCGCGCACTGCCTCGGGCAGGGTTTCGTCGTCGCGCCGTTCGGCCAGCCACTGGGCGAAGCCGGGTACCGGCGAGAGGGTGACGAAGTGCTTGAGCTGGGGCAGCTCCTGCTTGAGCTCCTGGACCACCTGCTTGATCAGGAAGTTGCCGAAGGAGATGCCGCGCAGGCCGGTCTGGCAGTTGCTGATGCCGAAGAAGGCGGCGGTGTCGGCGATCTCGGGATCATCGATGCCGGCGTCCTCGCCGGCCAGTATCGGCTGGATGCGTGCCGGCAATCCCTTGTGCAGGGCCACCTCCACGAAGATCAGCGGGTCGTCGCCGATCGCCGGGTGGAAGAAGGCGAAGCAGCGCCGATCCCGGGCGTCCAGCCGGCGGCGCAGGTCGTCCCAGTCGCGGATCTCGTGCACCGCCTCGTAGCGGATGATCTTCTCCAGGATCGAGGCCGGGGTGTTCCAGTCGATGCGCTTGAGCATCAGGAACCCCCGGTTGAACCAGGAGCCGAACAGGTGGGCGAAGTCGGCGTCGATGGCCGAGAGCTCGGGGTGCTCGCGCAACAGGCCGAGCAGGTCTGCACGCATGCGCACCAGCTCGACGGTACCGCCACTGGTCAGGTTGAGGCGGCGGATCAGCTCCTGGCGGCGCGGCTCGCAGGCCTCGAACAGCGCCTCCAGGGTGGCGTTGTCGCGCTGTTCGGCATAGCGCGCATAGGCTGCGTCGATCTGTGCCGGCTCGGCGGCGAAGTCGCTGGCCAACCGCGCGAAGAAGCGCTGCCGCTCCTCCGGCACGAGGCGCTGGTACATGCCCAGGGCGCGGCTGGCCAGGGCGATGCTGGAGGCCTCACCGTCGCTCTCCAGCAGGCGGTGACAGGCCTCCACCAGGCGGCGGTGGTCCGGCGGCGTTCCGTCTCCCTGGCGGCGGCGCAGCAAGGCGTCGCGCTGGGTGATCGACTGGAACATCTCCTGGAGGAAGGTCATGTTCATGATGTCGAACTCCTTCAGCTCATGATGAGGTCGGGTAGCCACAGGGCGATACCCGGGAACAAGCACAGCAGGACGATGCCGAGTACCATGCACAACGCATAGGGCAGGCTGCCGAACAGGATGTCCTTGAGGGCGATGTCCGGGGCGATCCCCTTGATGATGAACAGGTTCAGGCCCACCGGCGGGGTGATCAGGCCGATCTCCAGGTTGATGGTCAGCACCACCGCGAACCAGTAGGGGTCGAAGTTGGCCGCCAGGATGATCGGCAACAGGATCGGCGCAGTCATCACGATCACTGCCACCGGCGGGAGGAAGAAGCCGGCGACCAGAAGGAAGACGTTGATCACCCCCATCAGCACCCAGCGATTGACCTCGAGGTCGGCGATGGCGCCGGCCACGGTCTGGGTGATGAACAGCGAGGAGAGCGCGTAGGCGAAGATCTCCGCGCAGGCGATGATCAGCATGATCATCACGCTCTCGCGCAGGGCGTCACGGAAGACCACCTTGAGCGGCTTCACCTGCCACATGCGGTAGACGATGATGGCCAACGCCAGGCACAGGAAGGCGCCGGCGCCCGCCGCCTCGGAGGGCGTGGCGACCCCGCCGTAGAGCGCGAAAAGGATGCCGGTGACCACCACCAGGAAGGGCAGCACGCGCACCAGGGCCTTCATGTTGCCCTCGACGTTCTCCTTGAGCTGGTTCGCCGCCGCAGCCACCGGGTTCGGCGTGTCGTAGC
>NZ_JAVLBC010000035.1:0-15495 GCF_031581305.1 Halomonas sp.
CCAAAGGCTAACGGGGCAGCGGCAATTTATTGCCCCCCGGGGGTGGCAAATGGGAAGCGACAGCCCCACAATCTGCGTCACCGGAGGAGGTGACCGCTCATGTTTCTCGACAATCGCCAGGTGGCGATGGACAGTGCCCTCGAGGCAATGGCCGACAGCATCGACTACTTTCAGGACAATCTGGAACGCCTGCGACCCTCGCTACGCGACAGCCTGAAACCCCACTACGAAGCCCGGGCGAAGTCGATGCACGAACTTCAGGAGCTGTCGCGCAAGCACCTCAATCTGCTACCCCGCGACGCCGATGTCGAGCGCGACGACTACATGTGGCTGTGGAGCCGCCTGAAGAGTTTCGTGGGCAACGAGAGCCAGGTGGTCATCGGCGAGCTGCTGGAACAGGAGCGAGTACTGATGCAGTCTCTCTCGACACTGTTCACCCATCCCCTGCCCGAGCCGATGGAGCCGGTCATCGAGGAGTGCTGGAAGGGCTGTCGGGCGCTGATCCGCGAGCTGTATCGCCTCCAGAAGCAGCGTCCGAAGCGCTGAACAGTCCCGGCGGAAACCGCAGGCGGTCGCGCTCCCGTGGCATGATCTGCAGGGGCTCGAGCGGCCCCAGGAAGTGCGGCTCGCGCTCCCACAGGTAGAGATCCCCCAGGGTGGCCACCCGCGCCACCCATTCGCGCAGCTTGAGCCGCCACAGGCCGGCCGCGACATGCTCCGGCGCCGCACAACCCTGCACCTCGAGCCCCAGCGCCTCGCCGATGAACAGCGCCCGTGGCAGGTGCCAGTCCTGGGTGATCAACAGCGCCTGCTCCACGCCGAACACGTCTCGCGCCCGCGCCAGGGTATCGAAGGTGCTGAAGCCGGCATAGTCCAGGGTCATGTCCTCGTCGCGCACATCGCGGCTCCGCAGGTCGCGCCACATGGTCACCGGCTCGTTGTAGTAGCGGGTGCTGTTGTCGCCGGAGACCAGCAGGTGATCGACCCGCCCGAGGTGGATCAGCTGGGCGGCGGCGCCCATCCGCCCCTCGAAGTGGGGGTTGCGAGCCCCGCTGCGCGTCCAGTGGGAGGTACCGAAGACGATGCCCACGGGTTCGCTGCCGCAGCGCGAGATCTCATCCTCGATCTTCGCCTGGGTACGGCCCAGCACATAGAAGTTGCCCAGCGCAAACAGCAAGCTCGCCAGGAGCGCAAGCGCCCCCAGCGACATCAGTGCGGCCTTGAAGGCCTTCCAGAATGGCCGGTACATCGCGCTCCCCGGAACAGGCGCTAGAACATTCCGAGTTCCAGCTTGGCCTCGTCGCTCATCATCTCACGACTCCACGGGGGATCGAAGACGATCTCGGTATGCACCTGGCTGATCTGCGGGGCACCGAGGATCTTGTTGCGCGCATCGGCGGCGATCACATCGCCCATGCCGCAGCCAGGCGCGGTCAGGGTCATGCGGATGGTGACGATGCGCTCGCCGGTGATCAGCCGCTCGATGCGACAGCCATAGACCAGTCCCAGGTCGACGATATTCACCGGAATCTCGGGGTCGAAGCAGGTCCGCAGCTGATCCCAGACGAACTGCTCGATCTCGTCCTCCGTGGCATCCTCGGGCAGCGTCGGCCGCGGCAGCGCCTCCAGGCCCAGGGCATCCAGGTTGGCCCCCTCGATCAGGTAGAGGCGCCCCTCGAAGCCCACGCTGACCGTGCTGCCCTTGGCCTGCATCACGGTGACGACACTGTCCTCCGGCAGCGTCACGGTCTTGCCGAAGGGAATGGAGATCGCGCCCACGTCACGCTGAAGGGGCAACGCCTGACCCTTGTGGAGGGTGGCAATCTGCTCGATATCGCTCATGTCGCTCCTTGATAGACCTCAGCGCAGCATGCCGACGACACGCTCGAGCCCCTCGACGAAGACGTCGATCTCCTCGGGGGTGTTGTAGGCGGCGAAGGATGCCCGGCAGGTGGCGTCCACGCCGAACTGCGCCAGAAGCGGCTGGGCGCAGTGATGACCGGTCCGGATCGCCACACCGAGCTGGTCGATCAGCAGCCCGATGTCCTGGGAGTGCGCGCCATCGACCACGAAGGACAACACGCCCGTCTTGTCCGGTGCGGTCCCCAGAATGCGCAGCCCCTCGATGCCCCGCACACCCTCGGTGGCATGCTCGAGCAGCCTCGCCTCCCAGGCGCCGATCAGTTCGAGACCGATCTGCTGGACCCACTGCAGGGCACGCCCCAAAGCGATCACCTCGGCGATGGCCGGCGTACCAGCCTCGAACTTGTGCGGGATCTCAGCAAAAGTGGTGGGCGTCTCGAAGGAGACCGTCCGGATCATCTCGCCACCCCCTTGCCAGGGCGGCATCGCCTCGAGCAGCGCGGCCTTGCCGTAGAGCACGCCCACGCCGGTGGGCCCGTAGACCTTGTGACCGGAGAACGCATAGAAGTCGGCATCGATATCACGCACGTCCACCGGCTGGTGGGGCGTAGCCTGGGCGCCATCAATCAGGATCCGGGCGCCGTGCTCGTGGGCCACCCGCGCCATCTCGTGAACCGGGTTGACGGTGCCAAAGGCATTGGAGACATGGTTCACCGCCACCAGCCGGGTTCGCTCGGTGAAGAGATCGCGATAGGCCGCCATGTCCAGCACGCCGCGCTCATCCACCGGGATCACCTTGATGCTGAACCCCAGCTCCCCAGCCAGCAGCTGCCAAGGGACGATATTGGAGTGGTGCTCCAGCCGCGAGATCAGCACCTCGTCACCGGGGGCGAGGTTGGTGCGTCCCCAGCTGTTGGCCACCAGGTTGATCGCCTCTGTGGTGCCGCGGGTGAAGACGATCTCGCGGGTCTCGCCTGCGTTCAGGAAGGCACGAACCGACTCCCGGGTCCCCTCGAAGGCCGCCGTGGCCTCGTCGGCCAGGGTATGGAGCCCGCGGTGAATGTTGGCGTTGTAGCGACCGTAGTAGTCGTCGAACATCGCGATTACCTGGCGCGGCGTCTGGCTGGTGGCGGCATTGTCCAGGTAGACCAGCGGCTTGCCGTGGACTTCCCGATCAAGGATCGGGAAGTCGCGTCGCACCTTCACCACATCCAGCGTCAGGTCGCTGAAGTCGGCCATGGCTCACTCCTCGTTCAGGGCGGCGGCGGTTTCCACCAGGCCAGCCAGGTTGAAGCGCTCGGGAAGCTTGCCCGCCACGGCCAGCTCGACCCGCTCGGCGATGGCGTCGAGGTTGACCTGCTCCAGCACCTCGCCGGCGAACGCCAGGGTCAGCAGGCCGCGGGCCGTCTGTTCGTCGATGCCGCGGGTGCGCAGGGCGAACACCGCCTCCTCGTCGAGCTGGCCGGTCGTCGCGCCGTGGGCGCATTTGACGTCATCGGCATAGATCTCGAGCTCGGGCTTGGTATCGATCTCGGCGCGATCGGAGAGCAGCAGATTGGCATTGCTCTGCTCGGCCTCGATCTTCTGGCTGTCGCGCTTGACGATCACCTTGCCGTTGAACACGCCATGGGCGCGGTCGTCGAGGATGCCCTTGTAGTTCTCATGGGAGTAGGTGTGCGGCGCGTTGTGGTTGACCAGGGTGTGGTTGTCCACGTGCTGACGCCCCTGGCCATAGAAGAGGCCGTTGAAGTTGGCCTCGGCCCCCTGGCCATTGAGCTCGGCCACCAGGTCGTTGCGCACCAGGCCGCCGCCCAGGTTCAGGTTGAACGAGGTATAGCGGCTGTCACGGGCCTGCTCGATGTGGATGCTGGCCACGTGCAGGTCGGCAAGCGGCGCCTCCTGCAGCTTGTAGTGGGTGAGGATCGCGCCGCGATCGAGGATGATCTCCTCCACCAGGTTGGTGAAGTTGGTGGCCTGCTCCTCGCCCACGTGATGCTCGATGACCGTGGCCTGGCTACGCCCCGCCATCTCGAGCAGGATACGGGGATGGCTCATCACCGGCGCCTCCCCCTCTCGGGAGAGGAACTGCAGGATGATCGGCTTCTCCACCACGGTGCCTCGCGCCAGGCGCAGCACGGCGCCCTCTTCCATGAAGGCAGTGTTGAGCGCCGCGAAGGGCGAGAACTCGACCCCGGTGAGCCGGCCGAGCGGGCCGCCCACCGCCTCGTGGTTCTCCGCCAGCGCCTGGGAGAGCGGCACCAGTTGCACGCCAGCGGGCAGGTCATCGAGTTTCGACAAGGCCGGGGCAAAGACGCCGTCGACGAAGGTCAGGCGGTGGGCCTCCACGGGCAGGGTCAGCCTCGCCGCCGTGGCCGGTGAGAAGTCGGCATCCTTGGCCAGGTGGAAATCACCGCGCGCAATGGCCCGCACGTCGGTGTACTTCCACTCCTCGACGCGCCGGTGGGGAAAGCCCAGCGCCTCGAAGCGTGCAGCCCCCGCCTGGCGCCGGGCGGCAATCCAGGTCGGCTCGGCGCCGCGGGCGTTGCTGCGCTCGCTCAGCCGGTCGAGGAAGCGTTGCACATCGCTCTGCACTGCATCACTCATGCGGCGGTCTCCTCCTGCACCCAGTCATAGCCGCGACGCTCGAGTTCGCGGGCAAGATCGGCATCGCCACTCTTGACGATGCGGCCATCGACCAGCACGTGCACGCGGTCCGGCACGATGTAGTCGAGCAGGCGCTGGTAGTGGGTCACCAGCAGGATGGCCCGATCCTCGGCGCGCAGGGAGTTGACGCCGTCGGCGACCACCTTCATGGCGTCGATGTCCAGGCCCGAGTCGATCTCGTCGAGCATCGCCAGCTTCGGCTGCAGCACCAGCATCTGCAGGATCTCGTTGCGCTTCTTCTCGCCGCCAGAGAAGCCCTCGTTGACGGCACGCTGCAGGAAGCTGGTATCCATCTTCATGGACGCGACCTTTTCCTTGATCAGCTTCATGAACTCCGGTGCCGGGATCTCGCCCAGGCCCTGCGCCTCACGCTGGGCGTTCAGCGCCGCCTTGAGCAGGTAGATGTTCTTGACCCCCGGGATCTCCACCGGGTACTGGAAGCCCAACAGCAGGCCGGCACGGGCCCGGTCCTCGATCTCCATCTCAAGCACGTCCTGGCCTTCGAAGGTGATCGAGCCCTTCGTCACCTCGTACCCGTCCTTGCCGGCGATCACCGCCGAGAGGGTCGACTTGCCGGCCCCGTTGGGGCCCATGATGGCGTGGATTTCACCAGCGTTGATGGTCAGGCTGAGGCCCTTGAGGATCTCGGAACCCTCGACCGTGACGTGCAGATCCTTGACTTCGAGCATGTTGACTACCTTTTCGATTCTGGCGAGCCGCCACCGCGACTACTTGAATGTTTTGACCTTCTCGCGAATCCGGAGAAACGCGCGAGCGGCGCCTGAACAAGGCGGAAGCAGGTGAGAGAAGCGGAGTTTACGACCGTAAATGAGCATTCTCGACCCTGTTTCCAACGCCGTACAGGCGTCGCGCAGCCGTTTCCTCAACCAACAGCGCCTTCGAGGGTGACGTTCAGCAGCGCCTCGGCCTCCACGGCGAACTCCATGGGCAGTTCCTGGAAGACATCCTTGCAGAAGCCGTTGACGATCATGCTCACCGCATCCTCCTCGGAGATGCCGCGGCTCTGGCAGTAGAACAGCTGGTCCTCGCCGATCTTGGAGGTGGTCGCCTCGTGCTCGACGGTGGCCGTGCTGTTACCGATCTCCTGATAGGGGAAGGTGTGAGCACCACTCTGGTCGCCGATCAGCAGCGAGTCGCACTGGGTGAAGTTGCGCGCGCCCTTGGCCCGCGGGCCCACTTTTACCAGGCCGCGATAGGACTGGTTGCTGCGCCCGGCGGAGATGCCCTTGGAGATGATGCTCGAGCGGGTGCCCTCGCCAATGTGGATCATCTTCGTGCCGGTATCGGCCTGCTGGCGGCCGTTGGTCACTGCCACGGAGTAGAACTCACCGATGCTGTCCTTGCCACGCAGTACACAGGAGGGGTACTTCCAGGTAATGGCGGAGCCGGTCTCGACCTGGGTCCAGCTGATGCGCGAGCGGTCGCCACGGCAGTCGCCGCGCTTGGTGACGAAGTTGTAGATGCCACCCTTGCCGTCCTCATCGCCGGGGTACCAGTTCTGCACCGTGGAGTACTTGATGTAGGCATCCTCGAGGGCCACCAGCTCCACCACCGCCGCATGCAGCTGGTTCTCGTCACGCTGCGGCGCCGTGCAGCCCTCCAGATAGGAGACCTGGGCACGGCTCTCGCAGACGATGAGGGTACGCTCGAATTGGCCGGTATTGGCCGCGTTGATGCGGAAGTAGGTGGAGAGCTCCATGGGGCAGGTCACGTCTTCCGGCACGAAGACGAAGGAGCCGTCGGTGAACACCGCCGAGTTCAGCGCCGCGAAGTAGTTGTCCCCCTGGGGTACCACGCTACCCAGGTACTGCTTGACCAACTCCGGGTAGTCACGGATCGCCTCGGAGATAGAGCAGAAGATCACGCCCGCCTCGTGAAGCTTCTCCTTGAAGGTGGTGGTCACCGAGACGGAGTCGAAGACCGCATCCACCGCCACGCCGGCCAGCGCCGCCCGCTCATGCAGGGGAATACCCAGCTTCTCGTAGGTCTCGAGCAGCTTGGGGTCCACTTCGTCGAGGCTCTGGGGACGGTCCTCGTCACGCTTGGGCGCGCTGTAGTAGGAGATCGCCTGGTAGTCGATGGGCGGGTAGTCCAGGTGTGCCCAGGAGGGCGGCGTCATCTTGAGCCACTGATGATAGGCCTTAAGACGCCATTCCAGCATCCACTCCGGCTCGCCCTTCTTGTTCGAGATGAAGGCGATGGTGCTCTCGTCCAGGCCGGGCGGTACCGTGTCGCTCTCGATGTCGGTCACGAAGCCTTCTTTATAATCGCGACGGACAAGCTGTTCCATTTCCTGACTTGCCATGATGTGTCCCCTCCCGGGCGGTTGGGTCGGCGAGCGAGGCTCGCCTCGGGTAGTGAATCGCTCGGATGCGTCAGGCCTCGTCGGCCAGACTCACGCTCTGAATGGGCAGCTGCACCGGCAGCTTGATCGGGCTGGTGTCGGCCAGGTGGGCCAGGGTCACACTGTCAAGCAGGGTGCGAATGGCCAACGAGACGCGCTGCCAGTTGTCAGCGACCCCGCAGGTCGCGGCCAGATCGCAGTCGCCACCGGCCTGGCTACACTCGGTCATCGCCACCGGCCCCTCGATGGCGGAGATGATGTCGCTGGCAGTGATCTGGGACGCGGGCTGTGCCAGGGAGTACCCCCCCTGGGCGCCACGCCGTGACTCCAGCAGGCCAGCCTTGACCAGCATCTTCAGCGTCTTGCTGACGGTGGGATGGGGCAGTTGGACCGCCTCGGCGAGCTCCGCGGCGGCCTGGGGCTGGTCCGGGTGACGGGCAATCTGCGCCATCACCACGGCAGCGTAGTCGGTCAGCCGAGAAAGCTTGAGCAAGGACTGACTCCCCGGGGGCATTCACCCCCTCAGATTCGATTGGGGACCATTTTAGTCCTGTATCATTTTGATGTGAAGTCCTGTCGCTCAATCAAGCGGATAGCGACACGTTCACGGACGTTACCATCAATAAAGATAATCTATCTCATTTGCATTTATGTAAGATGGACTCGCCTTCAACGGAGGCATCAGCACTTCCAATTCGTACCATTGCGCATCCTCATTCTCGGAAAAACAAATAGATAGGTCGCTCTGCTAAGCTGTGACACCTCGCATGGGGCAATTCGTCGCCCCCTAGCCCCTTCACACGGCATCGTCACACCCGGGCACCGCAGGGTCGCCGCCAGACGTCTATGCTTGCCAAGGGACAGGGCTCGCAAGGCAAGGAGAGAAGACTTGGAACTGATTCAGTATGCACTGGACAACATCGACCTATTGACCACCCGCACCCTGGAGCACATCGCGCTGGTGAGTATTGCCGTCGGCATCGCTACCCTCACCGGCGTGCCGATCGGCATCGCCATCACCAAGAGCGAGCGCGCGGCCAAGAGTGTGCTCTACGCCGCCTCGATCATTGTCACCATTCCGTCGATCGCGCTGTTCGGCATCATGATCCCGGTGCTCTCGTTGATCGGTCATGGCATCGGCTATGTGCCGGCGGTGATCGCCGTGCTGCTCTATTCACAGCTGCCGATCATCCGCAACACCTATACCGCCATCAACAACGTCGACCCGGCGCTGCGCGAGGCGGCACGGGGGATCGGCATGAGCCCCAATCAGCGCCTGCGCTTCGTGGAGATCCCTCTGGCGGTGCCGGTGATCATGGCCGGCGTCCGCACCGCCGTGGTGCTCAACATCGGCGTGATGGCAATTGCCGCCTACATCGGCGCCGGCGGCCTCGGCACCTTCATCAGCCGCGGTATCTCGCAGTCCGATCCGCGCCAGCTGATCGTCGGTGCCATCGCGGTGAGCCTGCTGGCGATCATCGTCGACTACACCCTGCTCTACCTTCAGAAGCGCCTGACGCCCCGAGGCATGGAGCTCGACACCTCCACCGCCTGATAGCGAGCCTCTGACGACCGAGACGACAAGGACACACGAATGATCGAACTCGATAACCTGACCAAGGTCTTCGACACGCCCAAGGGCGCCGTGGTCGCCGCCGACCACATCAGCATGAACGTACCCAACGGCGAGATCTGCATCCTGCTCGGCCCCTCGGGCTGCGGCAAGACCACCACCCTGAAGATGATCAACCGCATCGTGAAACCGACCTCCGGCAAGGTGTTCATCAACGGGGAGGACACCACCGACATGAATACCCAGGACCTGCGCCGCAATATCGGCTATGTGATCCAGCAGATCGGGCTGTTCCCCAACATGACCATCGAGGAGAACATCACGGTGGTGCCCCAGCTGCTGGGCTGGAACAAGGCCCGCTACAAGGAGCGGGCCCGGGAGCTGATGGCGATGATCTCCATGGAACCCGACGCCTTCCTCAAGCGCTTCCCCAGCGAGCTTTCCGGCGGCCAGCAGCAGCGCATCGGCGTGGCTCGAGCGCTCGCTGCCGACCCACCGGTCATGCTGATGGACGAGCCCTTCGGCGCCATCGACCCCATCAACCGGGCAGTGATCCAGGACGAGTTCCTCAAGATGCAGCAGGCCCTCAAGAAGACCATCATGTTCGTCAGCCACGACATCGACGAGGCGATCAAGATGGGCGACCGGGTGGCGATATTCCGCGAGGGCAAGCTGGTACAGCACTCCGCGCCCGACGACCTGCTGGCTGCGCCGAAGAATGCCTTCGTCGAATCCTTCCTCGGCGAGGACCGCGCGCTCAAGCGCCTCAACCTGGTCAAGGTCCAGGAGGTGGTCTCCGACGAGATCGCCACGGTGAGCCCCGGCGACACGCTGGAGACGGCGCTGGCCCGCATCGAGGACTACGGCTACCAGAACGCCATCCTGATGGTGAACGACCAGCGCCAGCCGGTGGGCCTGATCACCCGGGCCAAGGCGCGCACCACCAAGGGCTACTGCCGTGACCACTTCGAGAACGTGCCGGGGACCGTGACCCTGGACGATGACCTGCGCAAGGTCGCCTCGCTGATGTTTTCCCAGGACGCCACCTGGCTGCCCTGCGTGGATGATCAGGGGCGGGTCTGCGGCCAGATTACCCAACGCGCCATGACGCACCACCTGGGGTCGCGTTTCCGCGCCCGTGAGGCCGCCACCCGGACCCCCGACAGCGCCGTCAAGGAGTGAGCCGATGCCGATCCAGAGCCTGAAAGGGGCCCTGCGGGCACTCCTGCTGGTGGCGATCTTCTTCGCCGGGGTATGGAGCCAGTCGAGCGGGGTCATCAACGACTTCATCTTCTATCTGCCCGATGTGCAGTACCTGGCCATCCAGCACCTGAGGCTGACGGCGATCTCCGGTGGCCTGGCGATCCTGGTCGCCATCCCGCTGGGCATCGTGCTGTCGCGTCCGAGCATGGCACGCTGGGCGGAATCGCTGATGCAGGTGCTCAACGTCGGCACCACCATCCCCACGCTCGCGGTGCTGGCCCTCTCCATGAGTTTCCTGGGCATCGGCACGGTGCCGGCGGTCTTCGGGCTGTTCGTCGCCACCCTGCTGCCCATCACCCGCAACACCTATACCGGGCTCAAGGGCGTGGACCCGGCCCTGATGGAGGCCGCCGCGGGCATCGGCATGTCGTCGATCCAGCGCCTGCTGCGGGTGGAGCTGCCCAACGCCCTCTACGTGATCTTCGCGGGCATGCGCACCGCCCTGACCATCAACGTGGGCACCGTGCCGCTGGCCTTTCTGATCGGCGCCGGGGGGTTGGGTGAGCTGATCTTCACCGGCATCGACCTGTACGATCCGGTGATGATGCTCGCCGGCGCCATTCCTACCGCCCTGCTGGCGATCATCGTCGATGCCCTGATCGCCACCGTCGCTTTCCTGCTGGTGCCGCGCGGGGTCAACCCGTCGCGCGCCTGATCGTTCGAACCGTGCTGTACACTGTCAAATCACAAGGAGAAGTACCCATGAAACGCCTGATGACCACTCTGTCCGGCCTGGCCCTGGCCGGTGCCATGACCACCGCCGGCGCCGCCGAGATCACCGTCGGCGGCAAGAACTTCACCGAGCAGCAGATACTCTCCAACATGACCACCCAGTACCTGGAGAGCCTTGGCTACGATGTGGAGAATCGCTCCGGCATGGGCTCCGCTGTGCTGCGCCAGGCCCAGGAAAACGGACAGATCGACCTCTACTGGGAGTACACCGGCACATCGCTGATCAACTACAACGACGTCACCGAGCGCCTGTCACCGGAGGAGACCTACGCGCGGGTCAAGGAGCTCGACGCCGAGAAGGGCCTGGTGTGGCTGGACCCCTCCAATGCCAACAATACCTATGCCCTGGCCATGCGCGAGGCGGACGCCGAGGAGCGCGGCATTGCCTCCCTCTCCGACCTGGCCCAGGCGATCAACGATGGCGGCGAGGACCTGACCTTTGCCCTGAACGCAGAGTTCTATGCCCGCGAGGACGGCTGGCGACCGCTGCAGCAGGCCTACGACTTCCGCGTCGACCGCGGCAACATCAAGCGCATGGATTCCGGTCTGGTCTACCCGGCCCTGCGCGACGGCGACGTCGAGGTGGGCCTGGTGTTCGCCACCGACGGTCGCATCCCGGCCTTCGACTTCCGGGTCCTCGAGGATGACCAGGGCTATTTCCCCGCCTACGCTCTCACGCCGGTGGTGCGCCAGGAGACCCTGGAAGAAAATCCCGACCTCGCCAAGCAGATGAACGCGCTGTCGACGCTGCTTGACGACGCGACCATGGCCGAGCTCAACGCGCGGGTCGACGTCGAGCGCGAGAACATCGAAGACGTGGCCCAGTCCTTCCTCGAGGACAACGAGCTATTGTAACGGCCGGGCATTGTCGGCACACGCATCGAGGCCGCCCACGGGCGGCCTTCTTGTATCTGCCCCGAAACTGACAACGAGCTTGCGATGACCACCTCCCATTCGCCCGTGGACTGGATCCGCCACACCGATCTCGCCACCCTCGACCCTGCCTTGCTCACCCAAGCCAAGCGCTGTCTACTGGACCTGGTCGGCGTGGCCGCCGGGGCAACCCAGACCGAGCTGGCCGACATCGCTCGCCGCTTCGTTACCACACAGCATGGCGGAGATCGGCCGCTACTCTTCGCCGCCGGCCGATCCTCGCCCACCGGGGTGGCCTTGCACGGTGCCTGGCTGATCGACGCCCTGGACGCCCATGACGGCCAGGTATTGGCCAAGGGACATGCCGGCGTTGCCCTAATGCCGGGCCTGGTCGCCTTGCCTGAGGCACGCCATCTCTCCGGCCGTGACTTCCTTGGCCTGTTGATCCTGGGCTACGAGGTGGCGACTCGCGCCGGTATCGCCCTGCATGCCACCAGCCCCGACTATCACACTTCCGGCGCCTGGAATGCCCTCGGCGTCGCCGCGGTGGCAGCCCGACTACTGGGGCTCGACGACGAGCGCCTGCATCATGCCCTGGGCATCGCCGAGTTCTATGGCCCTCGCAGCCAGATGATGCGCTGCATCGACCATCCCACCATGCTCAAGGATGGTTCCGGCTGGGGCGCCATGACCGGTATCTCTGCGGCCCTTCTAGCCCAAGCGGGATTCAGCGGCGCTCCGGCGCTAACCATGACAAGCCCGGAAGTCGGGGGAGTCTGGGCCGACCTGGGGCAGCGCTGGTACCTCCATGAACAGTACTTCAAGGCCTATCCGGTGTGCCGCTGGGCCCAGCCAGCGGTGGAGGCGATTCTGAACCTGCGCGAGACAATCGACGACCCGAAAAACGTCTCCCGCATCGAGATCATCACCTTTCACGAAGCCAGGCGGTTGCATGTAGTGCATCCCAGCAGTACCGAGGAAGCTCAATACAGCCTGCCCTGGTCGGTGGCCTGCGCCCTGGGCCGCGGCACCTTGGATGCCCAGGCCATCACTGACCTCGCCGCACCAGAGCTGCGAGCCCTGGCCTCGCGGGTCAGGATCCAAGAGCGTGTCGCCTTCAACGCCTGCTTCCCCGCAGAGCGCTGGGCAGCAGCGCGGCTGCACCTGAGCGACGGTCGGATAGTGGAGAGCGCACCCTGCGAGGCCCGCGGCAACCCGCACAATCCGCTCTCTGACGAGGAACTTGCCGCCAAGTACCATGCACTCGCCGATCCGTTGCTCGGCGAGCAGACTGCCACGCTTTATGACATCATCATGACCCTGGAGGAGCGCCCGGCCAGCGACCTGCTGGCACAGCTCGGTGCTCCATGAGACGCCATCGACGTCCGCACGCCCCGCCACTGGCGCAGCGGCGGAGACGCGGAGACGCGGAGACGCGGAGACGCGCAGCGACGCTGCCCCCGTTCCAATACTGACAACCCGGGCGAGACCAAAGGGCCCGCGTTACCTCTTGAGAGCTGAATCATGCACTATCAGGACCGACTGCGCGTGGGCGCCGCCCAGATCAACGCCACCCTCGGAGAGGTGGATGTCAACCTGGCGCAGCATCTCGACATCATCCAGGACGCCTGCGAGCGGGGCGTCGAGCTGCTGGTCTTTCCCGAGCTCTCGCTGACCGGCTACGGGCTGGGTAGCCGGATCATGCAGGTGGCGATGCCGCTGGAGGATCCGCGTCTGCGCGAGCTGGCACTGGCCTGCCGCGAGATGCAGACCGTGGTGGGTTTCGTCGAGGAAGCGAGTCCCGGCGAGTACTACAACGCGCTGGCCATCCTCCAGGATGGTGAGATCGCCGCGGTGCACCGCAAGCTTAACCTGCCCACCTACGGCGGTCTCGAGGAGGGCAAGTGGTTCACCCACGGCAGCGAGCTCACCCAGACCCCGGTGCGCCCCGGCTGGTCGGCCACACAGCTGATCTGCGCCGACCTGTGGAACCCGGCACTGGTCCATGCCGCGCTGCTGCCCCGGCCTACGGTGCTCTGCGCGCCGATCAACTCGGCCTCGGGCATCGTCAGCGACGATTTCTCCAACGAGCAGAACTGGGCCCTCAACGTGCGCTTCTACGCCATGACCTACGGCACGCCGGTGATCATGGCCAACCGCTTCGGCCCCGAGGGCCAGAGCCACTTCTGGGGCGGCTCGCGCATCCTCGGCCCGCGTGGTGAGCTGCTCGCCGAGGCCGAGGAGTGCGAGATGCTGATCACCGCCGAGCTGTCACGCACCGCCATCTCCCGAGCCCGTTTCGAACTGCCCACTCACCGCGATGCCGATACGCCACTGGTGCGCGAGCTGATGGCCGGCTATCGTTGAGCGGCCACAGGGAGGGGAATGATGCGCAAGGGTCCGGTCACGGTCTTCGGTGGCACCGGCTTTCTCGGTGACACCATTGTCCGGGAACTGGTCGAAGCCGGCCGCGGGGTGCGTATTGCGAGGACGGGGATCCGGTGGAACTCGCCACTGCCGATATCCGCGACGAGGCGAGCATCGACACAGCCCTCGCGGGCGCAAGCGCCGTGGTCAATGCCGTCAGCCTCTATGTGGAAACGCGCGATGCCAGCTTCGAGGCCATCCATGTAACGGGGGCCGGGCGACTGGCCAGCCGAGCCCGGGCGGCGGGCATCGACCGGCTGGTGCTGGTCTCGGGGATCGGCATCCGCCACGACTCAGCCTCGGCCTATGTCCGCGCCCGCTCCCGGGGCGAAGATGCGGTACTGGAGGCCATGCCCAAGGCGATCATCGTGAGACCCAGCGTGCTGTTCGGCCCCGGGGATGCCTTCCTCTCCGGCCTGGAGGGCCTGGCCCGGCTACCGCTGATCCCGCTTTTCGGTCACGGCACGACCCGGCTACAGCCGGTACACGTGATGGACGTGGCGCGGGCTATTGCCACACTCACGGGCCGCCCTGCCACCGCAAGACGACTCTTCGAGCTCGGCGGGCCCGAGGTGCTGAGCTACCGAGAGATCCTCGAGATGCTGCTCACGCACCTGCACCGCGAGCGGCCGCTGGTGCCGATTCCCTTCCTCGCCTGGCGGCTGGTAGCGGCCCTGGCCACCTGGCTGCCCGGCCCGCCGCTGACGCGTGACCAGGTCATCCTGATGCAGACGGACAACGTCGCCGACAAGGACATCGGTGGCTTTCGCGACCTTCGCATCCTGCCCCGTTCACTTCACGAAAGCCTGCCAAGCTGCCTGACGCCCCACAACGCCTGATCCTTTACGCTCGTCAAACAGAGGGCTCAGCGTCTATGCTGGGAGGCATGAAACTATTCTCTCTGAACGCCAGTAGACCCTTTGGTGAAAAGGTGGCCCAGGCACTGGGCCATTCGCTTGCCAAACACGAGGAGCGCGACTTCGAGGACGGTGAGCACAAGGTGCGACCGCTGGAAAGTGTGCGTGGTGAGGATGTCTATGTCCTGCAGAGCCTCAACGGCGCCCCGGAGCAGGGCGTCAACGAACGACTTTGCCGGCTACTCTTCTTCCTTGGCGCCGTCCGCGATGCGGGAGCCCAGCGGGTCACCGCCGTCATTCCCTATATGGCTTATGCGCGGAAGGACCGCCGGACCAAGTCACGCGATCCGCTTACCTCCCGCTATCTGGCCATGCTCCTCGAGGCAATGGGCATCGACGCCGTCATGACGCTCGACGTCCACAATCCCGCCGCCTTCCAGAATGCCTTCCGTTGCCCCACCCACACCCTCGACACGCGCCGCCTGTTTGCCGATTACATGCGCGAGCGCTGTGGCGACGGCAAGGTAGTGGTGGCTTCCCCTGACCCGGGCGGCGTGAAGCGGGCGCAGGGCTTCAGGGAGATGCTGGAGCCCATGCTGAATCGCGAGATCGGGGCCGCCTACATGGAGAAGCGTCGCAGCGAGGGCAAGGTCAGCGGCACCCTGCTGACCGGCGAGGTCGAAGGCGCCACTGTGTTGGTCGTTGATGATCTGGTCAGTTCAGGTGGCACCCTGCTGCGTGCCGCCCAGGCGTGCCTGGCCCGAGGCGCAAAGACGGTGGTCGGGCTTGCGGCGCACGGCCTTTTCGTCGGTGATGCCGACCAGGTGGTCAGCGACCCGCAACTGACGAAGCTCATCGTGACCGATACCATCCCGCCG
>NZ_JAVLBC010000035.1:15505-19537 GCF_031581305.1 Halomonas sp.
CCTCGAGGTGGTCAGCGCTGCTCCGCTCTTTGCCGAGGCAATCCGCCGCGCCCATGAGAATGGCTCACTTACCGAGCTGCTCGAGGGCCCCACGTAAATGGCACACCTATACCGGCCTGAATGGCCGGAAATCCAGGCAGATTATGGCGCGTCCAGTTCACGGCAGGCCTGCTGCCCCAGAGCCAGGTAGTCCCTGGCCTGCGGCTCCCACTTGTCCGGCGTGCGTGGATCAGGCTCGAGCAGGTGAGCGAGCGACAGCCGAGCCCTGAGACAGGCACGATACGCCGTATAGAAGGCCAGCAACCGCCTGTCTGGCCAATCCAGTAGCGTCTGGGCGCACTCGTTGACCAGCAGCTCGCCAATCCAGGCGGCCCCGAGTCGGTCGCACTCGAGGCCCAGGAAGCTCAGCTCGTCGAAGGGATCCACCAGCCGCAGAGGGCGACTGAATTCGAGGCAATCGATGACAACGGGGGGCTCGGAGAGGCAGACGTGCTCGGGACGCAAATCACCATGCCCCTCGACGATCCGCCCCTGACGCGCGCGCTCCCCCAGCAGTTCAGGCTCTTCGACAAGCAGGCGATCGAGGCGGTCGAGCATCGGCGCCACGCCATCCCTCGCCAGCGAGAATCGCGAATCAGCGATGACCTCCCGATTCCTGTCGAGCTCACGCTTGAAATGCTCCAGATAGGTCTCTACCGACATCTCGACCGGCTCCAGGCCCTGATAGAAGCCCGATAGCCGCTCGGCGACCCGGGTGACCCGGGCCTTGGTGACGGTACCCTGCGACAGCGCCACATCCAGCATGAGATGCTCGGGCAGACGCTTCATCACGACCAGCCAGTCGACCACCTCTCCCTCGCCATTGAGCGCCAGCCTGCCCTCGGAGTTCAGCCTCAACGATGCCACGCCCAGGTAGACCTCCGGTGCCAGGCGACGGTTGAGGCGAACCTCCTCATGGCAGAGAAACTCGCGGTCGCGAAGGACATGGCAGTCGCGGTGATTGTACTCGACGGGCTTCTTGAGCTTGTAGACCCGGTCTGCAGTCAGGAAGACCCAGGCCATGTGGGTCTCCTTGACATCGACCTCCCCCTCGAAACCGACGTAAACCCGGGGACTCGACAGGAACGCGACCTTGTCCCGAAGTGAGATGTCGTTTGTGGCCGCGGCAGAGTTGTGGGATGAATCCTTGGCCATGAGTGCTCTCTCCCGATGTGGCGAGAGGGTATCACACCTTCTTGACGAACCCGGACTTGAGCTTCATCGGCCCGATGCCGTCGATCTTGCAGTCGATGTCGTGGTCGCCGTCGACCAGGCGGATGCTCTTGACCTTGGTCCCCACCTTCACTACCGACGAGGCGCCCTTGACCTTGAGGTCCTTGATCACCGTGACAGTGTCGCCGTCGGCCAGGGGATTGCCGTTGGCATCGCGGACCACCGCCTCGTCCTTGGCCGGCTCGGCGCCGGCGTCCTTCGACCACTCGTGGCCACACTCCGGGCAGACAAGCTGAATGCCGTCCTCGTAGGTGAACTCGGAGCCGCACTCGGGGCAGTTGGGCAGATTGCTCATGATCAGGTCCTGTGCTGTGAACAAGGGCGACAAGCCTACACCGACCGGCCCCGCCGCTCCAGTTCGCCCATCGCCGCGGCGCGCCCTTGGCGGTAGGCTCGAGAGCGCCACCAGGACCATCACCCGACCACCCTCTCCTGCCATGTCCTGCCGGACGACGCGCTGTTACCCTCCCGGGGTCTTCCGCATCGCCACAGGAGGCGCCCGATGCCCCGACCCCGCATTACCCTCGATGTCTTCAGCGACTTCGTCTGCCCCTTCTGCTACCTGGAGGTTCCGGAGCTCGACGCCCTGGAAGCGCGCTTCGGCGATGTCGTGGCAATCCGCTGGCGCGCCTTCGAGCTGCGCCCCGAGCCAGAGCCGACCCTCGACCCCGACGGCAACTACCTGCACGACATCTGGGAACGGGCCGTCTATCCCATGGCCGCGGAGCGCGGCATGACCCTGCGCCTGCCTCGCCTACAGCCCCGTTCTCGGCTGGCCCACGAGGCCAGTGCCTGGGCTCGGACGCAGGACGTCGTCCGGCCAGGGGCCGGCAGCGCCATGCAAACGGCGCTGTTCCGCGGCTTCTTCGAGGAGAGCCTCGACCTGGCCGACCCCGAGGCACTCGTCCAGGTGGCGCAGACGCTCGACCTGGATGGGCAGGCCCTGCGCCAGGCCCTGGCGCAGGGTGATTTCCGCCAGGAGGTAGAGGATGACCAGCAGATCGCTCGGAAAGCCGGCATCGGCGGCGTGCCGGGCCTGCGCTTCTCGCTGGACGGCGAGCACGCCGGCGTGCTCGAGGGCGCCCAGCCGCGTCGTCAGCTGTTCCTGGCGGTGGAACGCCTGCTCGATGCCATGCGCTGATGTGACGGGCCGTCCTCCCCCCCCGATGCCAGGCCCCTGATATGCTGTAGCCAGATACTTGAGTCGCCTCACCCGTATGTCGCGCACAACAGGGAGCCTTCACAGTGGCCGAACAGAACAGCGTGATCGCCTTCTATGACGAGCGGATGCTGGCCCATGAACCGGATATCGAGGTGCCCTTCCTGCCAGGGCGCATGGACAAGCGAGTCCGCAAACTGCTGTCTGGGCTGGGGGTGCCCTGGAAGTATCCCGAACACCCCGCCCGGCTCTCCGCCATCCGGCACCTGCTGGATCTCGAACCGGTCCCCGGGGTGACCTTCGAGGCCGGCATGTCGGCCACTCGCGAGCAGCTGGGGCGCGTCCACACTAGCTCCTACCTGGACAGCATCTACCAGCTGCGCGGAAAAAGTGCCTGGCTGGATGTGGATACCACGGCCGTATCACCTGGCAGCGTCGATGCCGCCGAGGTGGCCGCCGGCACGGCGATCGCTGCCGTCGAGGCGGTGGTAGAGGGCCGAGCCGAAAGTAGCTTCGCGCTGGTCAGGCCCCCCGGCCATCATGCCGAACCGGTACGCGCCCGCGGCTTCTGCCTGTTCAACAACGTGGCGGTGGCGGCCGCCCATGCCCGGGCGGCACTGGGCTGCGAGCGGGTCATGATCGTCGATTGGGATGCGCACCATGGCAACGGCACCCAGGACATCTTCTGGGCCGACCCGGATGTGCTGTTCTTCGATATCCATCGCGCCTCTCCCTTCTATCCTGGAACGGGGAGTCTCGAGGAGGTCGGGGTGGGCCTCGGGGATGGCGCCATCGTCAATGTTCCCCTGCCGGCCGATGCCGGCGACGCCGCCTATCTCAAGGCCTTCCGCGAGATCCTGGTGCCGGCGGCCGAGTGGTTCCGACCCGACCTGATCCTGGTCTCGACAGGCTTCGATCCCCACAGCCATGACCTGGCGCTGAATGTCTCCTATGACGGCTTTTCCGCCATGACCGGCATCCTGCAGAGCTTGGCACGCCGGCAGTGCGCGGGAAGGCTGGTTTTCGTGCTGGAAGGCGGCTACAACCTGATATCGCTCTCGCGCGGGGTCAGGTCGGTGCTCCAGGTGCTGGCCGGCGACGAACCACGGGAACCCGGCCTGCGTGGCCTTGCCGAGGTGGAGGCCGCGGCGGCCTTCCATCGCAGTGCCTTCGTCGCCGAACAGGAGGCATCGGACACTCCACCCGACGCCGGTCCGGACGCGCCATCAGGTTCGACATGAGTTGAACGGCTTCATCGCTCGCCTTGCCACTCGAGCACCAACCGGTCTGGGCCATCGAGTCGTACCCGGGTGCCGAGCGGCCGTCCCTCACGGTTCAGCATACGGCACAACCACTCGGCCTCCTCGCGGGGGGCTCGCTCGAGACGGAAATGGCGGCGCTGCAGGGGCACCATGACCAGCCGTTCCAGCCGGCCGTCCGCCGGGCAGAGCCTCGGGAAGTAGAGCAGGGCCAGGTCGTCGCGGAAGGCCTCGTGGCCGGTGATGCCCTCGTAGTCGTTGATCAGGTCCCCGCAGCCGAAGAGGATCAGCCTGCCGCGGTACACCTCGATGCCCAGCGGATGGTGGGAGGAGTGGCCCCAG
>NZ_JAVLBC010000264.1:0-3676 GCF_031581305.1 Halomonas sp.
GTCGCAGAAGCTGACCGACCCGGAAAACGTCGGCCCGGGACTCGTCGGGCCCGGCGTGAGCGGCCGGGCGCGCAGCCACCACCGGCAGTGAATGGCCCAGCGCCGCCAGATATCGCTGCACGAGGTCGAGGTCTGACACAGGCAGCGGGGGCTGCGTCTCTTCCGCTTCTTCTTCTTCTTCTGCCTGGGCGCCATCAAGCCGGCGGGCGAGGCGCTGGCCATCTTCCCAGGCGGACTCGGCGATGAAGCGACTGGGGCGATGGTCTCCGCCATCATGGAGCAGCACCAGGCGCTCCCGCGCCCGGGTGATGGCCACATAGAAGAGCCGTCGCTCCTCTTCCAGGCGCCCCGGTGTCAGGGGGTTGTCGCGGGTATAGTGGGGAAAGTCCTCCTCGTTGACACCCGCCACCAGCACCAGCGGCCACTCCAGTCCCTTGGCGCCATGCACGGTGCTGATCAGCACCCCGTCGTCGCGGTTCTCCACCGGCCGGGAGAGCAGCTCGATGAAGGCCTCGGTGTCGCTGCCCAGCTCGCCGGCCTGCTCGACCAGCACGTCGAGCAGGCGCACGTCCTCCTCGCCCTTGTCACGCCGCGCGGCGGCGCGCTTGAGCACCTTCTCGGCCTCCACAACCTCGACCACATGTTCGAGGAGCCGTACGGGGGGCCAGGCCGATAGACGGGGCAGCTCGCATAGCAGCGCCCAGCGCTTCTTGAGGGTGCGTCGCTGATGGGGCCTGAGCCCATCGAGCAGCGGATCGTGACGCTCCGGCCAGCGCTGGGTCTCGGCCAGTCGATTCGCCAGGGCGCGGATCCGCTCACGGGCCACGAAGGGAGTGGGCTGGGACAGCAGCATCGCCAGATGCCCCGGATCCTGAAGCCGCCGCGGCTCGACGGCGAGACGCATATAGCCGGCCAGGGCCTCGACCAGCGGCAGGCGGAAGACGAAGCGGTCCTCCCGGGCCAGTCGGAAGGGAACACCCCGGCGGAGCAGCGCCAGCTGCAGCGGCACCGACAGCGCCCAGCTGCGCACCAGCAGGCAGGCCTCATCCAGCCCGCGGCCCCGATTGAGCCAGCCATCGAGCTCGGCCAGTACCCCCTGGCTGCCCTGCCCCACGGCCAGGCCGGTCGAGGGGTTACCCGGCGCGGCCAGGCAAAGCTGGTCGGGACGCCGCCGATTGGCCGCGATGGCATGATTGGCGGTCAGGGCCAGCGCATGGCCATGCCGGAAGGTGGTCGAGAGCGGATAGTCGCGGGCCGCCCCGAAGGTGGCGGTGAAGTTCTCCAGCATGGTGTCGGGGTGGGCCCCCCGCCACTCGTAGATGCACTGGTTGGCATCACCCACCGCCATGACCTCGGCATCGCGGCCGGCCAGCAGCGCCAGCAGCCGCTGCTGGGCGGTGTTGATGTCCTGGTATTCGTCGATGACCACGTGGTCGAGGAACCCCTGTACCCGGCCGCGCAACCCGGCATCCGCCTCCAGGGCCAGCAGCGGACGATAGAGCAGGTCGGCGAAGGTCATCAGCCCCTGGTCGGCCAGCAGCTGCTCGGCATGCTCGAAGGCGGGCACGAAGTGGCCGGTCTCCTCGCCGAAGTCGAGCTGGCGGTGGAGCTCGACGGGCGAGGCCATCTCGGCCTTCACCAGTCCGCAGAAGTGGGCCAGCGCCTCGAGGCGTTCGGCCTCCAGTGCCGTCTCGCGAGCCTCGGGCGCCTCGGCCAGGGCGGCCAGCGTGGCCTGACGCAGCAGTCGTTCGAGCTGCCAGTCGGCGGTGAGCAGCTGACGAGGTGCGAGCGCGCCCCAGCGGGTCAGGCTCGCGGTCAGCCGGTGACCGAGAGAGTGAAAGGTACGCACGTCCGGCAGCGCCTGGCCGGCCGGCGCCATCTCGGCCAGGCGCGCCTGAAAGTCCTCACGGGCCGACCGGTTGAACATCAGCACCAGGATGCGCGCCGGGGATACCCCTTGCGCGAGCAGGTGCAACACCCGGGCGACCATGGTTGTAGTCTTGCCGGCACCGGCCACCGCTGCGACCCGGGCATGGCCTCGCTCGTGAGCGACCACGGCACGCTGCTCGGGGGTCAGCTGGCGGATCAGGGACATGGCGTCTCGCCCTCATGGCGCGCGTTCGCGTCCAGCCGCCCCAGGGGCTGCCAGGTGTCCTGGCTGGTCAGGCCCAGCTCGAGGGCGCCGCCGCCGAGCTCCCGCGTCTCGGCCTGTTCCACCAGCCGGTAGTAGACGTTGCGCCCCAGCCGTGCGGTGAGCCCGAAACGCACAGCGACCTCCGGCACCATCTCGCCGGCCGGGGTCTCGCTGAGCACCAGCCGATGGGCCTCGCCAAGCGCCAGGCGGTCGCCGACGTTGGTGGTCAGCCACCAGTTGCCATCCTCCTCGCGGTCGGCATCCACCACCAGGAAGGGCCGGTCCTCCACCCGGATCCGCTGCCGCTCGACCGGCGTCACCAGCACGTAGTCACCATCGGGGTCGCGGCGCAGAAGGGTCGAGAGCAGGCGTACCAGTCGCGGTCGCGCAATAGGCGTGCCCTCATGAATCCAGCGCCCATCGGCAGCGATGGTGAGGTCCATCTCACCACCGTGTTCGGGGTGCCAGCGGTCAACGGGAGGAATCTCACCTTCGGGGTCGATCTGGGCCAGCAGCGGATCGAGTTGCATGGTGCGCCCTCCTCCAGGCCGCATAAGACAGGGTAATGAGGGTAGCCTAGACCAGTCCGGCGGAGCGCAACGCCTTGCGCACCTCGGCAGGCGCCTCGGGCGCCGCAGCGCGGAACAGCCGATAGAAGTTGCTCGTGGTCTGGGCCGCGACCTCCGCCACGCTGATGCCGCGTGCGTCGGCGATGCACTCGGCGACCTCCACCACCCAGGCCGGCTCGTTGGGCTTGCCACGATGCGGCACCGGCGCCAGATAGGGGCTGTCGGTCTCGATCAGCAGCCGATCCAACGGCAGGCCTCGTGCCAGGTCGCGAAGCGATTCGGCGTTGCGGAAGGTCACAATGCCGGACAGCGAGATATAGAAGCCATGGCGCACTGCCTCCCGGGCCATGTCCATGTCCTCGGTGAAACAGTGCAGCACGCCGCCCACCGCCGAGTCGGTGTGCTCGCGGATCAATGCCAGAGTATCGTCACGGGCCTCGCGGGTATGGATGATCACCGGCAGCTCGAGTTCGCTGGCGGCAACCAGCTGGCGGCGGAACCGCTCGCGCTGCACTTCCCGTGCAGGCACGCTGTCGGGCGCCTTGTCGAGATAGTGGTAGTCGAGGCCGCATTCGCCAATGGCCACCGCACCGAAGCGTTCGGCTGCTTCCTTGATCACCGCAACGCTAGGCTCCTCGGCCACGCAGTGCAACGGATGGACACCGGCGGAGATCACGACATCATCATGGGTCCGAGCGATCTCGGCCAGGGACGGCATGTCCTCGAGGGTCACGGCAATGGCCAGGAACTGACGCACGTTCCTGGCACGGGCGGCATCGAGGGCGGCGGCAAGATCGCCGCCGTGGGTCTCCGGATCGAGACGGTCGAGATGGCAGTGGGAGTCGACAAACATGGGGTACCGCTTGTTAGATGTGAGGGGAAGGGGTGAGATGAACCATCAGGGCCTTGCTCCTTGCTCCTTGCTCCTTGCTCCTTGCTCCTTGCTCCTTGCTCCTTGCTCCTTGCTCCTTGC
>NZ_JAVLBC010000036.1:0-19481 GCF_031581305.1 Halomonas sp.
GCTTTCGACGTTCATCTTCTTGTCGGTCATCGGGAGACCTCGCGAGTCGGAAAAAGTGGAGGCGAGATTCTAGCGGAATTCGCGGTGGGGTGCATTTCGCCGCGCCGCGGGACACCTTGCTTCTTGGGCCTATTCCGCGGCGTCGTGCAGCTCGGCGGCCTGCAGGGTGTTCTCGAGCAGGCTGGCCACGGTCATCGGGCCGACGCCGCCGGGCACCGGGGTGATCCAGCTGGCGCGCTCGGCGGCGGCGGCGAAGTCGATGTCGCCGATCAGGCGGCCGTCCTCCTGGCGATTGATGCCCACGTCGATGACGATGGCGCCGGGCTTGATCCACTCGCCCTTGACCAGGCCGGGCTTGCCCACCGCGACCACCAGCAGGTCGGCGCGGCGGACGTGCTCTTCGAGGTTGCGGGTGAACCGATGGCAGACGGTGGTGGTGCAGCCGGCGAGCATCAGTTCCAGCGACATGGGGCGGCCGACGATGTTGGAGGCGCCGACCACGGTGGCGTCCAGGCCGCGGACCTCGAGGCCACTCGCCTCCAGCAGGGTCATCACGCCCTTGGGAGTGCAGGGGCGCAGCAGCGGCAAGCGCTGGGCCAGACGGCCAAGGTTGTAAGGGTGGAAGCCATCGACATCCTTGTGGGGCAGGATGCGCTCGAGGATCGGGCGGGCGTCCAGATGCTCGGGAAGCGGCAGCTGCACGAGGATACCGTCGATGCGCGGGTCGTTGTTGAGCTGGTCGACCAGGGTTTCGAGTTCGCTCTGACGGGTCTCCGTCGGCAGCGGGTACTTGAACGAGCGGATGCCGGCTTCTTCGCAGGCGCGATGCTTGTTGCGAACATAGACGGCAGAGGCGGCGTCCTCGCCCACCAGGACCACGGCCAGTCCGGGAATGCGCCCTCCGGCCTCGCGGCGTGCCTGCACCTGGCGAGCAACCTGCTGGCGGACGCGGGCGGCAATGGACTTGCCATCGATCAGTTGGGCGGTCATCAAGATTCCCTCTGGTGGGTGGTGGATAGGGCGTAAGATTTTCGCATGCCGGAGCGCGAAGGCAAAGCGGCCGGCTGGCAGTGGCACGGTTCTCGCTTGACCCGCGGTGAAAGATCCGTAGAATACGCAGCGCTTGACGAGGCCCCTGCGGCGGCGTCAGGGCCGTGCAAGAGCCGGCGGGGTGTAGCGCAGTCTGGTAGCGCGCCTGCTTTGGGAGCAGGATGTCGGGGGTTCGAATCCCTCCACCCCGACCACAACCTATTGATTGAGAAAGTTTTATTTCTTATTTCGGGTTGCGGTCAGGCGCTCTGAGACGTAGAATGCGCCCATAGCTCAAGCGGATAGAGCAACGGCCTTCTAAGCCGTAGGCTGCAGGTTCGAGTCCTGCTGGGCGCGCCATGTATCGCATGGGGTGGTCGGTAGCGGTTCAACCGTCGTGTTCGAGCTTTCAGCAAGATCCGTATCGTCGTGGTGGATGTAGCTCAGTGGTAGAGCCCCGGATTGTGGCTCCGGTGGTCGTGGGTTCGATCCCCATCATCCACCCCATCTCGATACGATGTTCAGGCAGTGGTGGATGTAGCTCAGTGGTAGAGCCCCGGATTGTGGCTCCGGTGGTCGTGGGTTCGATCCCCATCATCCACCCCATTGCCTCCCTCGGTAGTTCCCGTTTCCTTCCCGACTCATGTTTCAGCGCTTTCTGCGTGCCTACGCAATTGCCGTACCGGCTATTTCATGCCCCACTGTGTCGATGTCTGTGATCCGATTGATGCGGAAAAACCCCGTCATGCCCCTTGTAATGTGTCGCCAGGCCCCAACTGTCCAGGTATGCGCTTGCCAGTATCGGGTGGGATTCTTAGAATCACCCCTTTGAACCTTTCACGCTTTCACAGAACGCCCCAGTCGGTAGAGGACATTTCATGCAAGTTTCCGTCGATACGACCTCCCAGATTGAACGCCGCATCAAGGTCCAGGTGCCGGCCGCCGAGATCGACGAGGCCGTTGACGCCCGTCTCAAGGATGCCGCCAAGACCGTGCGTCTGGATGGCTTCCGCAAGGGCAAGGTCCCGATGTCGGTGATCCGCCAGCGTTATGGCGCCGGCGTGCGCGACGAAGTGGTGGGCGAAGTGATGCGCGAGCGTTACGTGCGCGCCATCTCCGAGAACGAGCTCAACCCGGCCGGCTATCCGCAGATTGAGGCCAACGTCAACGAGTCGGGCAAGGATCTGGAATTCACCGCGACCCTCGAGATCTATCCCGAGGTCGAGCTGGCCTCCATCGAGGGAACCGAGGTCGAGCGTCCGGTGGTCGAGGTGACCGAGGCCGATGTCGACGAGATGATCGACACCCTGCGCAAGCAGAATGCCGGCTGGGAAGAGGTTGACCGCGCCGCCGAAGAGGGCGACCAGGTCAAGATCGACTTCCAGGGCTTCCTGGGCGATGAGCCCTTCGAGGGCGGCAGCGCCGAGGGTCACGAGCTGGTGATCGGTTCCGGGAGCTTCATCCCCGGCTTCGAGGAGCAACTGATCGGTGCCAAGGCCGGCGAGGAGAAGGAGCTCAATGTCACCTTCCCCGAGGATTACCAGGCCGAGCAGCTGGCCGGTCAGGAAGCGACCTTCAAGGTCAAGGTCCACGAGGTGAAGGGCCAGGCCCTGCCCGAGGTGGATGCCGAGTTCGTCGAGAAGTTCGGCGTCGAGGACGGCGACCTGGACAGGTTCCGCGATGAGGTCAAGAAGAACATGACCCGCGAGGCGAGCCAGGCCGTCGACAACCGCGTGAAGCAGCAGGTGCTCGAGGCGCTCAAGAACGCCAACGACATCCCGGTGCCCCAGGCGTTGGTGCAGCAGGAGACCGAGGGGCTCAAGCGTCAGGCGGCTCAGCAGTTTGGCCTCGGCGAGGACTTCGATGTCAGCCAACTGCCCGACGAGCTGTTTGCCGAGCAGGCCAAGAGCCGCGTCCAGGTCGGCCTGCTGCTGGCCGAGGTGATCAAGAGCCACGAGCTCGAGGCCACCGATGACGAGATCAAGGCCAAGGTCGAGGAACTGGCTCAGCAGTACCAGGACCCCGAGCAGGTGGTCGAGCACTACATGGGCAACGACCAGCTCAAGACCCAGGTTCAGTCGGCTATCCTCGAGGAGAAGGCCGTCGATGCCCTGCTCGAGCAGGCCAGCGTCAGGGACGTGGAAATGAACTACCAGGAAGCCCTCGCGGCGGCCCAGCAGCAGGGCGGGGCCGCCGAGGACGACGAAGAGGCCGAAGAGGCCGAGGCCAACGAGCAGGGCGAAGAGAAGCAGGCCTGATCACGCCCCGGGGTTACCTGCCCGGCACAAGCGCCGGGCAGAGGCCCAAGCGACGCTTCCATTCATCGCATCCAAGGACATCACCCAGATGAGCAACCCGTTCGATATTCAATCCGCCGGTGGCCTGGTGCCCATGGTCGTCGAGCAGAGCGCGCGCGGCGAGCGGGCTTACGACATCTATTCCCGCCTGCTCAAGGAGCGCGTGATCTTCCTGGTGGGGCCGGTGGAAGACTACATGTCCAATCTGCTGGTGGCGCAGCTGCTGTACCTTGAGTCCGAGAACCCGGACAAGGACATCCACCTGTACATCAACTCCCCGGGCGGGGGCGTGACGGCCGGCATGTCGGTCTACGATACCATGCAGTTCATCAAGCCGGATGTCTCCACCGTGTGCATCGGCCAGGCGGCAAGCATGGGCGCTCTGCTGCTGGCCGGCGGTGCGGCGGGCAAGCGCTACTGCCTGCCCAACTCGCGCATGATGATCCACCAGCCGCTGGGCGGCTACCAGGGGCAAGCCTCCGACATCGAGATCCACACTCGCGAGATCCTCGGCATCCGTGACAAGCTCAATCATATCCTGGCCCATCACACCGGCCAGGACGTCGGGACCATTGCCCGGGATACCGATCGCGATAACTTCATGAACGGCCCGCAGGCCGCTGAATACGGCTTGATCGATGCCGTGCTGGAACAGCGCCCGACATCCTGATAGCGTGAATTTCACCCGAATGACCTTCATGCGCTAAGACGTTTCCCGGCGGCCGGCGCCGCCGTGGTGAACCCGACGCCCCCCTGAGTCATCCTCTAGGGGTGTCACTATGAAAGAGGTACGCGAATGGCCGACGGCAAAGGCAAGGACGAAGGTGGCAAGTTGCTCTACTGCTCGTTCTGCGGCAAGAACCAGAACGAGGTACGCAAGCTGATTGCCGGTCCGTCCGTCTATATCTGCGATGAGTGTGTCGACCTGTGCAACGACATCATTCGCGAGGAGGTGCTCGATGCCGATGCCGAGACCGACGAGGAGCGTCTGCCCGCCCCCCGCGAAATTCGTCACACCCTCGACGACTACGTGATCGGCCAGGACCGCGCCAAGATGGTGCTGTCGGTGGCGGTCTACAACCACTACAAGCGCCTGCGCTATGGTGGCAAGGAAGAGGTGGAGCTCGGAAAGTCGAACATCCTGCTGATCGGTCCCACCGGCAGCGGCAAGACGCTGCTGGCCGAGACCCTGGCGCGGCTGCTTAACGTGCCCTTCACCATCGCCGATGCCACCACCCTCACCGAGGCGGGCTACGTCGGCGAGGACGTCGAGAACATCATTCAGAAGCTGCTGCAGAAGTGCGACTACGATGTGGACAAGGCCCAGCGTGGCATCGTCTACATCGACGAGATCGACAAGATCTCGCGCAAGTCGGACAACCCCTCCATCACCCGGGACGTGTCCGGTGAGGGCGTGCAGCAGGCGCTGCTCAAGTTGATCGAGGGCACCACCGCCTCGGTGCCGCCCCAGGGTGGGCGCAAGCATCCGCAGCAGGAGTTCGTCCAGGTCGATACCACCAACATGCTGTTCATCGTGGGCGGTGCCTTCGCCGGTCTCGAGAAGGTCATTCGTGATCGCGCCGAAAAGGGCGGTATCGGCTTCAATGCCGAGGTGAAGAGCAAGGACGAGACCAAGGGCGTCGGTGACCTGCTGCTCGATGTGGAACCCGAGGACCTGGTCAAGTTCGGCCTGATCCCCGAATTCGTCGGTCGCCTGCCGGTGATCGCGACGCTCACCGAGCTTACCGAGGATGCCCTGATCCAGATCCTTACCGAGCCGAAGAACTCGCTGATCAAGCAGTATGCGCGGCTGTTCGACATGGAGGGCGTCGAGCTGGATTTCCGCGAGGATGCACTGCGGGCTGTGGCTCTCAAGGCCATGGCGCGCAAGACCGGCGCTCGCGGCCTGCGCTCGATCCTCGAGTCGGTCCTGCTCGACACCATGTACGAGATTCCCTCGCTTGAAGGGGTGTCCAAGGTGGTGATCGATGCCTCGGTCATCAGCGGCGAGAGCGAGCCGCTGCTGATCTACTCCCAGCAGGAGGCGCAGCGGGTCGACGGCACCGACGGCTGAACCACCGGGCGCGAGGCGCCCTGATGAGGGAGCGGCTTCATCCGCGAGGTGCCTGGCCGGCACCTCGGGTGATGGATCCGCTCCCCTTCTTTTTGTGCGCCGGCGCGTGTTGCCTTGCAATGCGGCCGGTTCGCCCCCACTCCTTGGGTATCCATCCGATTTCGTGTGAGGAACGTCTGCGATGCAGCAGAACGCTGAACAGACCATGAGTCTGCCCCTTTTGCCGCTGCGGGACGTGGTCGTCTACCCGCAGATGGTCATCCCCCTGTTCGTCGGCCGTGAGAAGTCGATCCAGGCGCTCGAGGCGGCCATGGAGGCCGACAAGCGTGTCCTGCTGGTGGCTCAGCGCGAGGCCAGCAAGGACGACCCCGATAACGAGGACCTGTTCGCCATCGGCACCGTGGCCGAGATCATGCAGCTGCTCAAGCTGCCCGACGGTACGGTCAAGGTGCTGATCGAGGGTGAGTCCCGGGCCGATATCCACGAGATCGTCGCCGTCGACGATGGCTACAGTCGCGCCGAGGTGAGCCTGCGCGAGAGCGAGCCGCTCAGCGAACGCGAGCAGGAGGCCCTGGTGCGGGTGCTGCTCAACCAGTTCGAGCAGTACGTGAAGATGTCGAAGAAGGTGCCCAATGAGGTGCTCAACTCGCTCTCCGGCATCGAGGACCCCAGCCGCCTGGTGGATACCATCTGTGCTCACCTGTCGCTGAAGATCGACGACAAGCAGCAGCTGCTGGAGATGGACCGGGTACGCGACCGCATCGAGCATCTGATGGCGCTGATCGAATCCGAGATTGACCTGTTGCAGGTGGAGAAGCGCATCCGCTCGCGGGTCAAGGATCAGATGGAGAAGTCCCAGCGCGAGTACTATCTCAACGAGCAGATGAAGGCCATCCAGAAGGAGATGGGCGAGCTCGAGAACGTGCCCAACGAGGCCGAGAAGTACGAGCAGGCCATCGAGGAAGCCGGCATGCCCAAGGAGGCCCGCGAAAAGGCGCTCCAGGAGCTGGGCAAGCTGAAGATGATGTCGCCGAACTCCGCCGAGGCCACGGTGGTGCGCTCCTACCTGGATTGGCTGGTGGCGGTGCCCTGGAAGAAGCGGACCCGTATCAAGCATGACCTGGTGCACGCCCAGAAGGTGCTCGATGAGGACCACTATGGCCTCGAGGAGGTCAAGGCGCGCATCCTCGAGTATCTCGCGGTGCACAAGCGGGTCAAGAAGCTCAAGGGGCCGGTGCTCTGCCTGGTGGGGCCGCCCGGGGTGGGCAAGACCTCGCTGGGGCAGTCCATTGCCCGGGCCACCAATCGCAAGTATGTGCGCCTGGCGCTGGGCGGGGTGCGCGACGAGTCCGAGATCCGCGGTCACCGTCGCACCTACATCGGCTCGCTGCCGGGCAAGATGATCCAGCGCATGGCCAAGGCCGGAGTCAAGAACCCGCTGTTCCTGCTCGACGAGGTCGACAAGGTCGGCATGGATCACCGC
This sequence comes from Halomonas sp., assembly GCF_031581305.1. Taxonomy (GTDB): domain Bacteria; phylum Pseudomonadota; class Gammaproteobacteria; order Pseudomonadales; family Halomonadaceae; genus Halomonas. Next base: position 6,884 of record NZ_JAVLBC010000036.1, read on the forward strand.
GGTGATCCCTCCTCGGCCCTGCTTGAGGTGCTGGACCCGGAGCAGAACGATACCTTCAGTGACCACTACCTGGAGCTGGACTACGATCTCTCCGAGACGTTGTTCATCTGCACCGCCAACTCGATGAACATCCCCGGGCCGCTGCTCGACCGCATGGAAGTGATCCGCCTGCCGGGCTACACCGAGGACGAGAAGCTGGCGATCGCCCGTCGCTACCTGGTGCCCAAGCAGCTCAAGGCCAACGGCTTCAAGGAGGATGAGCTGTCGTTCTCCGATGACGCACTGCTCGAGTTGATTCGCTACTACAGCCGTGAGGCGGGGGTGCGCGAGCTGGAGCGCCAGATCGCCAAGGTATGCCGCAAGGTGCTGCGCGAGCGCCTCGAGAAGGAGAGCCAGGAGGGCGCCCAGGCATCGCGGATGCTTTCCGCTGCCGATATCGAGCCCTACGCCGGCGTCCGCCGTTACAGCTACGGCCTGGCCGACCAGGAGGATCAGGTCGGGCGGGTGACCGGCCTGGCCTGGACGTCGGTGGGCGGCGAGCTTCTGAATATCGAGTCGGTGATCACCCCCGGCAAGGGACGCCTGGACAAGACCGGCTCGCTGGGCGATGTGATGAAGGAGTCGGTGAGTGCGGCCCAGACCGTGGTGCGTGCCCGGGCGATGGCGTTGGGCATCGACCCCGAGCGCTTCGAGAAAGAGGACCTGCACATCCACGTGCCCGAGGGCGCCACGCCCAAGGATGGACCCAGTGCGGGCATCGCCATGGTCACGGCCATGGTGTCGGCCTACACGGGGCGGCCGGTGCGCTGCGACGTGGCCATGACCGGCGAGGTCAACCTGCGGGGCGAGGTGCTGCCGATCGGCGGGCTGAAGGAGAAATTGCTGGCCGCCAGGCGCGGTGGTATAAAGACTGTGCTAATACCCGAGGAGAACCGTCGCGACCTCAAGGAGGTCCCGGATAATATCAAGGAAGCCCTCGATATTCGGCCGGTGCGCTGGATCGATGATGTCCTGGAGGCAGCTCTGGCCGACAAGTCGAGACCGAAAAATGAGGATGCCCGGTCAGCAGATTCCACCTCCTCGGCGTCGATGGTCAGTACGCACTAACGATAATTTTCTCGCCATACCGGAGCCAGAACCCCGGTATGGCGGGGTTTGGCAGGGAAGTTTGCTTGACAGATCTTTCACCGCATTGCTATAAACTATCGCCATGCTGTGATCGCGTCAGTCAGCCGAATGTCTCGCCGATTAGAGCCAATTCTCGAAAACGTCAAGGGGTGAAGTGTGAATAAATCCGAGCTGATCGAAGCCATTGCCGCGTCTGCCGATATTCCAAAGGCGGCTGCTTCTCGTGCACTGGATGCCATGGTCGACACCGTGACCGATAGCCTGAAGAAGGGCGACAGTGTCTCCCTCGTGGGCTTCGGTACCTTCCAGGTGAAGGAGCGGGCCGCCCGCACCGGCCGCAATCCGCAGACCGGTCAGCCGATCGAGATCAGCGCTGCCAAGGTCCCGAGCTTCAAGGCCGGCAAGGCGCTCAAGGACTCCGTCAACTGAGTCGACGGCGCCTGCCGCACCATTGACGGTTGATTCCATAACAGGCGCATCGCTCCCGGCGGTGCGCCTGTTCTTTTGGTTCTTCGCACCTTGGCGTGATGCTGTTCGACAGGCAAGGAAGTAGGTCGCCTTCCTGTGGGAGCGATCTTCAGATCGCGAATGGAGGCCAGAGGCCTCCCGCATTAGGCGCTCGACTCGGGGCACCTGTCGGCGCCATTCGCGCAATGAATTGCGCTCCCACAAGGGCACTTCGCCTCGTTCACGCAAAAATGCGATGATCCGTTCTTTTGCCAGTTCGCTTTTTCGCCCACCCTCACCGCTGCTGGCGTCGCGTGATGCCCGGTGATGCGTATAATGTGGCGCGACCTGACTTACTTGATCCGAGGCCTGCATGCTGCAAAGTATTCGTGACCGCTCCAAGAGCTGGGGCGCGAAGATCATCATCGGTGCCGTGGTCGTGACCATGGCACTCTTCGGCGTGGAATCGCTGGTCGGGCTGCTGGGCAACAGCGGCGACGAGGTTGCCGAGGTCAACGGCGAGGCGATCACCCGCCAGCAGCTGGAAATGGAAGTCCAGCGAGCGATCCGCAGTGGCCAGGTGCCGCCCGAGCAGGAGCGCGCCCTGCGGGCCGAAATGCTGGAGACGCTGATCACCGACCGCCTGCTGACCCAGTATGCCGAGGAAGGGGGGCTGCATGTCTCCGAGGCGCAGTTGGACCAGCTGATCGTCAACCTGCCGGAATTTCAGGACGCCAACGGGCGCTTCGACCGAGAGCTGTTTCGCAACCGTCTCGCCAGCGCCGGCTTCACGCCGCTGTCGTTCCGCCAGCAGCTCAGCGTCGACGTGAAGCGCCAGCAGCTCCAGCAGGGCCTGGCCTTGAGCGACTTCACCCTGGAGGAAGAACGTGAGCGACTCGCCGCGCTGCAGCGTCAGAGCCGCAGCTTCCGCTACCACGCCCTGGTGCCGGCGGACCTGGCATCGCCCCCCGGGGTCGATGAGCAGGCGCTGGAAGCCTACTACGAGGCCCACCGGATGGATTATCGGCGCCCCGAGCAGGTCAGGCTGAACTATGTGGTGCTTGACCGCCAGCAGATGGCCGAGGAGGCCGAGGTCAGCGAGGAGGCCCTGCGCGAGGCGTGGGAAGAGGGTGCCGCCGAAGCGGATCGCCGGGTGTCACACATCATGGTGACGTTCGGCGACGCGCGCAGCCGCCAGGAGGCCGAGGCCCTTCTTCAGCAGGTGCAGGAGCGCCTCGAGGAGGGTGAGGCCTTCGCTGATCTCGCCGCCGAGGTCTCCGAGGACAGCTCCACCAGCGATGACGGTGGCGACCTGGGCGTCATCTCCCGCGGCTTCTTCGGCGAGGCCTTCGAGGAGGCGGCCTTCTCCCTGGGCGAGGACGAGGTGTCCGAGATCGTCGAGACCGACAATGGCCTGCACCTGGTCAAGGTCACCGAACTGGACCGTCCCGCCTTCGAGGAGAGTCGCGAGCAGCTGCGTCGTCAGCTGGCCAGTGAGCAGGTCAGCAGTGCCTTCAACGAGCGGGCTCAACGTCTGATCGATGACAGTTTTGCCGCCGAGGACCTGGCCAGCGTGGCCGAGGACCTGGGGCTGGAACTTCAGCAGAGCGACTGGGTCGGGCGCGGTGGTGCTGATGGCATACTCTCCGAGCCAGGCGTGATGGAGCAGGCCTTCAGCGGCGATGTACTGGAGGAGGGCTACAACAGCGAGGTGATCGAGCTCGACGAGGATCGCCGCCTGGTGCTGCGGGTGGCCGAACATCGCGAGGCGACCACGTTGCCGCTGGACGAGGTGCGTGACGAGGTCGAGGCGGCGGTGCGCCGCGAGAAGACCCGCGAGGCGCTGGTCGAGTTGGCCGCCGAGCGCGTCGAGCGCCTGCGTGCCGGTGAATCTCTGGAGATCGAGTGGCAGCAGGCCGAGGCCATCAGCCGCCAGGGCGGGAGCAACCTCTCCGATGCGTTGATTCAGGCCGCTTTCCGCCTGCCGCATCCCGAGGGCGACTCACCGGTCTACGGCCATGCCGTGGATGGCGAGCGGGTGGTACTGATCGCCCTGGACGAGGTCAAGCCCGGTGAGCCCAACGAGCAGATCGAGTCTTTCGTGGCCCGCATGGCCGAGCGGCTGCGGGCCCAGGCGGCCATCCAGGGACTGCTCGTTGACCTGCGCGAAGAAGCCGAGATTCGCCGGTAGCGCCGAGCTACAAGCGCCGAGCTACAAGCGCCGAGCTACAAGCAACCCCCGAGGTCATGACCTCGGGGGTTGCTTCTGTTCGGGAGCGACACACACGGTTGGCTGCTTGGCTGCTTGGCTGCTTGGCGACTTATGTTACTCTATAACACCTATTCCGCTTCGATTTATCTTGCTTCGGAGATTATCCATGCCCGCTCCCCTGGCTAATGTGCCTGTCCACCTGGTTACCGGTTTTCTGGGGAGTGGCAAGAGCACCCTGATTCGCCGGCTGATCGAGCAGAAGCCCGAGGGGGAGCGCTGGGCGGTGGTGATCAACGAGTTTGGTCGAGTGGGAATCGACCAGGCGATGTTCGCCGAGCACGACGACCTGGTGGTCAAGGGGCTGCCGGGCGGTTGTCTCTGCTGCCAGCTGGCCTTCGTGCTGCAGGCTTCCCTGGTCAACCTGCTGAATCGCTACCGCCCGGACCGGCTGATCATCGAGCCCTCGGGGCTCGGTCATCCCGCCGGGCTGCTGGACGTGTTGCGCGGCGAGGGTTTTGCCGGGGTCCTGGATGTTCGGGACATCATCGCGCTGCTGGACCCCCGTCGCCTGGACGACCCGCGCGCACGGCAACACGAGACCTTCCGCGACCAGTTGGCCATGGCCGACGGGGTGGCCTTGACCATGACCGACCTGGCCACGCCCGATCAGCGTGAGGCTGCCAGCGCCTGGCTGGGCGAGTTCTGGCCGGCCAAGCGCTGGATCGCCGAGGCGTCCCATGGAGAGCTGCCGCTCTCCCTGCTGCTGGATGGTCGCCGGCATGCGAGGCCGAGCGGGGCTGCTTCTTCCGCTCACCAGGCAGCCCGTCCGGCGGCGGCGACGCTGATGCTGAATGAGGTCGCGTTTCGCGAGCCGGAGCCCGGCAGGCCGCTGCGGGAGGAGGGCGCCTCGCTGGGGCATGCCACCCTGGGGTGGCGCTGGCATGCCGCCGAGGTCTTCGACCTCGACCGGGTCACGATGCTGTTGGGTACGCTGCCAGCGAATCTGCGCGTCAAGGGGGTGCTGCATACGGCAGATGGCTGGAAGCTCTACAACCGCGCCGAGGGCACGGTCAGCTTGACCGACACGGCTTGGCGCCGGGATTCTCGTCTGGAGCTGATCGACGAGGCGGGCCGACTGCCGGCGGCGGAGGCGCTGGAAGCGAAGCTGGCAGGCTGTCTGGTCAACCGATAACCACTCGGTTCCTGTAGGAGCGATCTTTAGATCGCGAAGGCTTTGGCCGCGGAAGCCTTGGCAGCCCCCAACCTTGTAAGAGCGCTGCTTGCGGTGTGAAGGGGGCGGCTGCTGGTGGGTGCCATCCATCGCCTTGCACGCAAGGCTCCCACGACTCAGGAGAGCGAGAATGCCTGCAGCCGAGGCTCGCCACCCTCCTCGATGACGATCTCCCACCCCTGCTCGGGCTGCCAGTCGCCCAGCACATAGCGCTTGGCCGGCTGACCCTCGACCTCGAGCTCGTGCACCGTGGGGCGGTGGGTGTGGCCATGGATCAGCGTCGTGACGCCGTGCTCGGCCATGACTTTCACCACCTCGCCCGGGGTCACATCCATGATGTCCTCGGCCTTGTTGGAGTTGGCTTCACCGGACTGTTCACGCAGTTGCCTGGCCAGGGCGATGCGCTCCTGGATCGGCATCGAGAGTATCTGCTCCTGCCACAGGGGGTGGCGTGCCTGGGCGCGAAAGGCCTGGTAGGCCTCGTCGCGGGTGCAGAGGCTGTCACCGTGCATCAGCAGGACCCGCTCGTTGTCGAGCATTATCACGCTGGGGTCCGGCAGGAGGGTGGCGCCGGCCTCCTTGGCGAAGCGCTCACCCAGCAGGAAGTCGCGGTTGCCGTGCATCAGGTAGATGGCCGCGCCGCTATCGGCCAGGCGCTTCAGGGCCGCGGCAATGCGCGCCGCCAGGGCAGCGTTGCCTGTGGGGTCATGGTCGACCAGGTCGAGCAGGTCGTCGCCGATCCACGCCTCGAAGAAGTCACCGAGGATATAGAGGGCATCACAGCCTCGGGCGTGCTCGTCCAGCCAGTGCAGGAACCCCTCCGTGATCTCGGGGGCGCCGGGGTGGAGATGCAGGTCGGAAATCAGCAGGGTGGTCATGGGCGGCCCTGTTCAGACGGTGAAACGAAGCACACCCGCCGGCGTCTGGAAACGTCAGGCGGGCGTGAGGCAAGGCGGGCGGGGGATCAGGCCTCCGGCTCGTCCTTCACGTAGGCCTTCTGGATGACCACGTCCTCGGCGGGTACATCGGCATGCATGCCGCGACGAGTGGTGGGCACGGCCTTGATCTTCTCGACCACGTCCATGCCCTCGACCACTTCGCCGAACACGCAGTAGCCCCAGCCCTGGACATTCTTGCCGGTGTGGTTGAGGAAGTCGTTGTCGGCGACGTTGATGAAGAACTGGGCGGTGGCGGAGTGCGGGTCCTGGGTGCGGGCCATGGCCAGGGTGCCGGTGGTGTTCTTCAGGCCGTTATCCGCCTCGTTCTCGATCGGGTCCCGCGTCGGCTTCTGGTTGAAGTCGGTGTCGAAGCCGCCGCCCTGGACCATGAAGCCCGGGATCACGCGGTGGAAGAGGGTGCCGTCATAGAAGCCGTCGCGGACGTACTGCTCGAAATTGGCGGCGGTCTTGGGTGCCTTCTCGTGGTCGAGCGCGACGGTGATGTCGCCGAAATTGGTCTGCAGTACGATCATCGATAAGTTCCTGTGCGGTAAAGGGGAGTTGCCTTGGCGTTGCCCATGGCTGTGGCGCTATAATAACGGTTTTGCTTCCATGCGCGAAGCAAGCGAGGGGCCTGGCTCCGCGAGTGCCGATGGCGGCATCGCTCGGGGCTGATCCGGCGGCAGGCCTGCGAGGAGGCGCTGTGACCCCCTCCCTGGGCGCTACCGACGCCATCCCTGGCGTAGGACCTCCTCTACGGCCTGCCCCCGGCGCCCCTCGCTGAGGCACTGCCACCCAATAGCCCTAGGCTCGCCATGCTCGCGCCGCCAGGCCCGCACCTTCAATCAGAGGTTGTTTCTCTCACCATGTCCACCGACACCACCAGCGCGCCGAATTTCATCCGCAACCAGATCCGCGAGGAGATCGAGGCCGGCCGTAGCGGGAAGGTCGTGACCCGCTTCCCCCCGGAGCCCAACGGCTTTCTGCATATCGGCCACGCCAAGTCGATCTGCCTGAATTTCGGGCTCGCCGAGCACTTCGGTGGCGACTGTCATCTGCGGTTCGACGACACCAACCCGGCCAAGGAGGAGCAGGCCTACATCGACGCCATCAAGGCGGACGTTCACTGGCTGGGCTTCGAGTGGGCGGGGCCGGTGCGCTTCGCCTCGGACTACTTCGACCAGCTCTATGCCTGGGCGCAGCACCTGGTGCGCGAGGGCAAGGCCTATGTCGACGACCTCTCGCCGGACGAGATCCGCGAGTATCGCGGCACCCTGACCGAGGCGGGCAAGCCGAGCCCCTATCGCGAACGCAGCGCGTCCGAGAACCTCGACCTGCTCGAGCGCATGCGTAACGGCGAGTTCGCCGAGGGCGAGAAGGTCCTGCGGGCGAAGATCGACATGGCCGCGCCGAACATCAACCTGCGCGACCCGATTCTCTACCGCATTCGCCACGCCAGCCACCACCAGACCGGCGACACGTGGAAGATCTATCCCTCCTATGACTTCACCCATGGCCAGTCGGATGCCATCGAGGGCGTGACCCACTCGATCTGCACCCTGGAGTTCGAGGATCACCGCCCCCTTTACGAGTGGTTCCTGGACAACCTGCCGGTGCCGGTGAAGCCCCGCCAGATCGAGTTCGCGCGGCTCAACCTCAACTACACCCTGACCTCCAAGCGCAAGCTCAAGCTGCTGGTGGACGAGGGTATCGTCGATGGCTGGGATGACCCGCGCCTGCCGACCATCGCTGGCATGCGCCGTCGCGGTTACACACCGGCCTCGATCCGCAAGTTCAGCGAGATGATCGGCGTCACCCGTGCCGACGGCGGCCTGGTGGATATCGCCATGCTCTACCACGCCATCCGCTCGGATCTCGAGGACAACGCGCCGCGCGCGATGGCCGTGCTCAAGCCGCTCAAGGTCGTGCTGACCAACGTGCCCGAGGACGTCGAGGAGGTCTACGAGGTGCCGGGGCATCCGGCACGCGAGGATATGGCGGTGCGCAAGGTGCCGTTCACCCGGGAGATCTTCATCGACCAGGATGACTTCATGGAGGAGCCGCCGAAGAAGTTCTTCCGCCTGGCACCGGGCAAGGAAGTGCGCCTGCGCAACAGCTACGTGATCCGCTGTGACGAGGTGGTCAAGGACGCCGCCGGCGAGATCTGCGAACTGCACTGCTCCGTGGACTTCGACACACTCGGCAAGAACCCCGAGGGGCGCAAGGTCAAGGGCGTGATCCACTGGGTCAGTGCCGAGCACGGCGTGCCCATGGAAGTTCGGCTGTATGACAATCTCTTCCTCGAGGAGCAGCCCGACAAGGACAAGGATGCCGACTTCCTCGAGCACCTCAATCCCGAGTCGCTGGTCACTGTGCAGGCCATCGGCGAGCCGAGTCTGGCAGCGGCCGAGGCCGAGGGCCGCTTCCAGTTCGAGCGGGTGGGCTACTTCTGCGCCGACCGCCATGCCTGCCGTGACGGCAAGCTGGTGTTCAACCGCACCGTGGGGCTCAAGGACGGCTGGGCCAAGGTCCAGAAGAAAGAAGCGCAGAAGAAGGGGTGAACGTGAGCGCTGACATGCAGATCTACAACACGCTGACTCGTCGCAAGGAGCCCTTCACGCCCATCGAGCCGGGCAAGGTGCGCATGTACGTCTGCGGCATGACCGTCTATGACTTCTGCCATCTGGGCCATGCCCGGGTGATGGTGGCCTTCGATGTCATCACCCGTTACCTGCGTGCTCGCGGCTATGACGTCACCTATGTGCGCAACGTCACCGATATCGACGACAAGATCCTCCGGCGTGCCGAGGAGAACGGCGAGTCGATCACCTCGCTCACCGAGCGGATGATCGAGGCGATGCACGAGGACGAGGCGCGCCTGGGCGTGCTCCCCCCGGATCGTGAGCCTCGCGCCACCCGGCATATCGGTGAGATCATCGCCATGATCGAGACGCTGATCGCCAAGGGCTTCGCCTACGCTGCCGACAACGGCGACGTCTACTACCGGGTGCGCCGCTTCGAGCGCTATGGCCGGCTGAGCAACCGCGACCCCGACGAGATGCGCGCCGGGGCCCGCATCGAGGTGGACGAGCACAAGGAAGACCCGCTGGACTTCGTGCTGTGGAAGGCGGCCAAGCCCGGCGAGGCCAGCTGGCCCTCGCCCTGGGGCGAGGGGCGCCCCGGCTGGCACATCGAGTGCTCGGCCATGTCGACCTGCTGCCTGGGCGAGACCTTCGACATCCACGGAGGCGGGCCGGATCTGATGTTTCCCCACCACGAGAACGAGATCGCCCAGAGCGAGGCGGCCACCGGCCATGCCTACGTCAATACCTGGATGCATGCCGGGGCGGTGCGGGTGAACCACGAGAAGATGTCCAAGTCGCTGGGCAACTTCTTCACCATCCGCGAGGTGCTGGCACACCACGACCCGGAGGTGGTGCGCTACCTGCTGGTGGCCAGCCACTACCGCAGCCCGATCAACTACGCGCCGGAGTCGCTGGCCGAGGCGCGCAAGTCGCTGGAGCGCTTCTACAACGCATTGGAAGGCGTCGAGTCCGCGGAAGGGAAGCTGGATGGCCGCTTTGATAAGCGCTTCACCGCCGCCATGGATGACGACTTCAACACCGCCGAGGCGCTGTCGGTACTGTTCGACCTGGCCCGCGAGCTGAACCGCGCCAGGAAGGAGTCGCCCGAGCAGGCCCCCGCAATGGCCGCCGAGCTCAGGCGCCTGGGTGGCATCCTGGGGCTGCTGCAGCAGGACCCTGTTGTCTTCCTCAAGGGTGGGGCGGGTGACCTGCCACTCTCGGAGGAGAAGATCCAGGCGAAGATCGACGCGCGTGCCGCGGCCAAGAAGGCCAGGGACTTCGCCACCGCCGACGCCATCCGCGACGAGCTGGCGGCCCTGGGCATCATCCTCAAGGATGCCCGCGAGGGCACGAGTTGGGTGTTCGAGAAGCCCGAGAGGTGAGGCTTCCCGAAGCCGTTCCGGAATGCCCGGCCCGCCCCACGGTGCGCCGGGCATTTTTTTCGGCCACTCCCCCCTACGTGTTGAACACCACATGGCGCGCTTCATCGTGACACCTGGCGCAGAGGGCCATGCCGGTTGCGTGAAGATGCTCCAACGCACGAGAGCGGTTGCCCCATCAGGGGGCTGGTCGCGGATAGGGCGGCAGGGGAATCTGCCGCGGCCAGTCATCGGCGACCACGAATACCCGCCGCCAGCCCATGTCGGTGTGCCACAGGGCCAACTGGACAGGGGAGGCCGGCTCGCTGAAGTGCTGGGCCAACCGGGCCTCCAGGTCGCGCAGGGTCAGAAGCGCCTCGCGACGGGGGAGGGCGAGCCAGTGTGGCTTGTGCAGCCAGGCGCCGCGGGTGCCTGGCGGCAGACCGTCGCGCAGCCGGTGCCAGTCCCGGACGAACAGCCAGCGACCCTGGAGGTGGTCGGGGGTGGCCTCCCGCGGGGTGGGCAGTGGTGCATGCCAGGGATAGAAGAGCACCCCTGGCATCGCCAGCCGTGCGGTCATCGTCGGCGCCGCCCCGTCCCGCTCAGGGGGCGAGTGGGGCGACAGCAACGGTGCCAGGGCCTCGCGAGCCTCGGGGGAGCCGGCGAGCCTGAGCTGGTGACAATGCAGGTGCTCGCGCTTGGCAGCCAGGCTGTCGGCCCCGCCCGGGCCGATCCAGCGGGCCTGGCTATCCGGGGTTGCCGGCCCCTGCGGCAGGCCCAGGTAGAATTTGATGGCGACCTCCAGGTGCACCGGCCGTGGATCGTCTCGGCCAGAGTAGAGCAGGTCCAGCTCGCCCAGGGTACGCTTGCCCTGATGGACGCGAAGGTTGTGGGCGAGCAGCCGGGTACCCGGCGCCTCGGCGAGCAGGAACTGCCAGAGCCGCTCATGGTAGAGCCCCATGCGCCCCGTGAGGGCCGGGGAGAGGTGCGCTTCCAGTGCGCCGGGTGCGGCTTCCAGCTCACCCAGCCAGGTCACCAGATGATCGTCCTCGTCCAGGCCCAGTTCGCCACGCGACGGGCGACCCGGCCAGGGCATGGCGATCAGGTCGGGGGTGAGCAGGAGCCACCCCAGGTCACGAACCAGCGGGTGGTGGCAATGCTCGAGGAGTCCGCTTTCGGGTAGGGCCATGGCAGTGTCCAGACGTTGACAGGGAATCTGACAGGGAAGCTGTACAGGCCTTATACTCAGCATACATTCACAAGGAACCGGGTGAACATGATGATTCGTCCCCTTTCTCGTTGCGCGGCCCTGGCGGCCGGTACGCTCATGGCCTTTTCTTTACAGGCCCAGGATCCCGTGGTGGTCTCCTCCAAGATCGATACCGAAGGCTCGGTGCTTGGCCAGCTGATCCTTCAGCGCCTCGAGCAGGCAGGTATCGAGGTCGAGGACCGTCTTCAACTGGGTGGCACCAGTATCGTCCGCCAGGCACTGATCTCCGGTGAGGTCGACCTCTATCCCGAGTACACCGGCAATGGCGCCTTCTTCTTCGATATGGCCGACAGCCCCGTGTGGAACGATAGCGACAAGGCCCTCGAGACGGTGCGCGAGAAGGATCGCGAGGCCAACGGCCTGGTCTGGCTGACGCCGGCCGAGGCCAACAACACCTGGGCGATCAGCGTGCGCGGCGAGCTCGCCCGCGAGCATGACCTGGCAACCCTCGAGGACCTCGCCACCTACCTCAATGAGGATGGGACCTTCAAGCTGGCCGCCAGCGCCGAGTTCGTCGAGTCGCCCCAGGCCCTCCCGGCCTTCCAGGACGCCTACGGGTTCGAGCTTTCCGAGGATCAGCTACTGGTGCTTTCCGGCGGCAATACCGCGGCTACCATGCGGGCCGCGGCCCAGCAGACCAGCAATGTCAATGCGGCCATGACCTACGGGACCGACGGTGGCCTGCAGGCCCTGGACCTGGTGGTCATGGATGACACCCGGGGAGTGCAGCCGGTCTATCAGCCTGCCCCGGTGGTGCGCGAGCAGGTCCTCGAGAGTTATCCGGAGATCGAGTCCCTGCTCGAGCCGGTCTTCCGGGCGCTGGACCTCGAGACCCTGCAGCGCCTGAATGGCGACGTGGCGGTGAACGGTCGGGCGCCTGCCGCGGTCGCCGCCGATTTCCTCGACGCCATGGACGACTGAGGCCGCCTTGCGTCTGGAGTCGCGCGGTCCCAACGTTGTCCTGCTGAGTCTGTCGCTGGCTGCGCTGGTGGCCTGGCTGGGGCTGGATACGGTCAGTCTGGCCGCCAATCGTATCGTGCCCGGCACTGGCTATCGCATCGATGCGATCATCGGCCTGGGCGGGGCCCTGGCTTCCAGCGTGCCCTGGCTGGCGCTGGCGGGGCTCGCCTGGCGACCCTCGCGGCGGCGGTTGGTTCTGGCCCTTGCCCTGGTGGTGCTGATGCTGTCGGCTCTGCCGACGTGGCTGGCGCTGTCGACTGTTACCCTGGTCGACAGCGCTCAGGCTCGGCTGGGCATCGGGGCTGGCATCTGGGTGGTGCTCTTTCTACTGCTGCTGGCGCTGATCGAGCTGCGCACTCGCCTGGCCCTGACGCGGCTTGTCGGTTGGGCATTGCTGCTGCCGCCCTTGGCGAGCGCAGCGCTTTGCCTTGCCCGCTGGCTCGAACCCCTGGCGCTGTGGCAGGAGTAT
>NZ_JAVLBC010000265.1:0-3676 GCF_031581305.1 Halomonas sp.
GGTCGAGCTGGTCTACTTGGCATTACCCTCGGTGGAGATGTCGCGCCTTCGTGTGGCAGAGCGCGTTTCGCATGGCGGCCACAATATCCCGCTGAAGGATATTCATCGCCGCTTCCCGCGCAGCCTGCACAACTTGCTGACGCTCTACGCACCCTGCGTGTCTCGAGCGCGTTGCTTCATGAATGCTGGAGGCACGCCAGAGCCTGTCTTTGAACAGACCGGGCAAGGGCGCAATATTCTCGATGACCGCCACTACAATGATCTCGTCAAGGAGGCACGGCCATGACTCAGCCGACACCGGATACCCAAACCATGCTCGACAGCCTCCGTGAAGCAGTCTCCGAGACTCTAGAGCGCAAGCGGCGTCTCGGCCAGTATGCAGTGATATGGCAGGACGGCAAGCCCGTGCTGGTGGGAGATGATGCGCCGAAACCGCAGATGGATGACCAGGTTGATCAGGGGCGGGAGTCGCATTGATGGCACGGAAGCCACGCCAAGCCAAGATCAAGCAGCTCAGCGCCAAGAGTGACTTTCTCAAGAAGCTAGTACTCAATCAGTGGGTGTTGACACGCTTCGGGATCGACCCGCTGGAGCAGTATCGCGACGGACGCAGCCGAGTCCGTCCGATTACGCTGCTCAGCAAGACGTTGAAGGAGAGTGACCCCGGGCTGACCGGTGACCGCCACCATCATTACCTCCATGCCTTGCTTGGTAGCTACCAGCCCACCTGGAAGTATGGCGAGGAAGATCTGAAGCGCTTTGACGCCAATATCGTCAAGCATACCGATGCCCTCAATCAGCAACGTGAGACTGAGGTCGACTGGAAGTACTTCCAGTGGCTGACCCTGCTGTTCGTGGAGGTCTACCTCCACGAGTACTTCCGCGACCGAGAGGCGCTCAAGGCCGGTCTCAACCACCAGGTCGAGCGGTTCAACAGCTTCTGGCAGGGGCAGGGCTACCAGACGGGTATCGGCCTCTTTGAGGACGATGACCTCAACAAGCTGTGCCTGCAGAACGCCACGGGCTCGGGTAAGACGCTGCTGATGCACACCAACGTGCGTCAGTTCCGCCATTACGCCCGCAAGCACCACCGCATCGCCGACTATGGCCAGATCATCCTGATCACGCCCAACGAACGGCTCAGCGAGCAGCACTTGATGGAGTGTCGCGATTCCAGCCTGGAGGCGGAGCGGCTGAGCCAGGATGGCGGCGACCTCTTCAGCGGTGAGCGGAAATCGCTGAGCCGTGTTGCCGTGACCGAGATCACCAAGCTCGGCCTCGAACAGGGCAGAAAGACCATGGCGGTCGACAGCTTCGGCGATGGCAACCTGCTGCTGGTCGATGAAGGTCACCGCGGGCTGGGTTCGGCGAGTGAGGAGAAGGGCTGGCTGTCGCATCGCAACAAGCTGGCTGGGCGTGGCTTCACCTTCGAGTATTCGGCCACCTTCAAGGAGGCAGTGGTTGCCGCCAAGGATGCCGGGGTGGAGGAGACCTACGCCAAGAGCATCCTCTTCGACTACGGCTACCGCTACTTTTACGAAGATGGTTACGGCAAAGATTACCGAATCTTCAACCTGCCGGAGAAGGAGACCCAGCAGCGCTATACCTACCTCACGGCAGCGCTGCTTGCCTTCTATCAGCAGCAGCGTTACTACCAGGAGGAGCATGGCCAACTGACCCAGTGGAACCTGGCTGCTCCGCTGTGGGTGTTCGTCGGGGCCAGCGTGGTCAGAGACGACGGCAGCAAGGAGACCGCCAAGAACTACAAGGAGCGCGCCTCCGATATCGCGCAGGTGCTGGGCTTCCTGGCCTGGTTCCTCGGAGAGAAGGAGCAGGCGCGACGGGCGCTCAGCGCCGTCTATGAAGGCGATGCCGCCAGTGCCGGTCTGATCGACAAGCAAGGCAACGAGATCTTCTCGGGCAGCTTCCCCTGGCTGAAGGCCCAGGGGCCGTCGGTTGATGAGCTCTACCGCGACATCCTCACCCATACTTTCCATGCCCAGGGCGGCGGCACACTTAACGTCGACCGCATCACCGGTGACTCTGGCGAGCTACTGCTAAAAGTGGGCGAGGCGGAGAATCCCTTTGGCTTGATCAATGTGGGGGACGCTCTGGGCCTGGCCGATCACCTTGAGGGCCGCAAGATCCCTCACCTTCAGGTCCGCAAGTCGGAGCTGGCCAAACCCAGCTTCGCGGAGGTCAACCGAGAGAGTTCAAAGGTCAACCTGCTGATCGGCTCCAAGAAGTTCATCGAGGGCTGGAACAGCTGGCGTGTCTCCAGCATGGGGCTGATGAACACTGGCAAGAAGGAGGGCTCGCAGATCATCCAGCTGTTCGGCCGTGGTGTGCGTCTGAAAGGCCGCGATATGAGCCTGATGCGCTCCAGCCGGCTCGACCCGGTGCTGGCTCCCAAGCACCTCTACCTGCTGGAAACCCTCAATGTCTTCGGCGTCGGCGCCGACTTCATGGCGACCTTCCGGGACTTCCTGGAAGACGAGGGCCTGACGGGCAACGATCAGCCCGAGATCCACACCCTCAAGCTGAACGTGATGGAGGACGTAGGCAAGTCGCTGAAGATGTTGAGGCCCAAGGTCCGTCAGGACACCAAGCAGACCTACAGCTTCCACCGCGATGGCCCTCTGGTGCGTTTTGGTCATCCAGTAACTGCTGCAAGCCGCGAGTTCTACAGCGAACTGGGGCTGACACCGGATATCGTCCTCAAGGGGCGGAAGGTCGAGCTCGACCGATACCCGCGGGTCGAAAGCCTTCAGGCCGCGGGCGTGAAGGACGTGATGGCCAAGCCTGGCCAGGCCCAGCAACGTGAGCGGTACTTCGACGACGATCGGCTGCTCTTTCTGGATATGGCTGCGCTGGAGCGCGACCTGGAGCGATATCGCCGTGCGCGTGGGTATGCCAACCTGCTGGTCGAATCAAGTCGATTCCCGGCACTGTTGAAGAGCCAGGTGTGGTATACGCTGCTGGTCCCCGAGGATCAGTGGAAGCTGCATGCCGATAACTTCCAGCGTTATCAGAGCATGGCGCTTGAGCTGCTGTCGCTGTTGATGGACAGGGTCTTCAACTATCACCGCCGGGCCTATCTGGAGCCGCGCATGGAGCTGGTGGCTCTCGAGGATGCTCGAGGCAATCTGCCGGATACCAACGAGT
Organism: Halomonas sp.; assembly: GCF_031581305.1. Lineage (GTDB taxonomy): Bacteria > Pseudomonadota > Gammaproteobacteria > Pseudomonadales > Halomonadaceae > Halomonas. The sequence goes on from NZ_JAVLBC010000265.1 coordinate 3,166, forward strand.
ATCAGCTGATTGTCGACGGCAGCGAATCGGCTTTGATCGACGACATCAAGCAGATGAAGGATGCCATCGAGCAACAGCGAAAGGCTCTATACCAATCATCCAAGGCTAATGGGGTGAGCGCCGTGCAGATCGGGGCGCACCTCTACAACCCGCTGCTGCACCTGGGCAAGGACAGTCGAATACGTATTGAGCCCGTCGCCCTCAACGACGGAGAATTTCAGTTTGTCGAGGGCCTCAAGGGATGGCTGGAACGTAACCAGCAAGCGATGGCCGGGCGGGGAGAACAGCTCTACCTGCTTCGCAACCTCGTGAAGCAGGGGATCGGCTTTTTCGAAGCAGGAGGCTTCTACCCTGACTTTATCCTCTGGCACGTTTATGAGGGTGGACAGCGCATCATCTTCGTCGACCCTCACGGCTTGCGCCATACCGGTCCTAAGGACGAGAAGGTCGAGTTCGGAGAGCGAATCAAGGATGTCGAGCGTCGGCTGAAGAATGATCAGGTCGAGCTGGA
>NZ_JAVLBC010000266.1:0-3668 GCF_031581305.1 Halomonas sp.
ATCATCACCCAGGCGCTGACCTTTGCCCTGATGCTGGCCTTCTTCCGCAACGAGATGGGGTTCGGTGGCAACAACGGCCTCACCGACTTCAAGGAGCTGCTGGGCTTCGACTTGCGCAGTGATGCCACGCGGCTCGGCCTGTTTCTTGCTACCGGCATCGCCTTGGCGCTGGGCTATGTGCTGTGTCGGGCGATCGTGGCCAGCAAGCTGGGGCGCGTCAGTGTGGCCACTCGCGACGCCGAGGCGCGTACGCGCTTCCTCGGCTACCGGGTCGAACGCTTCCAGCTGTTCGTCTTCGTTGTCTCGGCGATGCTCGCTGGGGTGGCTGGCGCCCTTTATGTACCCCAGGTGGGCATTATCAATCCCGGCGAGTTCTCGCCGATCTTCTCCATCGAGATCGTGCTCTGGGTCGCCCTGGGCGGGCGTGCCACGCTCTACGGGGCGGTCATCGGCGCCATTCTCGTCAACTATGCCAAGACGGTCTTCACCGGGGTGATGCCCGATGCCTGGCTATTCGCCCTGGGGGGGATGTTCGTGCTGGTCACGGTGTTGCTGCCCAAGGGGATCGCCGGCCTGCTCGCCTACCGCCTCAAACGCCAACCCACTGTTCCCCGGGAGGCCTCCGCATGAACTTCCTGCATTCCCTGGCCGATCGTGATCGCGTCTTCGACTTCCTGGTCCCCGCCACCTCGCCGGTGGATGTTCGCCACGGGCCGATCCTCTATCTGGAAGATGTCACCGTCAGCTTCGACGGTTTCAAGGCCATCAATGAGCTGAACCTGACCATCGACGACGGTGAGCTGCGTTGCATCATCGGCCCCAATGGCGCGGGCAAGACCACCATGATGGATATCATCACCGGCAAGACGCGTCCCGACCGTGGCTCGGTCTGGTTCGGCAGCAGGCACAATCTGCTGGCCATGAACGAACCGGAGATCGCCAGCCTCGGTATCGGGCGCAAGTTCCAGAAACCCACGGTCTTCGAGGCACTGACGGTGTTCGAGAACCTGGAGCTGGCCATGGCGGCCGACAAGCGCATCCTGCCCACGCTGACCGCCCGCATGACCGGCGAGATCCGCGATCGCATCGAGGAGGTACTCACCACCATCGGCCTCACCGAGCTGCGCCATCATCAGTCGGGCATCCTCTCCCACGGCCAGAAGCAGTGGCTGGAGATCGGCATGCTTCTGATGCAGCGTCCCCGCCTGCTGCTGGTGGACGAACCGGTGGCGGGCATGACCGAGCAGGAGATGGAGCGCACCGCGGAGCTGCTCACCGGCCTTGCCGGCACGGGCAAACAGTCCGTGGTGGTGGTGGAGCATGATATGGGCTTCGTGCGCTCCATCGCTCGTACGGTGACGGTGCTTCATCAGGGCAGCGTGCTGGCCGAGGGCAGCATGGACCACGTGTCCCGGGATCCAAAGGTGGTCGAGGTCTACCTGGGCGCCGACTCCGACGAGGAGGCCGCCTGATGCTGACCATCGACACGCTCAACCAGTTCTACGGCGAGAGCCACACGCTGTGGGATCTCGACCTCGCCGTGCCGGCGGGCCAGTGTACCTGCGTGATGGGCCGTAACGGCGTCGGCAAGACCACGTTGATGAAGGCCATCATGGGTGAGGTGGCCGTCGCGTCCGGCAGCATCTGCTATGATGAAGTCATCGAGTTGACCAGTTGCCGGGTGGAGCAGCGCTCGAGGCTGGGAATCGGCTACGTGCCGCAGGGGCGGCAGATCTTTCCGCTGCTCACCGTCGAGGAGAACCTGCGCACCGGCCTGGCGGCGCGAAAGGATGGGCTCAAGCGAATTCCGTCGCGCGTCCATGAGCTCTTTCCTGTCCTCGAGGAGATGAAGCATCGTCGCGGCGGTGATCTCTCAGGGGGGCAGCAGCAGCAGCTGGCCATTGGCCGGGCGCTGGTGCTGGAACCGCGATTGCTGATCCTCGATGAGCCGGGGGAGGGTATCCAGCCCAATATCGTGGCCCAGATTGGCGAGGTGATTCGTCGGCTGATTCAGGAAGATGGGCTCAGCGTGCTGCTGGTGGAGCAGAAACTTCCCTTCGCTCGCAAGTATGCCGACCGCTTCATGATCATGGACCGTGGACGTCCCATGGCCAGGGGCATGATCGACGAGCTGTCCGATGCGCTGATCAAGGAGCACCTGACGGTTTAGGCGCTGAAACGCCGAGCGCCGAGAAGCAAGGGGAAAGGAGAAAGGGTTGAAAGGAGAAAGGGTTCTTGCGGGTTTCTGGAGCGATCGTCCGAGCGACTGCACCTCGAGGGGGCGGTGAGGGGGGTAGCTGCACCCCGACGGGACCTGGCCGGCCCTGCACGATGGTCGGCGCTCCCTTTCAAGATGCTGAATACGCAAGAGAAATTTCAACTCGCCCCATTCTGGTACATCCCTTGCTGTTAGTTGGGCAGAGACACCTGGCCACGAGCGACCCATGACCGCTTTCGAGACGTCCCTGGATGCCCCTTCGCCGATCGATTCCGGTCATCGTTTCGATGCCAAGCGCCATTGGGAAGCGTCCCTTCATCTAGCCTTCGAGGCCCGTGGGGGAGTGACGCGCATGACGCGCTCCCGTCATCTGGGCCCGCTGCGCGTGCAGCGGCCGTTCCACCCGGAGGGCCGCGACGGCCCCTGCCATGTCTACCTGCTGCATCCGCCGGGCGGCCTGGTGAGCGGTGATGCCTTGTCCATCAACGCCAGGGTCGGTGCGCACGCTCATGCGCTGCTCACGACGCCCGCGGCGAACAAGCTCTACAAGGCCGACAGCCATGGCGTGGCCTGGCAACAGCATACTCGCCTCGAGGTCGCCGATGGCGGCGTTCTCGAGTGGCTGCCCCAGGAGACCCTGGCCTTCGATGGCTCCCGTGGTCAGCAGACCACCGAGATCGCGCTCGAGGGCGATGCCCGTTGCCTGGGCTGGGAGGTGATGGCCCTGGGGCGTCCGGCGAGTGCCTTGCCCTTCGCCAGCGGGCGCATCGAGCAGCGTTTCCGCCTGACCCGGGATGGCCGGCCGCTGTGGCTGGAGCGTCAGCCGCTGGATCCCGGCCATCGACGCTTCCGTGGCTTCTGGGGACAAGGGGGGGCCAGCGTGCAGGCCACCCTATGGGTGATAGGACTCCAGGATGGGCACGACGCCGTCGATGCCCTGCGCGAGGCGCTAGGTGCCTCGACCCGCTGGGCGGTGACAGTGCGCCACGGGGTGCTGCTGCTGCGCTATCTGGGCCGGGAGCGCAACGAGGCCTGGGACCTCTGTTGCCGGGCCTGGTACATCCTGCGGCCACGGTTGATTGGTTTGCCGGCGCATACGCCGCGCATATGGCGGACCTGACGAGGCTCTGCCTCGGCTGCGAGCGACGCGCTACGGGCATCGAACATCGTCCTGTCGAAGCCCGAAGCCCGAAGCCCGAAGCCCGAAGCCCGAAATCTAACGCATGAAGAGGGAGCAAACGCGATGGAACTGACCCCCAGAGACAAGGACAAGCTGCTGCTCTTCTCGGCAGCCCAGCTGGCCGAACGACGCCGTGCGCGTGGCCTCAAGCTCAACTATCCCGAGGCGGTGGCGCTGATCAGCTTCGAGATCCTGGAAGGTGCCCGGGACGGACGCAGTGTCGCCGACCTGATGAGCTTCGGCCGCGAGATCCTGACGCGTGATGATGTC
>NZ_JAVLBC010000037.1:0-19313 GCF_031581305.1 Halomonas sp.
ACTGGGAGCAAGAACTCCTTCACGTCTATCAGTCCAAGACGCGCTCGCCACTGACGCTTCCGCTGGACGCGCACACGCTGCGGCTGCTGCGTGACTACTTGCAGCACGGCCGCGCCAGCGCCTCGTCGATGCCGGCTCCCTCGGCCAGGTCGATGCCGCGCAAGCCATGAATGCGGATGGAATCACCGGAGAGACTCGCCGGCCTCGCCAGTCGCAGGTCCAGCGAATCGCTGGTCAGGACGCGGTCGCCGCGGATACGCACCGCCGCCAACGACACCAGTTCGGCCTGACGGGTATCGAGCCCGGTGGTCTCGCAGTCGATAGCGACCATCTCGTCCCCGGTGTAGGGAGCGAAGAGCCAGCCATAGTCGCCGTGGGCCTGTCGTCGACGATCGGCGGCACGCCGCAGTGCCTTTAGCATGAAAACCTCCTATTGTCGTTGTCGTTCCTTGAGGGAGTCCCTCGTGACTCACGAGTACTCGAGGTGGAAGCGGTGCGACAGCCGTTGCTTGAAGTCCTTGACGATGTGCAGCGCCTCGCGCAGCAGATCCCGCTCCAGCGAGGAGAGCTCCTGGACCACCACCCGGTCGGGGTCCTCCCCCCGCCCTTCCGCGTCGTCAAGGCGTTCGAGCTGCTGGCGCAGCCGCAGCTCGGTGAACAGCGACAGCGCCTCCCCCAGGTCCTCGGCGAAACGCTCCTCCAGGCGACCATCGGCCACCAGCGCCTCGAGCCGGTCATGGGAGGAGGTCGCGGTGATGCGACGCTCCAGCGCCAGGGTGCGCACCCCGTGGACGATGGGGAAGATGCCTCCCTTCTTGATGTCGATGCCGTGCTGTGGCTTCTTCAGGGAGCCGAACAGCGTCAGCGGCGTGGAGAAGCGCAGCGCCGTGCGCGCGAAATAGGAGAGCAGGATCTCGTCGCGACTGCAGCGCTCGAAGAGTTCCTTGCGCAGCCGTTCGAGCAGGGCCGGATTGCCGGCCACGGCGTGGGAGTCAAGCATGATGGCCAGCCGCATCAAGCTCTCGCCGTCACGGCTCGCCGCCCATTGGGCGATGCGTCCGCGCCACTGGGTCTCGGTACCGACCCATTCCGGGTTGGAGACCATGATATTGCCCGGGCAGGGCGGATAACCCAGCTCGATGAGCGTCTCGGTGAGGCGCTGCATCTGCTCATGGCAGTCGGGCCACTCCAGGCCGTCAGCCAGGATCAGGCCGTTGTCCTGGTCGGTCTTGAGGATCTGCTCGCCACGCCCTTCGCTGCCCATCACGATCAGGCAGCTATCGGCGTGGTAGTGCTCGTCGATCAGAAAGCCCCAGGCCTTGTTCATGATGCGCCCGTTGAGGGCCGCCAACAGCCCCATGGCGAAGCGCAGCTTGACGCCCTGGGCCATCAGCGCACGCACCAGTTCCGGGGTGCGGCGGCTGGCGTCGGCCAGTGCATCCAGGCTATTGGCCTGCTCCACCTGGAGGCTGACCACGTAGCTGCGACTGGAGAAGTAGCTGAGCACGTCGGTCAGCTCCACGACCCCCACCGGGGCACCGTCTTCCATCACCACCACCCGCTCCACCTTGAAGCGGGTCATCTGGACCAGCACCTCGAACAGGTACTGGCCCGGCGTCGCCATGATCAGCTGGAAGTGGGCGACCGCCCGCACCGGACTCTCCTGGGCCAGCCCCTCGAGCACCAGAGCATTGAGCAGGTCAGTCTTGGTGACCATGCCCGGTCCATTCTCGCCCTGCACCAACAGGCTGTCGGCATGGCTGTCATTCAGGGTATGGACCGCCTCGGCGATGCTGGTTGTGCCGTCGACGAGCAGCGGGGTGCGCATGCATTCCCCGACCCGGGCGAGCATGAAACCGGCCATGGTTACCCCGCCTTCCGCACGACGTTCGGTGAGCAGCCGTGTCTTCTGCGCCAGGCGCTGACGAAAGAACTCGGAGAAGGCCGGATAGGCCTCGCAGAGCTGCTTGAACAACCCTTTGGGCAGCAGGTAGCAGAGACTCTCCTGCTCGGCCCGGAAGCGATAGCGGCTCTTGCCGTTGAGGATGCTGATGGCCCCGAACAGGTCGCCGGCGGTGTAGTGGCCGATACGGGACTGGCCGCCCGGCAGGGTCGGGTCCAGCTCGGCGACTTCCCCCTTATGGATCAGGAACACATACTCCCCGGGCTGGCCAGCATCGAGGATGATCTCGTCACGGTCGAAATAGGCCAGGTCGATACCGCTGCGGACACGCTCCCGGCCTTCCTCGTCGAGAAAGTTGAAAGGTGGCTGTGAGAGTTCTACATCGACCATGGGGCCGTCCTCATTGCGCGGTGATCACCACCACGCTAGCTAGGTTATGCTGCGTTTTGAACGAAGGCTCAAGATAGCAAAGTCAGGTTTCAGTGAATAACCTAGACAATCGTCCTATCCGGACGACCTTAGACCATCGTCAAAGACACCCCCGAGGTGAAGCGTAACCGGCCTGAATTTCGAGGCTATACCATCGTCCTATACAGAGGCTTCCCGTACAGTAACCTCGCCCGCAACCAGAAACTAAGCCACTGATAATAAAGACTTTATAACAAACACCTTTCATCGGTATCTTTTCATGATACGAAAGTCTGGGATTTTTTTTGGGCATTTTCTGCCCACTATTGACCATGAGCCATGCAGGACAATCCCGCGTCGACAGTGCACCTCGACAAGGAGCGGGCAACCTGATGACAGGCTGATCCAGACTGCGCAGGCAAGGCTGGCTCCGTCGACACGACTGTCCTGATGAGTGACCGCAACGCTCTGGGCAACTTCCCAACCTCAATAACAAGTGGAGAGCAACACTATGGCAGACGACAAAGCCAATGCCGCTGCTTACTGGAAGGCGAACGTACGCCTGATCACGGGGTGCCTGATCGTCTGGGCCCTGGTCTCCTACGGCTTCGCTATCCTGCTGCGACCGCTGCTGGCCGGCATTCCCGTCGGCGGGACGGACCTGGGCTTCTGGTTCGCCCAGCAGGGTTCGATCCTGACCTTCATCGGCATCATCTTCTTCTACGCCTGGAAGATGAACCGGCTCGACAAACAGTTCGGACTCGGGGAGTAAGCCAGCATGAGTCAGTTTGCAATCAACCTGCTGTTCGTAGGGGCCTCCTTCGCCCTCTACATCGGCATCGCGATCTGGGCCCGAGCGGGCTCGACCAAGGACTTCTATGTCGCCGGCGGCGGCGTGCATCCGGTCACCAACGGCATGGCCACCGCCGCCGACTGGATGTCCGCGGCCTCCTTCATTTCCATGGCCGGCCTGCTGGCCTCCGGTGGCTACGCCAACTCCACCTTCCTGATGGGCTGGACCGGTGGCTACGTCATCCTGGCCATGCTGCTGGCGCCCTACCTGCGCAAGTTCGGCAAGTTCACGGTGCCCGACTTCATCGGTGACCGCTTCTACAGCAACACCGCCCGCCTGGTCGCGGTGATCTGCCTGGTCGTCGCCTCGATCACCTACGTCATCGGCCAGATGACCGGTGCTGGCGTGGCCTTCTCGCGCTTCCTGGAGGTCTCCAACACCTGGGGCATCTGGATCGCGGCCTTCATCGTCTTCCTCTATGCAGTCTTCGGCGGCATGAAGGGCATCACCTATACCCAGGTGGCCCAGTACATCGTGCTGATCATTGCCTATACCATCCCGGCCGTGTTCATCTCCCTGGAGCTGACCGGCAACCCCATTCCCGGCCTGGGCCTGTTCAGCACCCACACCGAATCCGGTGTGCCGCTGCTGGCCAAGCTGGATGACGTGATCAATGCGCTGGGCTTCCGCGACTACACGGCCGACGTCGACAACAAGCTCAACATGGTGCTGTTCACCCTGTCGCTGATGGTCGGTACCGCGGGCCTGCCCCACGTCATCATCCGCTTCTTCACCGTGCCGAAGGTGGCCGATGCCCGCTGGTCGGCCGGCTGGGCCCTGGTGTTCATCGCCCTGCTCTACCTGACCGCTCCTGCGGTGGGCTCCATGGCGCGCCTGAATCTGATGACCACCGTCTATCCGGACATGGCCGGCCAGGTCGAGAACTACGATGAGGCCACCGATAACGCCTTGCGCTACGAAGAGCGTCCCGAGTGGGTCCGGACCTGGGAAGAAACCGGTCTGATCACCTTCGAAGACAAGAACAACGATGGCCGCATCCAGGTCTACAACGACAGCAACGAAGACTTCGCCGACACCGCTGCAGAGCGTGGCTGGGAAGGCACCGAACTGAACGTCAACAACGACATTCTAGTGCTGGCCAACCCGGAGATTGCCAACCTGCCGAGCTGGGTCATCGGCCTGATCGCCGCCGGGGGTATCGCGGCCGCTCTGTCAACCGCAGCCGGCCTGCTGCTGGCCATCTCCTCCGCCATCAGCCATGACCTGATCAAGACCATGATCAATCCGAAGATCACCGAGAAGGGTGAGATGCTGGCGGCGCGGATCTCCATGGCCGGTGCCATCCTGCTGGCGACCTACCTGGGCCTGAATCCCCCGGGCTTCGCGGCACAGACGGTGGCGCTGGCCTTCGGTATCGCCGGTGCCTCGCTGTTCCCGGCGCTGATGATGGGCATCTTCTCCAAGCGGGTGAACAACAAGGGCGCCGTTGCCGGCATGCTGACCGGCCTGGGCACTACCCTGCTGTACATCTTCACCTATCTGGGCTGGCTGTTCATTCCGGGCACCAACATGCTGGCCAACACGCCGGACAACTGGATATTCGGCATTTCGCCGCTCTCCTTCGGTGCCGTCGGTGCGATCTTCAACTTCGCCGTGGCCTTCGCCGTCTCCAGTGCGACCGAAGAGCCTCCGCAGGAGATCCAGGACCTGGTGGAAAGCGTCCGCTATCCGAAGGGTGCTGGTGTCGCGACCGAGCACTGAGCCATAATGGCCTCCTGGCCCGGCTAGCCGGGCCAGTCCAACCACTACCGATCGGGCTTCCTCAGGGAAGCCCGATCGCTTTCAAGGACGCATCCATCATGATATGGCACTTGATAGCAGCGGTCTTCGCTGGCCTCGGCGCCGCCGGGGTCGGCCTGATCCTGCGAATGGCCAGCGGCAAGCGACTGCCGCGCTGGATCATCCCGGCGTGCGGTGGTCTGGGGATGCTCGGCTACCAGATCTATACCGAATACACCTGGTTCGAGCACAAGCAGCAGCAATTGCCCGAATCCGCCGAGGTGGTCTCCGTGGAGGAGGGCCAGATGTTCTGGCGCCCCTGGACCTTCGCCTTCCCCATGACCACGGCCTTCACCATCGTCGACCACGAGAACCTGGCGGTGAGCCAGGGAGATGACGGTCGCCTGGTCGAGTTCATTCTCTACCGCTTCGAGAAGGAGTACGTGGACCAGGTGAGTCACCAGGTCTACCTGATGAACTGCGCGACCCGGGAAATGCTCCCCCTGGAGGGCGAATCTCGCGTCCCGCGCACCGAACAGATGCGCCGCGTCGAGGTCTCCAGTTTCCTCTACCAGGCTATCTGCACGGCGAGCTGACCCCTGCGCCCCTTCATCGCCCTGCCCAGGGGGGCGGCCTTGCCCTAGAATAGGCGCATCCGGAAGGGAGAAGAGTGCATGTTCGCTGGCTGGCTGCTGATCGCCGTTTCACTGCTCTACATCGCCGTGCTGTTCGCCATCGCGTGGCGGGGCGATCGCCGTGCCCGGGAACATGGGGCAAGCCGGCGCCGCCCGGTGATCTACAGCCTGGCGCTGGCCATCTACTGCACCTCCTGGACTTTCCATGGCGCCGTGGGCCAGGCGGCCACCGCGGGCTGGTCCTTCGCCAGCATCTTCGTCGGGCCGATCCTCACCCTGCTGCTGTTCTGGCCAGTGCTGGCCAAGATGATTCGCGTCGCCAAACACCAGAACGTCACCTCCATCGCCGACTTCATCGCCTCGCGCTACGGCAAGACCCAGTCACTGGCCGCCTTCGCCAGCCTGGTGGCACTGATCGGCACCCTCCCCTACATTGCCCTGCAGCTGAAGGCGGTCTCCACCTCCTTCAGCGTGCTCACCGATGCCGGTGACATCACGCGTGCGCCGCTGTTCGGCGACACGGCCTTCTATGTGGCGATGGTAATGGCGGCCTTCGCCATCCTCTTCGGCACCCGCCACACCGACGCCACCGAGCATCACGAGGGGCTGATCCATGCCGTGGCTTTCGAGTCGCTGGTCAAGCTACTCGCCTTCCTGGCCCTCGGGACCTACGTCACCTGGGGCATGTTCGACGGCCTGGGCGACTTACTGGGCCGTGCCGAGACCCAGCTCGAGCTACAGCGTCAACTGGCTGACCAGAGCTTCGGCCAGAGCTTCTGGGCCCAGACCCTGCTGGCCATGCTGGCCATCCTCTGCCTGCCCCGCCAGTTCCATGTGGCGGTGGTGGAAAACATCCATCGCGACGACGCCACCAAGGCCCGCTGGCTGTTTCCTCTCTACCTGCTGGCCTTTGCCTTCTTCGTCATCCCCCTCGCGGCGGCAGGCCTGACCATCTTCGCCGACAGCGGCATCGAGCCGGACACCTACGTGTTGGCCCTGCCCATGGCCGCGGGCAACGAATGGTTGACGCTGCTGACCTTCATCGGCGGCTTCTCGGCCGCCACCGGCATGGTGATCGTGGCCGCGGTGGCGGTCTCGATCATGATCTCCAACGAGATCGTCATCCCCGCCCTGTTCCGCCTGCGCTGGTTCGATACCAAACCGCGCGACTACGGCCGCCTGGTGCTGCGGGCGCGGCGCATCACCATCGCCGTGGTCCTGGCCATGGCCTATGGCTTCTACCAGCTGATCGGCGAGTTCAGTTCGCTGGCCAATACCGGCATGCTCTCCTTCGCCGCCGCGGCCCAGTTCGCCCCGGCACTGATTGGCGGCCTCTACTGGAAGCGTGGCAACCGCCTCGGGGTGATCGCCGGCATGAACGCCGGCTTCGCCATCTGGGCCTACAGCCTGCTGATGCCCACCCTGATCGGCGCCGGGGTGCTGCCGGGGAACTGGCTCGACGGCGGCCCGCTGAACATCGCCTGGCTGGCCCCTACTTCGCTGTTCGGGCTCAACGTCGGCGACAGCTTCACCCATGGGGTTATGCTCTCCCTGGGCGTGAATCTCTTCTGCTACATCTTCGTCTCCCAGATGACGCCCCAGCGGGTCGTCGAGCGCATCCAGGCCTCACTGTTCGTCGACAGCGTCGAGACACGCCAGACCTCGGTGAACCGCCCCTGGACCGGCGCCACCACCGTGGGCGACCTCAAGGTGCTCTGCGAGCGATTCCTGGGCGCCGGCCAGGTCAGTCGCTCCTTCGAGGATTATGCCCGGCGCACCGGCAAACCGCTGGAGGACAATACCCGAGCCTCCATCGACGTCATCCAGTTCACCGAGCGCTTCCTCGCCTCGGTGCTGGGCGCCTCCTCGGCCCGCATCGTGGTCAACTCCGCCCTTCAGGGGCGCGGCATCGGCATCTCGGACGTGATCTCCATCGTCGACGAGGCCTCCCAGGTGCTGGAGTTCAACCGCGCCCTGCTGCAGGCCACCATCGAGAACATCAACCAGGGCATCAGCGTCGTCGACCAGAACCTGCGCCTGGTGGTGTGGAACCAGCGCTACCTGGAGCTGTTCCGTTTCCCCGATCACCTGATCCGCGTCGGCGCCCCGATGGACAAGATCTTTCGCTACAACGCCCACAACGGCGAATACGGCCCCGGCGATCCCGAGGAGCACGTACGCTTGCTGATCGACAACATCCGCGAGGGTCACCCCCATCGCTATGTGCGCTATCGCCAGGACGGCAGCGTGCTGGAAGTGCAGGGCAACCCCATGCCGGGGGGCGGTTTCGTCTACACCTACCAGGACATCACCCAGCAGAAGCGCATCGAGGAAGCGCTGATCCGCTCCGAGAACAACATCCGCATCTATACCGACAACGTGCCGGCGCTGATCGCCTACTTCGACAAGGAGTGCCGCTACCTTTTCACCAACCGCGCCTACGAGCAGGCCTTCGGCATCGACCGCAACGCGGTGATCGGCAAGCGCGTGGAAGAGGTGATGGACCCGGAGATGGCACGCGAGCGGTCACCGTGGATCGAGCGCGCCCTGGCCGGCGAGCGGGTCAATTTCGAGGTCTCGCTGCCCATCGGTGACGATCGGCGCTACATGCTGGTCACCTACACGCCCCACTTCGGCGACAGCGGAGCGATACTGGGCTTCTTCGCCCTCTATCAGGACATCACCGAGCGACGCCTGGCCGAGATCGCCCTCAAGGAGACCAACGAGACCCTGGAGGAGCGGGTGCGCGAGCGCACTCAGGCACTCTCCGAGGCCAACGCTGCCCTGCGCCAGGAAAACCGGGTACGCGCCGAGGCCGAACTCGCCCTGCGCCAGGCCAAGCAGCTGGCCGAGGATGCCAACGCCTCCAAGACCCGCTTCCTGGCCGCCGCCAGCCACGACCTGCTGCAGCCGCTCAATGCCGCGCGGCTGTTCACCTCGGCCCTCGCCCAGGAGATGGCGGCCGAGGACATGAAGCGCACCATCGGCCATATCGACAACTCGCTGCAGGCCGCAGAGGAGCTGCTCGGCACCCTGCTCGACATCTCCAAGCTGGATGCCGGCGCCCTCACCCCGCGGCGCAGCCACTTCGCCCTGGCCGACATCATCCAGCCGCTGCGCGCCGAGTTCGACGTGATGGCCGATGAGCGCGGCCTGGACCTGGTGGTGGTGCCGACCCGCCAGTGGGTCGACAGCGATCCGCAAATGCTGCGTCGGATCATCCAGAACTTCCTCTCCAATGCCATTCGCTACACCCAGGCCGGCCGGGTGCTGCTGGGCTGCCGCCGCCAGGGCGAACGCCTCACCATCGAGGTCTGGGACTCAGGCCCGGGGATCCCCGAGGCCAAGCAGCTCGAGATATTCCAGGAATTCCGACGCCTCGACCAGGCCACGCGGCACAAGGAGAGCGAGAAGGGCCTGGGCCTGGGACTGTCCATTGCCGACCGCATGGCCCGCGTCCTCGACCACCCCATCCGGGTGAGTTCGAAGGAGGGCTTCGGCACCATGTTCTCGGTCAGCGTGCCAGTGGTCGCGCCCCGCACCGCGACGCAGCAGGCCGAGGACGCCACCCCGAAACGGGCCGTCAACAAGCTCGCTGGCACCCGGATAGTGTGCATCGACAACGAGTCGCTGATTCTCGAGGGCATGAAGGCGATGCTCTCGGGCTGGGGCTGCGAGGTCTTCACCGCCACCACCATCGGTGGTGCCAAGTCGGTGCTGCGCCACCTGGACGGCGACCCGGACGCGATACTGGCGGACTACCACCTGGATAACGAGGTCACCGGGCTGATGGCCCTGGAGGCGCTCGGCGAGCGGCTGGAAGGTGCGGTGCCCGGCATCGTGATCACCGCCGACCGCACCGAGGAGGTCGCCGAGGAGGTCAAGCGCGCCGGCTACCAGCTGCTGCTCAAGCCGGTGCGCCCCGCCGCCCTGCGCGCCCTGCTGACCCGCACGCTGCAGGCCAGCAGGGCGCCCGGCGCCTAGCGGCGAGCTGTAAGCTGTAAGCTGTAAGCTGTAAGCTGTAAGCGATGCAGCATGACGTCATGAATAGCAGAGCCCCACGATCGCATGATCCGTGGGGCTCTTTTCTTACGGCTTAAAGCTTAAGGCTTACAGCTTCTGAGCCGGCTCCGCCGGCTCAGGACTCCACCTTCGGCGGCTCGACCTCGAGCTTCTGCGCGGCAATCACCGCCTGGGTGCGGGAATGCACGCCGAGCTTGCGCAGGATGGCGGTGACGTGGGCCTTGATGGTGGCCTCGGAGACGCTCAGCTCATAGGCGATCTGCTTGTTGAGCAGCCCCTCGGTGAGCATGTTGAGCACCCGGAACTGCTGCGGGGTCAGCGAGGCGATGGCCTCGGCAAACTTGGTCTCCTCCTCGTTGGACTCGCCCAATGCCGCGGCCATCTCGGCCGGCAGCCAGACCTCGCCATCGAGGATCTCACCCACCGCCTCGGCGATCAGCGCCAGGGACGAGGACTTGGGAATGAAGCCCGAGGCCCCGTAATCAATCGCGCGGCGCACCACATGAACCTCATCACTGCCGGAGACCACTGCTACCGGGATGTCGGGCGTCTGGCCACGCAGTTGGATCAGGCCGGAGAAGCCGTGGGCCCCCGGCATGTGCAGGTCCAGCAGGATCAGGTCGGCATCGGGATGACGAGTGACCACCTCGGTGGTGGCCTCCATGGTGTCGGATTCGACGATCTCGGCCTGGGGCGCCAGCTGACGCAGGGCCTGGGTCAGGGCCGCACGGAACAGCGGATGGTCATCGGCAACGATGAATTTTTGGGCAAAGGCCATGGATCTTCCTCCGGTTCCTCGAGCGGCGAGCCGACGGCCGCCACGCTTAACTCTACGTTATTGTTCGCATGTTACCCCATGGTTGCGGTGATCCCCAAGGGTTCTCGGGATATTGTCGACACTGTGCCGGCCGCCCACAAGGAAGCCGGCCCCGTGGGGCCGGCTTGGCGTTTCATGAGGCGACAGGCAATGACACCCCGTCGCCGGACAGACAGTGCCTTAGCGGTTGGCGCGATGGTCGATCAGCTCGTCGACCACCGACGGATCCGCGAGGGTGCTGGTGTCGCCCAGACCGTCACACTCGTTGGCAGCAATCTTGCGCAGGATCCGGCGCATGATCTTGCCCGAGCGTGTCTTGGGCAGGCCCGGGGCCCACTGGATGACGTCGGGCGATGCGATCGGACCGATGTCCTTGCGCACCCACTGGGTCAGCTCCTTCTTGAGCTCATCGCTCTCCTCGAAGCCATCGGCCAGGGTCACATAGATATAGATGCCCTGCCCCTTGATGTCATGGGGGAAGCCGACGACGGCCGCCTCGGCCACGGCCTCGTGGGCCACCAGAGAGGATTCGATCTCGGCGGTGCCCATGCGGTGGCCGGAGACGTTGAGTACGTCGTCGACGCGACCGGTGATCCAGTAGTAGCCGTCCTCGTCACGACGGCAGCCGTCACCGGTGAAGTACACGCCCTTGAACGCCGAGAAGTAGGTCTGCACGAAGCGCTCGTGGTCGCCCCAGATGGAACGCGCCTGGCCCGGCCAGGAGTCGAGGATCACCAGGTTACCCTCGGCGGCACCCTTGAGCTCGTTACCTTCGTTATCGACCAGCGCCGGCATCACGCCGAAGAACGGCAGAGTGGCGGAACCCGGCTTCAGGTCGGTAGCGCCGGGCAGCGGCGCGATCATGATGCCACCGGTCTCTGTCTGCCACCAGGTATCGACGATGGGGCACTTCCCGTTGCCGATCACCTGATGGAACCACTCCCACGCCTGGGGGTTGATGGGCTCGCCCACCGAACCGAGCACCCGCAGGCTGTCGCGCTTGCTGGAATCCATGACGTCATCGCCATGCGCCATCAGGGCACGCACTGCGGTAGGCGCGGTATAGAGGATATTGACGTTGTGCTTGTCGACGATCTCGCCCATGCGGCCATGGGTCGGGTAGCTGGGTACGCCCTCGAACATCAGGGTAGTGCCGCCGTTGGCCAGTGGCCCGTAGACGATGTAGCTGTGGCCGGTTACCCAGCCCACGTCGGCGGTGCACCAGTAAACTTCGCCCTCCTGATAGTCGAAGACGTACTGGTGGGTCATCGCTGCGTGGAGCAGATAGCCGCCGGTGGTGTGCTTCAGCCCTTTGGGTGCCCCAGTGGAGCCGGAGGTGTAGAGGATGAACAGCGGATCCTCGGCGCCCATCTCCTCAGCCGGGCAGTCGCTGGACTGCTTGGCAACGACATCGTCGTACCAGACGTCACGGCCGTCCTTCCAGTCGACCTCCCCGCCGGTACGCTTGACCACCAGTACCTTCTCGCACACCTCGGTGCCGTCGCGAGTCAGGGCCGCATCGATGTTGTCCTTGAGCGGCACCTGCTTGCCACCGCGAACGGACTCGTCGGCGGTGATGATCAGCTTCGAGTTGGCCCCGATCACGCGCTGTGCCACGGCATCCGGAGAGAAGCCGCCGAACACCACCGAGTGCACGGCGCCGATGCGGGCACAGGCCAGCATCGCCATGGCAGCCTCGGGGATCATCGGCATGTAGAGCGTGACCACGTCACCCTTGCCGACGCCCAGCTCCTTGAGGCCGTTGGCCAGTTGGCAGGTCTTCTCGTAAAGCTCGCGATAGGTGAGCGTCTTGTCGTCCTTCGGGTCGTCACCCTCCCAGATGATCGCCGGCTGGTCGCCGCGAGTATCGAGGTGACGGTCGAGGCAATTGACGCTGGCATTCAGGGTGCCATCCTCGAACCAGCGAATATCCACGTTGTGCGAGTCGAAGGAGGTGTGCTTGATCTTGCTCGGCGCCTTGAACCAGTCGAGACGCTTGGCCTGCTCACCCCAGAAGCCCTTGGGGTCGTCAACCGACTGCTGGTACATGGCCTGATAGGTGGCCTTGTCGGCGTGTGCCTTGGCGGCAAACTCGTCGCTTACCGGATAGACGTTTTGCTGTTCGGTCATGGATATGCCTCTGTCCGGGGGGGATGGACCCTCCAGGTGGATGTTGCCGGCCGCATTGTGATTAGACGGCCAGCCCCATTAACTCTATTCACAGCATATACGTCAGGGCGCGGCCTTCCCTTTAGACATTGGTAGAAGCATTTTTTATATTAATAACAATGACTTATAAGCAGGATCAGGAAGCGGAACGGCCGAGATAGACCAAGGTCTGAGCGCATTGCCGGCAACGGTACCCGCGTCCCCGGCATGCCAGGGCATGCCGACGGGCGGTGAAGCCATGTTCGCGGCAGCCACAACGGTAGCGGTAAGGCGCCGGACTGGCACGGCCAGTGTCGAAGTGGTGGGTCGTCCTGGGTTCCAGGCCAAAGAGGCGGCGCATCACGGTCTGCCATTCGCACCCGTGGGGTTGCACTCCATGGCCATCCTCCAGGTGATGCACCAGCCAGTGGGCCATCTCGTGGGGCACCACCTCGACCAGGAAGGCGAGGCGATTCTCCTCCAACAGCACCGGATTGAAGCGCAGCCCGCCGCGACCGAAGTGCGCCTGGCCGGCGCACTTGCCCCGCAGGTCCAGCCAGACCGTCGGGCGCGGCAATTCAGGGTGCAGCTCGCGACACAACCGATAGGCCGCTTCGACCCGCGCGATGAGGGTGCGATGCAGAGCGGAGCGGTCGAGGGCATCGAGCCGGGTGGGGTCGGGGTCGGGAAGCGCGGGCATCGTCATGGGATGCTAGGATGGCGCCTTCGAGTCGAGGCGTAAAGCCTTCCCCCCATGCCTACGTTTTCCTTGCGAGAGCCGTCATGTCCGATGCTGAAACACCCCTCCCCGAGCCGCTGCTCGAAGACGAAGCGCTCGACCTGCTCGACGACTTCCTCGACTCCGAGCGGGTCGACGCCGACGCCCTCGACCTGATCGGCGCCCACGGCTTCCTGGTGGCCCTGGCCGTGGCGCCGCGCGATACGCCCGCGGCAGCCTGGGTCGCCGAGCTATTCCATGGCGACCCGGGCTTCGCGGATGACGCCGAGCGCGAGACCATCCTGGGGCTGCTCGAACGACTCAGGCACAACGCCATCGAGGTGCTGGAAGCGGGTGGCCTGCCGGAGTTGCCCTTCGAGCTCGAGCTCGGTGACAGCGCTCCGCAGGAGACGCCGATCGGCGACTGGTGCGCCGGCTTCATGGAAGGGGTCTTCCTCGACGAGGCCACCTGGTTCAGCGACGATGAGGAGGCGGCCGCCACCCTGCTGCTGCCCTTCATGCTGCTCTCCGGGCTGTTCGATGACCAACCCGACATGGTGGAGCTGGCCGGTGATGCGTCGCGCCTCGAGGGGCTCGTCACCCAGCTGCCGGAACTGGTGCTGGACCTCTACCTGCACTATCGCGTCCCCCCGGAGACACCCAAGCCCCGGCCACGCCGCAAGCGGCCCGCCGGACGCACGAAAAGCCGTAAGCCGTAAGCCGTAAGCCGTAAGCCGTAAGCCGTAAGCCGTAAGCCGTAAGCCAGAATGTCGCCTCCTAGACTCACGACCAGGTTTTTTCTTACAGCTTAAAGCTTACAGCTCCGGGCGCAGCCCGGCCCTTCCAGCTTAAGGCTTATGGCTCCCGGCGAAGCCGGGCTACCGTAGCCGCGTCAACATTCCATCGAGGGTCCCGTAGAGCCATTCGCGCAAGCGCTGCAAGCGTGGCCGCCGCGACCAGGCCTCGGCGTCGATCTCCGAACTCGACACAAAATTGCGCTCGAACAGACCGGCGACCTCGGCGGCGAAGCGGCGGTCATCCACCTCCTGGTTGGCCTCCAGGTTCCACTGCAGGCTCCAGTGGTCGAAGTTGCACGAACCAAGGCTGACCCAGTCATCGGCCAGCGAAAACTTTGCATGGATGAAGGTGGGTTGAAACTCGAAGATGCGCACTCCCGCGCGCAGCAGGCGGCCATAGAAGCGCTGGCCGGCATAGCGCACGCCGGGATGGTCGTGAACCTTCCCCGGCAGCAGCAGTCGCACATCAACCCCGCGCCGCGCTGCCCGAGCCAGGCGCCGGCGCAGGGTGAAGGTGGGCACGAAGTAGGGCGTACAGATCCACAGCCGCTGAGCGGCTGTGGAGACACGATGATGCAGTGAATGGCGGATCGCTTGGTACCGATAGCCCTGCCCCCAGACCACCCGACCCCGCATGCCGCGGAAGCCCTCACGGGGACGTGTCGCAAGCTCCAGACCCCGCACCAGCGAAGCCCTGCCAGGCCCGCGACTCATGGGAGAGTCCCAGAGCCGGCAGAACAGCCGGATCCAGTCGGCCACCACCGGCCCCTCGATGCGTATCGCCACCTCGTACCAGGCATCCAGGAACTCGTCCACGACCCCGAAGCCGCCGGTAAAGGCCTCGGCGCCGTCGACCACCACCAGCTTGCGGTGGTCCCGAGTCAGGTTGCGCACCGGCGACTGCATCCCCAGCGGGTTGAAGAAGCGCAGCGCCACCCCCCCCGCCTCGAGACGCTGACGGTCGGCGCTGGCCAACCCCATGGCCCCGTAACCGTCGAGCAGCAGCAACACCGACACGCCTCGCTCGGCGGCGCGTACCAGCGCCCCGATCAGCGCGCTGGCGAGCCGTCCGGACTCCATCAGGTAGAGCTCGATCAACACGAAATGGCGCGCCTGGTCGACGGCCTCGAACATCGTGGGCAGGAAGAGGGCCGCCTCGGGAAGCAGTTCGAAGTGATTGCCATCTCGCCACATGCCGTGCATGGCACCCTCACTGTCACAAGCCGTTACAGCATTGACGCATGTTTGCCCCCCCGGGAAAAGCCCGGCCCCCTGACCGCCAGAAGACAGGCCGCTATACTGACGGCTCATCCCCGGGCACAGGCGAACGGATGAGCCTTGCATGCATGCTGTCCGGCGCGCTGCGCGCGCCGCTAGAGCGACTGATGGCCCGCTGGGCCCGGATCCGGCTGCTTGAGCCCGAAGTGCTCCCCCTCGAGCCGACGCTCCCGACCCTCTATGTGCTGCCGCATCCGGCGCTCTCCGACACCCTGCTGCTGGCATCGCTGACCCGAAACCATGGCCTGCCGACAGCCGGTGGCCAGCGCACCATTGGCGCCGTCACCCTGCCTGCCACCCTGCCGCTGCCTGTCTCGAGAAGTCGCCCCTGGCGCCGCACGCGTCGCCCGGAGGCCCCCTTCCTGTCGCTGATCGAGCAGTGCCACCAGGACCCCGCCCACGATGTCCAGCTGGTGCCGGTGAGCATCTTCTGGGGGCGCGCGCCGGGCAAGCGCTTCGGTTTCTGGCAGCTGCTCGCCGCAGACAGCTGGCAGCTCACGGGGCGGGTTCGCCGCCTGCTGTCAGTGATGGTCAACGGCAAGGATGTGGAGGTCCATCTCGGCACCCCCCTCAGGCTCTCCGAACTGCTGGATGCCCAAGAGGCCAGCCTCACCAATCGCAAGGTCGCGAGGCTGCTGCGAGTGCACTTTCGCCGCCTGCGCACCCGGGTACTGGGGCCGGACCTCTCTCATCGACGAACCCTGATCGAGGGGATCGCAGCGAGTCCCGAGGTGCATCACGTCGTCCGCGATATAGCAACCGCAGAGCAACGATCGGCGGGCCGGCTCGAGGGCCGAGCCCGTCGCTACGGACACGAGATCGCCTCGAACATGACCTACCCGGTCCTGCGCTTCCTGGCCGGCCTGCTGCGGCGTCTCTGGAACCGCCTCTACGACGGCGTGACGGTGCATGGCCTGGACCAGGTCAAGGCCGTCGCCGGTGACCATACCTTGGTCTACGTCCCCTGCCATCGCAGCCACATCGACTATCTGCTGCTCTCCTACGTGCTCTACCGCGACGGCCTGATGCCCCCGCACATCGCCGCCGGACGCAACCTCGACATGCCGCTGATCGGCCCGCTGCTGCGGCGCGGCGGGGCCTTCTTCATACGCCGCAGCTTCCACGACAACCGCCTCTATGCCACGGTCTTCAACGAGTATCTGCACCGCCTGATCGCACGCGGCCACCCGCTGGAGTACTTCATCGAGGGAGGTCGCTCGCGCAGCGGCCGCATGCTGCCCGCCCGGCCCGGCATGCTCTCGATGACCCTGCGCTCCTACCTGCGCGGTGCCCGCGGCGGCGGCCAGCCGCTGGTCTTCGTGCCGGTCTACATCGGCTACGAGCGCATCCTCGAAAGCGGCAGCTACCAGCGCGAACTGCATGGCGGCGGGAAGCGCAAGGAGAGCCCGTGGGGCCTGCTGCGGGTCCTCGGTCGGCTGCGCCAGCCCTTCGGCCAGGTCACCGTGAACATCGGTGAGCCCCTGTCGCTCCCGGCCTTCCTCGACGCGGAGGTGCCCGGCTGGCGACGACGGCTCGACGACCCGCGCCCGCCCTGGCTCGCCTGCGCCGTGCCTCGCCTGGGCGAGACCCTCGCGCAGCGCATCAATGCGGCCGCCGCCCTCAACCCGGTCAACCTGGTCGCCCTGGTGCTGCTGGCCACTCCCCACCATGCCATCGAGGCCAGCCTGCTCAAGCGCCAGCTGGCACTGTTGGTGGCCCTGCAGCAACGCCTCCCGGGCGGCCACCATGTCAGCCTGCCCGAGGGCACGCCCGACGCCTGGCTCGAGCGGGTGATCGCCCTGGGGATGGTCGGGCGCCGCCCGCACCCGCTGGGCGACATCATCGTCGCCGACGGCCGCCAGTCCGGCCTGCTGGGCTGGTACCGCAACAACGTGCTGCACCTCTTCGCGCTCGCCGGGCTCACCGCCTTCGCCTTCCACCATCAGACATACCATGACCTGGATGGCCTCGAGACCCTGCTCGCTCCCGGCTGGCCAATCCTGACCCGGGAACTGATGATCTCCCCGCCGGCCTCGCTGCGCGAGGGCCTGGCCACCATGCTCAATGCCCTTGTCGAGACGGCGCTGCTGGAGCCTGACGGTGAGGGCTGGCGCCGCCCTCGGGAATCGCTGGAAGCCGGAGAACAGCTGCGCATGCTCGGGCGCTTGATGCAGCCCTCCCTGGAACGCGGCTACCTGCTGCTGTCGGTGCTGTTGAGTGAACCCGCGGGATACTTCACGGCCGACGAGCTGACCGCGCGCAGCCGCGAACTCGCCGAACGGCTGGCATTGCTCTCGGGACTCGACGCCCCGGCGTTCTTCGACAGCAGGCTGTTCTTCGGACTGGTGGAGAGCCTGGCGGCACAGGGATGGGTCCGTACCGATCACGGCCGTCTGGTATTCGACGACTGCCTGCGCGAGGCGGCCCAGCGGATCCGGGCGCTGTTCGACCCGGCCCTGCATCATCGGCTGCAGCGGGTCAGTCGCCCGGAGGAAGGCTGAGGTCAGGCATCCAGGCGACGGTGGACGTAGAGGTCATAGCGGCTGGTCCTGTCCTGGATGACGTGGCGGGGCGGTGGTCCCTGGATGGGCGGGGCCTTGCGGGGCCGTTTGACCACCACCCGATGCGTCGCCAGGTCCAGGGCCGCCTCCAGCAGCCGCGGGGCATCGGGGTCGCCTCCGGCCAGGGTGCGGAAGAGCCGCATCTCCTTCTTGACCAGCGCGGACTTGTCGCGGTGGGGGAACATGGGATCGAGGTGGACCACCTGGGGAGCAATATCGGCTGCCGCCACCAGGGCCGCGAGGTCGCGGGCAGCGTCACCGTGGACGAGCTCCATGCGACCGGCGATCTCACGGATCTCCGGATCGAATCGCGCCCGAACCAGGCCATCCTCCAGCAGCGCAAAGATTGCCGCGACCCGCTCGACCAGCAGCACCTCGGCCCCCAGACTCGCCAGCACGAAGGCGTCACGCCCGAGCCCCGCGGTGGCGTCCACCACCGAGGGGGTGACGCCCCTGGCCAGGCCGCAGGCACGAGCCACCAGCTGGCCACGCCCCCCGCCGAAGCGACGCCGGTGGGCAGCACGTCCGGCAACGAAATCCACCGTCAGGGGATGGCCATAGCGTTGCGAATCACCGGCCAGTACCAGTCGGTCGCCCTGGCGCACCAGCAGCAGCTCGGCCTCGCCCTCTTCGGCCCGGGGCAGCCCGAGGCGCGCCGCCAGAGCCGGGTCCCGCACCCCCACCGGCATGGTAGGACTCATCGGCCCTTCTGCCAGGCGACCCGATCACGCAAGTAGACCGGCTGCACCTCGTGGGCCGGTCGGCCCTGACCGGCGACGAAGGCGCTCATCGCCAGCCGTGCCATGTCAGCGGCATCGGCCTCGGGCTCGGTCAGGCAGAGCCCGAGGCCGGCCTGCACCTCGGCAGACATCTGCTGCCACAGGGTCCAGCCGGAGCCGATGCCGACCCAATCGTGGTCATCATGGCCGGCGGGCAGGCGCAGCCGCTCCGGTGGCAGCACGGCCTCCTCGGTCAGCGCCATGGGCGCGCCGTCGCGGCACTGCCAGGCCGCCACATAGATCTCGCCCATGCGGGCGTCCAGGGCGGTGATCAGCCAACGGTAGTGGTGGCGACGATGGGCGCCCAGCGCCAGCGCCTCGAGGGTCGAGACGCCGACCAGCGGCCGGTCGAGACCGAAGGCGAGCCCCTGGGCGACGCCGGCGGCGATGCGCAGGCCAGTGAAGGAGCCCGGCCCCCTGCCATAGGCCACGGCATCCAGCGCCGAGGCCGGCAGGCCGGCCTCGGCGAGTACTTCGTCGACCATCGGCAGCAGCCGGCGGGTGTGCTCGCGCGGGGTCAGGGCGAAGCGTGAGATCAGTTCGTCGTCGAGGCCCTCGCGGCGGCGCAGCAGGGCGGCGGAACAGGCGCTCGAGGAGGCATCCAGGGCCAACAGGATCGGCATGGGCAAGAGGTCATGGCGAGAAGTGTCGGA
>NZ_JAVLBC010000038.1:0-19174 GCF_031581305.1 Halomonas sp.
GGCGAGGCGACCCTGGCACGGGCCCTGGACGGCCTGCGCTATCGGCCGCGGGTGATCGAGCTCGACCGCTCCCAACCGGAGTTCGTGCGGTCGATCTGGGACTACCTGGACAGCGCCGTCTCGGCGACCCGGGTGACCACGGGGCGGGATCGCCTGGATGCGTATCGTGCCACGGCCCGGGAGATGGAGCGGCGCTACGGGGTGCCCGCCGAGGTGATCGTCGCCATCTGGGGCATCGAGAGCAACTACGGCGGCAACTTCGGCGACTTCTCGACCCTGGAGGCCCTGGCCACCCTGGCCTACGACGGCCGCCGCCGCGCCTTCGCCCGTGGCGAGCTGCTCGCGGCGCTGCGCATTGTGGAGGCCGGGGATATCTCGCCCGAGCGCATGCAGGGCTCCTGGGCCGGTGCCATGGGACACACCCAGTTCATCCCCTCGAGCTTCGAAGCCTATGCCGTGGATGGCGACGGCGACGGGCGGCGTGACATCTGGGGCAGCATACCGGACGTGATGGCCTCCACCGCCCACTACCTCGATCGGGCCGGCTGGCAGACGGGGCAGCCCTGGGGCACCGAGGTCCGCCTCCCCGATGGCTTCGACTACGCCGAGACCGAGCTCGCTACCCGTCGCCCCAGCCGCGACTGGGCCGAACGCGGCGTGCGCATGCTGGACGAGGAGCCGCTGCCCGATTTCGCGGCGGCCTCGGTGATCGTGCCCGGCGGGGCCGATGGCCCGGCCTTCCTGGTGGGCCCCAACTTCCGCGCCATCCTGCGCTACAACAACGCCACCAGCTACGCCCTGGCGGTGGGC
The DNA here is from genome assembly GCF_031581305.1 of Halomonas sp. Taxonomy (GTDB): domain Bacteria; phylum Pseudomonadota; class Gammaproteobacteria; order Pseudomonadales; family Halomonadaceae; genus Halomonas. Next base: position 811 of record NZ_JAVLBC010000038.1, read on the forward strand.
ACCCTGGCCGAGGAGATTGCCGGCCGTGAGGGGGTGGTGCAGGGGTGGCCCCGGGAAGAGCAGCCGCTGAGCCGCAGCCAGGTGCGCGAGATGCAGCGCTTGCTCAACCAGCGTGGCTTCGAGGTGGGCACACCGGACGGCATCATGGGCCCCAACACCCGCCGGGGCCTGCGCGAGTTTCAGGCCGCCATCGGTACCACCCCGGATGGCTTCGCCACCCGCAACCTGCTCGAGCGCCTGAAGCGCTGAACCCCTGACCCGGAGGAGACCATGACCCTGACAGGTATCGGCCTGCCCCTGCTGGCCGCCCTGCTGTTGAGCGCTGCGTCCCTGGCCATCGCCGACGACGAGGAGAGGGTCTTCGGCTGGGTGGAGAAGGCGACCCTGGAGCCCTGGGGCGTGGAGGTGAAGGCCAAGCTCGACAGCGGGGCCCTGACCTCATCGCTGGACGCCCGCGATATCGAGGTCTTCGACAGGCAGGGCGAGGAGTGGGTCCGCTTTCGCCTCAGGCTCGAGGACGAGGCCAGCGGCGAGACCTTCTCCGAGCGCATGGAGTTGCCGCTCTACCGCGACCTCCGGGTGCGCGGGGCCGGCGGCCGTGACGAGCGGCCGGTGGTGCTGATGAAGGTCTGCCTGGGCGATACCGTCTACGAGGAGCAGTTCAGCCTGCGAGACCGCGAGGAGATGAACTACCCGCTGCTGCTCGGGCGCCGCTCCATCGGCCACCTGGGGCTGCTCGACGTGCGCGAGACCTTCCTCAGCGAGCCCGACTGCGACGAGGATTTCCCGTTCGTCGCTCACGACCCGGACGAGGACGACTAGGCCCTCCTCCAGAGCGTGAGGTCAGAAGAGCCGGGCGAGCAGCGCCGTCACGGCGGTCTCCACCCGCAGGATGCGCGGGCCCAGGTGGATGCCCTCGCAGCCTGCCGCGAGCAGCCGTTCCACTTCCCAGGGGATGAAGCCCCCCTCCGGGCCCACCAGTAGCAGGACGGGTTCGTCGAGGCCGCGGGGGCAGTCGCCGGGCAGGCCGGGGTGGGCCACCAGGCCACGGCGCTCGGCCAGTAGGCCGGGCAGCCGCTCCTCGACGAAGGGGCGAAACCCCTTGGCCAGGACCACCTCCGGCAGCCGGGTATCGCGGGCCTGCTCCAGGCCGAGCACCAGGTGGCGGTGGATCTTCTCCTCGCCGAGTTCCGGTGACTGCCAGTAGCTCTTCTCCACGCGGCGCGTGTTGAGCAGGGTGATGTGCTTCACGCCGAGGGCGGTGACGTGCTCGAGGGTGCGGGCCAGCATCCGTGGGCGGGGCAGGGCGAGCACCAGATGCACCGGCAGCGCCGGCGGCGGTGCCTGGTCCAGGGCGGCGACGTCGAACAGGGCCTCGCCATCGTCCAGGGCCAGCAGTTCCCCGCGCCCCAGGCGCCCCCCTTCGATGCCCAGCGTCAGGATGTCGCCGGGACTCGCCCGATGCACCTCGCGCAGGTGGGCCAGGCGCCGCGGGTCGCGAACCCGGGCCAGGCGGTCGTTCTCGATGTCATCGGCAGAGAGCAGGATCAGGTTCATGGGGCCTCGCGTTGGCGGCTATGCCTTGCATGGTGGGTGTCGCGGTGCACAATAGCCCTACAGGGGCAGCCGCCCCTTCGTATAACAAGGAGCAGCGCCGTGCGCGTGATTCGCAAGTATGCCAACCGCAGGCTCTATGATACCGAACAGAGCCGCTATGTGACCCTCGAGGACCTGCGCGGCCTGATCCTCGACGAGGTGCCCTTCCGCGTGGAGGATGCCAAGAGCGGCGAGGACCTGACCCGCACCATCCTGCTGTCGATCATCATCGAGCAGGAGCAGGCCGACGGTGATGCGCAGGTGTTTTCCAACGACCTGCTCGCCCAGTTCATTCGCGTCTATGACATGGCCCAGCCCTTGCCCCTGTCCCGCTACCTGGAGCAGGGCACCAAGCTGATGCTCGAGCAGCAGCAGCGCATGCAGGACCAGTGGCAGCAGGCCATGCGACATTCGCCCATAGAGTTGATGCGCGAGCTGGCCGAAGAGAACATGAAGTTCTGGCAGAAGACCATCAACCAGGCCGGTCCCCCGGACGAGGACGACAAGGGCGGCAACAAGCCCTGAGCGGCGCCCCGGGCGAGTTTCTGACATAATGCCGCGACGTTTATTGCACGGTTTGAGGTAGCACAGCGGATGAAGGTCCTGATCATCGGCGGCGGTGGCCGCGAACACGCCCTGGCCTGGAAGGTCGCCCAGTCTCCGCGGGTGGAGACCGTCTTCGTGGCGCCCGGCAATGCCGGCACGGCCCGGGAGCCGGGCCTCGAGAATGTCGACATCGGTGTCTCCGACCTGGCGGGCCTGGTGGCCTTCGCCCGGGCGCAGGAGGTGGCGCTGACCATCGTCGGGCCCGAGGCGCCGCTGGTCGAGGGCGTGGTCGACTGCTTCCGCGAGGCGGGTCTGGCGATCTTCGGGCCGACGGCCGGCGCGGCACAGCTCGAGGGGTCCAAGGCCTTCTCCAAGGATTTCCTGGCCCGGCATGCCATCCCCACCGCCGACTACCGCAGCTTCACCGCGGTCGAGCCGGCCCTCGAGTATCTCGAGGAGATGGGCGCGCCCATCGTCATCAAGGCCGACGGCCTGGCCGCCGGCAAGGGCGTTATCGTCGCCATGACCCTTGATGAGGCCGAGGCGGCGATACGCGACATGCTCGAGGCCAATGCCTTCGGCGATGCCGGGGCCCGGGTGGTGATCGAGGCGTTCCTCGAGGGCGAGGAGGCGAGCTTCATCGTCATGGTCGATGGCGAGACAATCCTGCCCATGGCCACCAGCCAGGACCACAAGCGGGTCGGCGACGGCGACACCGGCCCCAACACCGGCGGCATGGGCGCCTACTCCCCGGCGCCGGTGGTCACCGACGAGGTCTTCGAGCGCATCATGGCGCAGGTCATCCGGCCCACGGTGCAGGGCATGGCCGAAGAGGGGCACCCCTACACCGGCTTCCTCTACGCCGGCCTGATGATCGACGCCGAGGGCAATCCCAGGGTCATCGAGTACAACTGCCGCTTCGGCGACCCCGAAACCCAGCCGATCATGCTGCGCCTGGCGTCAGACCTCGCCGAGTTGTGCCTGGCCGGGGCCCGCGGCGAACTGGCCGGCCGTGCCTGCGACTGGGACCCGCGGGCCGCGGTGGGCGTGGTACTGGCTGCCGGCGGCTACCCGGGCAGCTACCGCAAGGGAGATGCCATCGAGGGGCTGGAGGCCGCCGAGGCCACCGGCTGCAAGGTCTTCCATGCCGGCACCGCCGAGGATGCGCAGGGCCGGGTGGTCACCGCCGGGGGACGGGTGCTGTGCGTCACCGCCCTGGGCGACGGCGTCGGAGCGGCCCGCGACCTGGCCTACCGGGGGGTGGCCGAGATCGCCTGGCCCGACGTGCTCTTCCGCCACGACATCGCCCACCGGGCCATCGCCCGGGAGCGCGCTGACGCCTGACGGCATGCGGTCCCGACACAACACGAGCAGGAGCGAGCATGGAGCGTGTCAGACTGAGCTTTCCCGCGGATGACGTGGTGCACCGTCACCCGCTGACGGTGCGCATCACCGACATGAACTATGGTCGCCATCTGGGCCATGATGCGCTGGTGTCGCTGCTGCACGAGGCTCGCGTGGCGGCCCTCGCGTCGCGGGGCCTGCGCGAGTGGGACCTCGGCGGTTATCCCTGCGTGGCGGCGGATCTTGCCGTGCAGTACCAGGCGGAGACGCGCTGGCCCGATGCCCTGGTGGTGGAGACGGCCATCCCTGCGCCGGGACGCAAGGCGATCGGCGTCTACCATCGCGTCCTGCGCGAGGCGGATGGCGCAACGGTGGCCACGGCCCGCATCAACCTGATGCTGGTCGACCCGCAGAGCGGTCGACCGGTGGTCATCCCGGCTGGCGTGCGGGAAGCCCTGACAGGAGCGAGCTGATGTCCCGGGAGTATCCGATCATCGCCCTGACCGGCTCCTCCGGTGCCGGCACGACCACGGTGAAGCGCACCTTCGAGCGCATGTTCGCCCGGGAGGCCGTGCATGCCGCCTTCGTCGACGGCGACGCCTTTCACCGCTATACCCGGCAGGAGTTGGCGCGGCTGCTCCTCGACGAGCCCGAGCGCAAGGACGAGCTCTCCCACTTCGCCGTGGAGGCCAACCTGCTCGACCGGCTCGAGGCGCTGTTCCAGGAGTACGGCGAGCATGGCAACGGCACCTACCGCCACTATATCCATGCCGAAGACAAGCAGATGATCGAGGCCGGCTACCAGGTGGGTACCTTCACCGAATGGCAGCCGCTGCCCTGTGGCACGGACCTGCTGTTCTACGAGGGCCTGCACGGGGGGCTGGTCACCGCCGAGCTCGACATTGCCCGCCACGTGGACCTGCTGGTGGGGGTGGCGCCGACCATGAACCTGGAGTGGATCCAGAAGATCGATCGCGACATGCGTCATCGTGGCTACGCCCAGGAGGCGGTGATCGATACCATCCTGGGTCGCATGGACGACTACGTGCGTTACATTCAACCCCAGTTCTCGCGCACCCACATCAACTTCCAGCGGGTGCCCACGGTGGATACCTCCAACCCTTTCGAGGTGCAGGACATCCCCACCGACGCCGAGTCCTTCGTGGTGATTCGCTTCCGTGATCCGGCCACGGTGGACTTCCCCTACCTGCTGGCGATGATCCAGGATGCCTTCATGAGCCGGCCGCACACCCTGGTGGTGCCGGGGTCGCGGCTGTCGCTGGCCATGGAGCTTATCCTGGGGCCGCTGGTCCGCCACCTGCTCGCCCAGCGGCGATTCCGCTGACTCGAGACCCGACCGAGAGGAACGACTCCCATGGATTGCCTGTTCTGCAAGATCATCGATCGCGAGATTCCCGCCGACATCGTCTACGAGGACGATGCGGTGCTGGCCTTCAACGACATCAATCCCCAGGCGCCTACCCACATGCTGATCGTGCCCAAGCAGCATATTGCCACCCTCAACGACATCGAGGAGGGGGACCTGGAACTGGTGGGCCGGCTGCAGTACACGGCCGCGAAGCTGGCGGCGGAGCAGGGCTTCGCCGAGGAGGGCTACCGGGTGGTGATGAACTGCAATGACCAGGGTGGCCAGACCGTCTATCATGTTCATATGCACTTGATGGGGGGGCGTCGCTTCACTTGGCCGGCTGGCTAGCTGGCGCTTTGCGGCTCGCGCCGCGCGTGACCGGGCGTACGACACATCAGGTGCATTCTCGAGAGACCCGCCATGACCCGCTCCCTTTCCCGCACCGATAACCTGATCCACCAGTTCGATACCGTATTGAGGACCCTGGTGTCACATGCGGCCGAGCCCTCGCGCCCCTCGCCGGCGACCGATGAGGTCCGCGACGAGACGCTGAGCGACGAGGAGCGACGGCACGCCGCCGGGCTGATGCGCATTAACCATACCGGTGAGGTGTGTGCTCAGGCCCTCTATCAGGGCCAGGGGCTAACCGCCACGCTGCCGGAGGTGCGCGGCCAGATGGAGCAGGCCGCCCAGGAGGAGATCGACCACCTGGCCTGGTGCGATGCCCGACTGCAGGAGCTGCATGACCGGCCCAGCCTGCTCAATCCGCTGTTCTACCTGGCCTCCTTTGGCCTCGGCGCCACGGCCGGCGCGGTGGGCGACCGCATCAGCCTGGGCTTCGTGGCCGCCACCGAGGAGCAGGTGGGCCACCACCTGGAGGAGCACCTGGTCAAGCTGCCGCCGGGGGACCATCGCTCCCGGGCGGTGTTGCGCCAGATGGCCATCGACGAGGCCCACCATGCCCAGCTGGCCCTGGAGGCCGGTGGCGCCCGCTTCCCCGCCCCGGTCAAGCTGGGCATGAAGCTGATGTCTAAGGTGATGACCACCAGCGTTTACAAGCTATAAGCTTGAAGAGCGCCGCTCCGCGGCTGGAAGCTGGAAGAAGCTCCCTGATTAGGAGACTGATGGCAACATCAACATTCTGCCTTCCAGCTTCCAGCTTCCAGCTTCCAGCTTCCAGCTTCCAGCTTCCAGCTTCCAGCTTATTCCTCGACGATGGTGAAGGAGTGGGTAATCTCAACCCCGCCCTTGACCAGCATGATCGAGGCGCTGCAGTACTTCTCGGCCGAGAGCTCCACGGCTCGCGCCACCTGCTTCTCCTTCAGGCCCTTGCCGCTGACGGTAAAGTGCACGTGGATCTTCGTGAAGACACTGGGGACCTCGTCGGCGCGCTCGGCCTCGAGGCTGGCCACGCAGTCGGTGACGTCGGCGCGAGCCTTCTCGAGGATGTTGAGGATGTCGAAGGAGGTGCAGCCGCCCATGCCCATCAGCAGCAGCTCCATGGGCCTTGGGCCGGTATTGCGGCCGCCGTGGTCGGGGGGGCCGTCGATGACCACGCTGTGGCCGCTGCCGCTTTCGGCAACGAATTGACGACCATCGGTCCATTTCACGCTGGCTTTCATGGGCTCGGCTTCCTTCAGTTGAGTTCGATGACAGCAGGTCAGCGAGCATAGCAGCTGCGGCTCCTGTGCTCAGCCCCGGCGCATTGCTCGCATATCGCTTGAGGCTTTATCGGCGACAGGCCTGCGAGGGGGCGCTGTGAACCCCTCCCTGGGCGCTACCGACGCCATCCCTGGCGTAGGACCCCCTCTTCGGCCTGTCCCCGACGCCTCTCGCTTCGAGTCACTGCTTGTGCCTTGCCTGCAGCCACTGCGCTAGTGCCGCAAGACGATCTGGCGTGCCCACATCGACCCAGGCGCCACGATGGTGGTGGCCGCCGACGCGTCCCTCGGCCATGGCACGCCGCAGCAGCGGCGCCAGGGCGAAGGCGCCGGGGGGCTCGTCTGCCACCAGCGCCGGGTCGAGCAGGCTGATGCCGGCGAAGGTGAGCCGTGGCTCGCCCTCGGCATGCACTCGGCCATCGGCGTCCAGGCGAAAGTCGCCCCGCGGATGGTGGTCGGGGTTGTCCACCAGCACCAGCCGGGCCAGGTCGCCGCCCAGGGCAGGCAGTTCTGCCGGGTCCAGCTCGCACCAGACGTCGCCGTTGACCAGCAGGAAGGGGGCCTCGCCGAGCAGGGGCAGCGCCTGGCGGATGCCGCCACCGGTCTCCAGCGGTCTCGCCTCCCGGCTCCAGGCGATACGCATCCCGAAGGCGTCGCCGTCACCCAGCGCCGTGATGATCTGCTCCGCGCGGTAGCTGACGTTGATCACTACCTCGCGGATGCCGCCCGCCCGCAGGCGCTCCAGATGGTGGACGATCAGCGGCTTGCCGCCTACCTTGAGCAGCGGCTTGGGGTAGTGGTCGGTGAGCGGGCGCATGCGGGTGCCGAGTCCCGCGGCCAGGATCATTGCCCTCATGCGCCGGCCTCCAGTCGCGCCGCCAGCGCCGGGCGGAAGGTGTCGGCGAGCCAGGTGCGCAGGCCCTTGTGGCCGGGCAGGTCGGCGAGGCTATCCTCCAGGTGTCCGAGGAAGTGCGGCAGCCGCTCGAGGTAACCCTCGCGGGCGTCGCGCAGGGTCAGCCGGCAGAAGATGCCCAGCACCTTGAGCGCGCGCTGGGCGGCCATGGCCTGTGCCTGGCGATGGAAGGTCGCGGGATCGACCCTGCCGGTCAGTCGGCCGTCGGTGACGGCGCGCACCCTGAAGGCCTCCACCCAGGCGGCGAATCGGGCCGGGGGAAAGCAGCAGTAGCGGCCGCGCAGCAGCGAGATCAGGTCATAGCTGAGCGGGCCGGCCACGGCGTCCTGGAAGTCGATCAGGTGCAGGGCTTCATCCTGCACCATCAGGTTCATGGCGTCGAAGTCGCGATGCACCGCGACGACCGGCTGGGCCAGGGCTTCGGCGATCAAGGCCTCGCGCAGTGCCGCCCAGCCCGGCGGGGCGGCCATGCCCAGCCATTCTCCTAGGCACCAGTCGGGGAAGAGGTCGAGCTCGCGGCCGAGCAGGGCGGCGTCATAGGCGGGCAGCCCCTCGACGGGGGCACGATTCTGCAGTGCGTGGATCAGCTCGAGGGCGCGTTCATGCCAGGCCAGGGTGGCGGGGGCGTCGTCGCCCTGGAAGCACGCCTGTAGCGGCGTGTCGCCCAGGTCATCGAGCTCGATGAAGCCTTCCGCCAGGTCCACGCCATGCAGGGCCGGCACCGGCAGGCCGGCCGAGCGCCAGCACTCGGCGATGGTCACGAAGGGGCGGCTGTCCTCCCGGTCGGGCGGGGCATCCATCAGCATGCGGATGGTGCCGTCGGGTAGCTGCAGGCGGAAGTAGCGTCGGAAGCTGGCGTCGCCGGCCGCGAGTCGCACCGCGATGGCGGATGCCGGGAGCTCGTGGCGGTGGGCAGCCCACTGGCGCAGGCGTTCCAGTCGCGTCGGGTCGGTGGCTTCTGGCATCGTCGTCTGGCTCCTTGTGTGAAAAGGCGGGGCAGTTGACGCCCCCTTGGAGGCCCCGCATGCTGAATTCCCGACAGCGTCGGCGATGGCAGGGCCCATGCCGGCAGGACAGGCCGGATGCGGCCTGTATAATACCGATTCACCCCGCCAAGGACATCGTGGAGCATGGGCAAGCGACACTCGTGGACATGGACGGCCCTGGCAGGCCTGACCTGTACCGGCCTGGTGAGCGCGCCTCTGGTGGCGGCGCCGCCCGCGCCACTGCCGGCCGGCCAGTTGGACTGGCAGCCCTGGGGCGATACGCGCCCGGCCGACGCGCTTTGTCGCGGCCGCTATGTGATGCCGGACTACCGGCTGCCGCCACCGCCCGGCGATAAGGTCGCCAGCGAGTCCGACAGCGCCGACTACGGTGAGGAGGGCGAGACGCTTCTCAGTGGGGAGGTGCTGTTGCGTCGCGGCAATGCCCAGCTCGAGGCGCCGCGTGTGCGCGTGCCCCGCAGCCGTGAGACTGCCTATGCCAAGGGCCCCCTGGCACTGCGCGACAGCGGCCTGCTGGTGCGCGGCGAGGCTGCCGAGCTATCGCTGACCAGCGATGCTGCCAGCATCGATACGGCCCACTACGTGGCCCATGAGCAGCGTCTGCGCGGCGATGCGGTACGCCTGGCCCGCCTCGAGGATGGCCGCTATCGCCTCACCGAGGCGAGCTTCACCACCTGCGAGCCGGGCAGCGACCTCTGGCGCCTGGTGGGCCATGATATCCTGCTCGACCGCGAGCGCGGTGTCGGCACCGCGACCCATGCCCGGCTGGAGATGGGCAAGGTGCCGGTCTTCTACTGGCCCTGGGTGCGCTTCCCCCTCGACGAGCGCCGCCAGACCGGCTTCCTGTGGCCGACAATCGGCCTCGCGACCGACTCACTGGACTATGCCCAGCCCCTCTATTGGAACATCGCGCCGAACCATGACGCGACCCTTATGCCGCGCTGGATCAGCGACCGTGGCCTGCTGCTGGGCGGCGAGTACCGTTACCTGTTCGAGCAGGATGCGGGGCAGATCGAAGGGGCCTATATCGCCGATGACCGCAAGGCGAGAGACGAGGCCTCCGACGCCTCGGCGCTGGCGAATGGCGATGCCCGCTGGTACCTCGACTATCGCCATGCGGGCCGCTTCGATGCCCGCACCCGCTACCGGCTCCGCTACGGGGCGGCCAGCGACGGGCGCTACTTCGACGACTTCGGGCGCGGCTTTGGCGAGGGCATTACCGGCAGCATGCCGCGGCTCGCTCAGCTCGACCACCGCGGCGACGTCTGGCAGCTGCAGGCCAGGGCGCAGGGGTACCAGAAGCTCGACGACCCGCTGCTCGAGCGCGACAAGCCCTTCTACCGGCTCCCCAGCCTGACCGCCAAGGCCCGCTGGTCCCAGGAGAGCGGCTTCTACCAGCAGTGGCGCTCCAATGCCACCCACTTCTGGCGCGACGTGGACGAGACGACGGTCCCCATTCGTGAGGCGGCCAACGGGACCCGCCTGCACCTCTCGCCGGTCGCCGGCTGGCGCCTCGATGGAAGTTGGGGCCACTTGGAGCCGCGCCTCGAGTGGCTCGCCACCGCCTACCAGCTCGACTATGGCGGGCGCGACACCGAGCGCGACGAGGGCCTCACCCGCAGCGTGCCGGTCGCCACCCTGGACGGAGGGCTGGTGTTCGAGCGGGAGCTGCACCTGGGCGGGCGCGGCTATCGCCAGACCCTGGAGCCGCGCCTCAACTACGCCTATGTGCCGGCACGCGACCAGACCGACTTTCCGGATTTCGACACCGCGGAACGGGCCTTCTCCTGGAACCAGCTGTGGTCGCCCTACCGTTTCTCCGGGAGCGACCGGGTGGGCGATCTCCATCGCGTCTCCCTGGGTCTAGAGTCGCGGCTGCTGGCTGATGCGAGTGGGCGCGAGCAGCTCTCGGCGGGGATGGGGCAGGCCTACTACCTGGAGGATCGCACTATCGACATGGCGGGCGACCCGGATACCCTGCCGGATCCCGAGACTCGCGAGATGGACTACTATCGGGCGACTCGCGAGCGCTCGCCGCTGGTCACCCGGGTCGACTGGCAGCTCACCGACCATTGGCGCTCGCGCTGGCAGTGGCTCTATGACGACCATCGCGAGCAGACCGAGAGCACCTCGCTGGCGCTGCAGTACCGCGCGGATGCCGGCCACGTACTGAACTTCGGCTATCGCTGGCAACTCGAAGGCTTCGACCCGTCCCAGGAGGATGAGGACGTGGTCAACTACCACCGCGAGGAGGTCGACCTCTCGTTCGCCTGGAAGGCCAGCCGCCGCCTGGACCTGATCGGCCGGCTGCTCTACGACAACACCAACGACCGCGCCCTGGAGCAGCTGGCGGGTGTTCAGTGGAATGACTGCTGCTATGGTCTGCAGCTGGTCTGGCGCGAGTGGATCGACGACAACGACACCGCGAACACCATCGAGGATGACCTTACCGACCGCGGGGTCTTCCTGCGCTTCGTGTTCAAGGGTCTGGGTGGCGTTGGCGGTGAGGCCGACAGCTACTTCGAGGAGGCGATCCCGGGGTATCGGGCCACCGCCCTCGGCCGGCCCTGAGACATTCGACAATGACGAGAGGAAAGAGAGACATGCGCAGTCGACGTATCGCCACCCTGGCCCTGGCCCTGTGCCTGGCCGCCCTGCCCCTGGCGGGGCTGGCACAGGTTACGGGCTCCACGGACACACAGTCGCTGGGTCGCCAGACACTGGATCGCATCGTGGCGGTGGTCAACGATGGCGCCATCATGCAGAGCGAGCTCGAGGAACGCGTCGCCCAGACGCGCAGCCAGATCGCCCGCCAGGAGCAGGGGGTGCCGTCCGACGCAGTCCTGCGTCAGCAGGTGCTGGACCGCATGATCGTCGAGGAGATCCAGCTGCAGATGGCCCGTGACGCCAACCTGAGCGTCGACGACACCGAGCTCAACGGCCAGGTGCGGGCCATCGCCGAGAGCAATGGCATGACGCTGGACCAGTTCGCCGACGCCCTCGAGGCCGATGGCCTCTCGCTGGCCGTGGTCCGTGATCAGGTCCGCCGCGAATTGATGATGCGCCAGCTGCAGCAGCGGCAGGTTGCCAGCCGCGTCAATATTTCCGAGAGGGAGGTGGATCGCTTCGTGGAACAGCAGGGCGCCAGTCGTGAGCAGGCCCGTCAGGCCCTGTTCCAGCGCAAGGTCAATGCCGAGATGGAGGAGTGGATCCAGGAGATCCGCAGCCGGGCCTTCGTCGACAATCGCCTGGTGGAGCGTTGAGGGGGGGGGCGAGCGATGCCCCGGTCCTGGCCCTGACCTGCGGAGAGCCCGCGGGCATCGGGCCGGAACTTGCGGTGATGCTGGCCGCCGACGGGACGACCCCCGCCCGAATCGTGGCGGTGGGTGATCCGGCCCTGCTGGCCGAGCGTGCCGCCTTGCTTGGTCGCCGGGTGGAAATCCGGCGGCTCGCTTCCGGCGAGTCTCCGCCGGCACCGCGCCGCGGCGTGCTGCCGGTCTGGCCCGTGGCGCTGCGAGCCCCTTCGTATCCCGGTGTGCTCGACACCGCCAATGCCGACCATGTCCTCGAGACCCTGGATGTGGCGATCGACGCCTGCCGGTCCGGCCTTGCCGCCGGCATGGTCACGGCTCCGCTGCACAAGGGTGTGATCCTCGATGCCGGCCATGCCGGCTTCAGCGGCCACACCGAGTATCTTCGGGATGCCTGCGGGGTGGAGGAGGTGGTAATGATGCTCGCCACCGACAGTGCCTTGCATGCCCGTGAGGGGGGGTGGCAGGGTGAGGCGGGTCTGAGGGTGGCGTTGGCCACCACGCACTTGCCGCTGCGTGAGGTGGCAGACGCCATCACCGCTCCCCGGCTCCAGCGCCTGCTGCGCATCCTCCACGCGGATCTGCAGCGCCGGTTCGGCGTGACGGCACCGCGCATCGCCGTCTGCGGTCTCAATCCTCATGCCGGAGAGGGCGGCCACCTGGGCCGCGAGGAGCTGGATGTGATCATTCCGGCCCTGGAAGAGCTGCGGGCCGAGGGGTTGGCCCTTGACGGTCCGCTGCCCGCCGATACCCTGTTCACACCGCACCACCTCGAGGGCGCCGATGCGGTGCTGGCCATGTATCATGACCAGGGGCTGCCGGTGCTGAAATATGCCGGCTTCGGACGCGCCGCCAACATCACTCTGGGGCTGCCGCTGGTACGTACCTCGGTGGACCATGGCACGGCCCTCGACCTGGCCGGCACGGGGCGCGCCGACCTCGGCAGCCTGCGAGTGGCCGTCTCCCTGGCCGCCGAGATGGCCAGTCGCTGCGGCCGTAGCTAAACGAGAAGCAGGGCCGTTCGAGGGGCGCCGGGGATAGACCGACGCGAAGGTCCGATTCCAGGGGTGAGGAGCACGGCTCCGAACGGGTTGGCCATGGATGGCCAGCACCGGCCCTGCAAGCGGCGCAGGACGCAAGAGCGCCGCAGGGCGTCGGTAGCGTACAGGGATGACTTCACAGCGCCTGCTCGTAAGCCTGTCGCCGGAAAAGCTCCGTGCACGGAAATAGCTCAAGACCCTAGTGATAGAAGGACACCCCTGAATGGTATCCCGCTCCCCGGTTCACCGGGCCCGCAAGCGCTTCGGCCAGAACTTCCTGCGCGACCCCGGCGTCATCTCGCGTATCGTGCGGGCCATCGGGCCCCGCCCCGGCGACCGGCTGGTGGAGATCGGCCCCGGCCAGGGGGCCCTGACCGAGCCATTGCTCGAGGCGGCCGACGGCCACCTCGAGGTGATCGAACTCGACCGGGACCTGATTCCTGGCCTGCGCGTGCAGTTCTTCGACAAGCCCGGTTTCATCATCCATGAGGGCGATGCCCTGAAGGTGGACTTCCGGGCCCTGAGAGGCGAGGGGGCGGCGCTGCGGGTGGTGGGCAACCTGCCCTACAATATCGCCACGCCGCTGATCGTCCACCTCCTCGAGGCCGGCGATGCCGTGGCCGACATGCACTTCATGCTGCAGAAGGAGGTGGTCGAGCGCCTGGCCGCCACACCGGGCGGCCCCGACTGGGGGCGTCTATCGGTGATGGCCCAGTATCATTGCCGGGTCGACGCGCTGTTCACGGTGCCGCCGGAGGCCTTCGTGCCGCGCCCCAAGGTGGAGTCGGCCATCGTCCGCCTCACCCCCCACGAGACCCTGCCCCATCCGGCGCGTGACGAGGTGCTGCTCTTCAACATGGTGCGCCAGGCCTTCGGCCAGCGGCGCAAGACGCTGCGCAACAACCTCAAGGGCCTTGTCGACGCCGCGACCCTCGAGGCACTAGGCATCGACCCGGGGCGGCGCCCCCAGACGCTCAGCGTCGAGGAGTTCGTGCGCATTGCCAACCAGCTGGCCGCGGCTGGACAAGGAGAGGCCTCATGACCCTGACCATCCCGGAAGGGCTCGACCATGCCATCCGCGTCGATGTAGCACCGGATTTCCGCCTCGAGGAGTCTGCGCCCGACGAGCAGCGCTTCGTCTTCAGCTACACCGTCACGGTGCACAACACTTCCCGACATAGCGTGCAGTTGCTCGCCCGCTACTGGAAGATCACCCAAGGCAGCGGCAAGGTACAGGAGGTGCGTGGCAAGGGGGTGGTGGGCCAGCAACCGCTGATCGGCCCCGGCCAGACCTTCCGTTACACCAGCAGGGCGATCCTCAACGGTCCGGTGGGAGTGATGGAGGGCGCCTATACCTGCGTCGACACCGCCAGCCAGCGTCCCTTCGAAGTGGTCGTCGCCCCCTTCCGGCTGGCCGGGCCCAACCAGGTGCACTGACTCCATGAACCGAACTCATCGAATCGACCCTATCTAATGGACCCCAGGGAGCCGCGATGACCACCTATGCCATCGGCGATCTGCAGGGCTGTCATGACGAATTCGTTGCCCTGCTCGAACAGCTCGACTTCGACCCGAGTCGCGACCACCTCTGGCTCGCCGGCGACCTGGTCAATCGCGGCCCCGGCTCGCTGGCCTGCCTGCGCGAGGTAATGGCGCTGGGCGAGGCCGCCAACACCGTGCTTGGCAACCACGACCTGCACCTGCTGGCGGTGGCCCGCGGAGGTGCCCGTGAGAACCGCAAGGATACGCTCTCGGCGATCCTGGCCGCCCCGGACCGCGAACGTCTGCTGGACTGGCTTCAGTCGCGGCCGCTGCTGGTGCGCCGGGGATCGCCGACCCACGGCGAGACCATCATGACCCACGCCGGTCTGCTGCCGCAGTGGTCTGTCGAGCAGGCCGAAGGGCTGGCCGGCGAGGCCGAATCACGCCTTACGGGCGAACGGGCCGGGGCCTTCCTCGAGCGGATGTACGGCAACGCGCCGGCCTGCTGGCGCGACGACCTCGACGGCATAGACCGCCTGCGGATGATCATCAATGTCTTCACCCGCATGCGCTTCATCGATGCCGTTGGCTGTCTCGACTTCGCCACCAAGGAGGGGCTCGAGAGTGCCCCGGCGGGCTTCGCCCCCTGGTTCCAGTTTCCCCGCGACGATGACCCCTGGCTGCTGTTCGGTCACTGGGCCGCACTGCAGGGCGAGACGCCGGCGAGCCGGGTACGCGCCGAGGCGCTGGATACCGGCTGCGTCTGGGGCAGCCGCTTGACTGCCCTTGACCTCGAGAGCGGCAGCCGTATCAGTGTTCCGAGTCGCCAGCGTTGAGATCCCTTTTCCCTGATACGAGGCTGCCATGATGACCTTCCAGTATCTCGATATCCCGACCCTGGCCGGTTGGCTCGACGAGCGGCGCGAGCTGGCGCTGGTCGACATCCGCGACCCGCAGAGCTTCGCCCAGGGCCATATTCCCGGCAGTCACCATCTGGACAACCACACAGTGGGCGCCTTCATCGAGGAGGCGTCGCACGAGGCGCCCCTGGTGGTGGTCTGCTACCACGGCCACTCCAGCCAGCAGGCGGCGGCCTGGCTGGCCGGCCAGGGCTTCGCCGAGGTCTACAGCCTCGATGGTGGCTTTACCGACTGGCAGTTTCGCCACCCCGACCGCGTGGAGCGCTGAAGCATGACCGAGGATCCGCACCTGCAGGGGCTCGAGGTCTACCGGGTCGGCGGGGCGGTGCGCGACGCCCGGCTCGGCTGGCCGGTCAAGGACACCGACTGGGTGGTGGTAGGGGCTACGCCGGAGGAGATGCGCCGTCGGGGTTTCAAGCCCGTGGGGCGGGACTTCCCGGTCTTCCTGCACCCCGAGAGTCACGAGGAGTTCGCCCTGGCGCGTACCGAGCGAAAGTCGGGTCACGGCTATACTGGCTTCGAGGTTCATGCCAGTCCCGAAGTGAGCCTGGAAGAGGACCTGGCACGCCGGGACCTGACCATCAATGCCATGGCCGAGACCCCGGAGGGCAGCCTGGTCGACCCTCATGGGGGCATGGCCGACCTGGAGGCGCGGCAGCTACGCCATGTCTCGCCGGCCTTTGTCGAGGACCCGCTCAGGGTGCTGCGCACGGCACGCTTCCTGGCCCGCTATGCCGGCCTGGGTTTCGTCATCGCCGAGCAGACGCGCCGGCTGATGCGCGAGCTGGTGGAGAGCGGCGAGCTGTCGCACCTGGTGGCCGAGCGCGTCTGGACCGAGACCGAGAAGGCGCTGGGCGAGCCCTGGCCGGAGGTCTACTTCCAGGTGCTCGACGATTGCGGTGCCCTGGCGGTGCTGATGCCGGAGCTGGTGGTCGACCCGGCGGCCTTCGACGCGGCGCTGGAGCGTCTGCACCGGTTGCCGGAGGATATTGAGGCCAACGCCCAGGCACGCTGGCGTTGGGCGCGGCTGGTGGAGCACCTGGATGACGAGGACCGCGCCGCCCTGGCCGAGCGGCTGCGCCTGCCCCGGGCCTACCGCGAGCTGGCCACCCAGGCGGCCCGCACCCGCACGCTGCTGGCTCGGGTGGCACGGCACGGCCTGGACGGCGCCCGGGTGATGGCCTGGCTCGACGGCATCGACGCCTGGCGCCGCAGCGATCGGGTGGCGCCGCTGATCAGCCTGGTGAGCTTGGAAGAGCCGGAACTGGCTGAGGATCTGGCCCTGGCCTGGCGTCTGGCCCGGCAGGTCCTGCCAAAGGCCCTGGTGGCCGAAGGCTACCGTGGGCGCGAACTGGGTGAAGAACTCGCCCGGCGGCGCTGGGAGGCCATCGACGGCGTGCTCGACGGCCCCGGTGGGCGACCCTGAGGTTCAGTCCGCCGCGGAGATGCGTTGGCCCTGCCAAATGAACTCCACCGGCCAGAGGCGTTGGTGGCCGGCCTCGAAGGCGTCCCAGTGGGCGCGATAGCGCCTGCCGGTGAGTGGGTGGTGGGCCTCGGGCAGCAGCTCGGCCAGAGGCTTCAGCACGAAGGCATGGTGGAGGATCTCGTCGCGGGGCAGCGCGACGTCATCGTGGCAGCCGGTCAGCTCGCCCACGGTGAGCAGGTCGATGTCCAGGGTCCGGGGGCTGAACTTGGGAACGCCCTTGCGGCGACCGTTGGCGAACTCCAGCCGTTTGCACCAGGCCTGCAGCTCACCCACTGAGCGGTCGCTGTTGAAGGCCACCACCAGGTTGTAGAAGTTGCGACCGTCCACGAAGCCCACGGGCTCGCTCTCGAAGACTCGTGAGATGGCAAGCGAGCCGAAGGTCTCGTCCAGGGCATCCAGGCAGGCCCGGACGTGGTGGTCGCGCTCGATGTTGCTGCCGATGCTGACGGTGACCCGGGCCATCAGGCGCTCCCCGTCCATTTACCGCGCTCGATACAGACGCCCACCGCGTCGGCGGCGGGCACGGCGCCGGGCTTGCGCACGGTGAGGCGCAACCAGGGGATGCCAAACTCGTCGCGCAGGGTCTTGGCCAGGCGTTCGGCGAAAGTCTCCACCAGGGCGAAGCCATGCTCGCCGGCGAAGGCTGTGATGCGCTCGCTGATGGCGGCGTAGTTCAGGGTCAGGCCGATGTCGTCATCGGCCGCTGCGGGGCGGATATCGGTGCCCAGCGCCAGGTCGAGCCGCAGCGTCTGGGTGATGGTGCGCTCCCAGTCATAGACGCCGATCACGGTGTCCACCTCGAGCGTTTCGATCAACACAAGATCCATCGGGGCTCCCCGGGCCATTGGAGGTTGCGGACCGGGCGTTGCGCCGGGTCCGCCTGCAGGCGCCCGATTGTACGCCAGCCAGTCCTTGAGCGACACCGGCGGGGTTGGCCTGTCGTGTACCCTCCATGGCTGGCAGAATCACGGTTCCCCCCACACAGGAGGCCGCCCGTGGAGGCGCCACTCGACCTCATCCTGCCGCTGATGGCGATTGGCTATCTGAGCGGTACCTGGCTCGGCGCACTGACGGTTTGCCGCCTGACCGGTGTGGGGGATCCCCGGCTGGAAGGCTCCTGCAATCCGGGGTTCTCCAATGTCCTGCGTCTGCATGGCCGTCGCCTGGCCCTGGCTACCCTGGTGGTGGACGTGGTCAAGGGCATGCCGGTGCTGTGGCTGGCCATGCGACTCGGCCTACCGCCTTGGGGGCTGGGGCTGGTCGGGCTAGGCGTTCTGCTGGGCCACAGTTACCCGGTCTGGCATCGCTTCCGGGGCGGCAAGGGCGTGGCCAGTGCCTTCGGCGTGATGCTGGTGCTCACGCCCTGGGTGGCGCTCTGCTGTGCCGCGCTGTGGATGCTGCTGGCCTGGCGGGTGCGGACGGCGGCCGTCGCCTCCCTGGCCAGTGCCGCCATGGCGCCGCTGGCCAGCCTGTGGCTGGCGCCGGGGTTCGCCGGCGTGGTGATCGTCTTCACGCTGCTGGTGCTGGCGCGCCATGTGCTCAATATCGGCCGCCTGGGGCGCGGCGATGAGCCACCCCTTTAAGCTGAAAGCTTGAAGAGCGTCGCTTCTCTCCTGGAAGCTGGAAGAAAACCCTTCTCCCAGTGAGCGGGATCATGCTGCCTTCCAGCTTCCAGCTTCCAGCTTCCAGCTT
>NZ_JAVLBC010000039.1:0-18830 GCF_031581305.1 Halomonas sp.
TCTTCGTCGCTACACGTCTCGGCCGCTATGCGTCATCATCTTTCGCCCGGCCCAGATGGAGACAGCATGGAAATGATCGACCTCGAGGCCCCCGACCTCCACCAGGCGCGACTGCGGCGCGTGGTGTCGCTGGTCAGGTCCAGCGGTGCGCGACGGGTGCTCGACCTGGGGTGTGGCTCCGGTGGCCTGCTGCAGTACCTGCTGCGTGAGCCGCAGTTCGAGCGAGTGGTGGGCCTGGAGCTCTCCGGGGAACTGCTGGCCCAGGCCAAGCTGCGCCTGGAGGATCTGCCCGCTGCCCGCGCGGGGCGTCTCGAACTGGTCTGCGGCTCCTATGCCGATGTCCACCCGGCGCTGGTCGGCTTCGAGGCGGCGGCCATGGTCGAGACCATCGAGCATGTCCCGCCCGAGGCGCTCTCCCGGGTCGAGCGCGCAGTCTTTGCCGGGCTGCGCCCGCAACTGCTGGTGATGACCACCCCCAACCACGAATACAACCCGCTTTTCGACATGCCGCCGGGCGAGTTCCGCGACCCCGACCACAAGTTCGAGTGGGATCGGGCGCGCTTCCGCGACTGGGCGCTCGGGGTGGCGCGCCGCAACGGCTATCGGGTGCGCTTCTCGGGGATCGGCGAGATGGACGATCATCTCGGCCAGCCGACTCAGGTGGCGTGCTTCACGCCAGTCTGCGATGGATCAGAAAAGTCGGGGCACTAGACAGTCAGTTGTTACTTCATTCCTTCGAACAGTCGAGGGTTGTAGATCTGAGTGACGGTTTCGACCAGCCGTATATTTCGGGCTTCAGGGTGCAGCGGGTTCACCACGGCAATTTCATCAAGGCCGCCAGCGGCGCAGCTGGGCACTTGGAGGATGAGGTTCTTGTTCGCGGCGAGGAAGTCGGAACCCAGGTGTTGTGTGCATGAAGGGTGGGGGAACTGATCCCAGCCTTCGGGCAGGTCCGACAGTTCTACGGTTTCGATTTCCCTGGTGTCGACCTCGTAGATCCCGAGCACCATGTCTTTTGGCACCTGCCGGGGATTCAGGATGTAATTCCCCATTTCCAGCATGACGACCGACGCTGATAGACCGAAGTACAGCACGGGATGCCCAGCGCGATTCCAGCGTCCGCCGTCACGGTAGCTGCCACCCCGACCGGACAGGTCATGTAGATAACGTTCTTTCGTGATTCGGTATAGCTTCATTTGGTACCCCTGGTATTGATTGATTCGATTACCACTAGGGGTATTTATGTCGCGATGGGATGATCCATTTTGCTCATCGTGGACACCATCAGCTGAACTCGCCGAACTCGATCTTTCCGAGCACATCTCGTACCATGTCTCGCCCGGCGAATGTGTCGAATAGGTCCACGGGCCGGGATCCGCCAAGCGCTCGCACTTCGCTGTGCAGCCATTCTTTAGCGATCTCCTGGTCGCCGAACACTCTAGCGGCCTCGACGTAGACCTTTAGCGTATCGAGGATTTCCTCAGTCTGAACACGCCCAAGAGCCTTCTTTTTGTACAGCCGATGCAGATTGCCCGAGTCGGTCTCCAGCAGCCTCACAAAGACATCCCTGTCACCACTCAGGGCATTCACCGCCTTTTGCAGCACGCGGCCTGACAGACCTTCCCTGACGGCCCTGATGAAGGCCACTTGGTTGGTGTACACCTCTCGGGGCAGGCCAATATCAGCCAGCATGCGGGTGCCGCCGTTGTTGCTATCCTGCTCGATGATATCCATTACTACCTCCATCGTCCGATTCGGTACATCGCCAGCGAGCTGTATGACACACTTAGAATACGTCAAAATGACGCCACATGCACATCATTGTGACCCGGTCTCCTCATCTCTCATGATCCACCCGATCACTCCTAGCCCTCCCCATGCCCTCAACCCGCCTCATTCATGAGGGTGACACCGAGCTTCTGGCCATCTTCGATGCCACGGCGGGCAATTCGTAGACGCATGTGCTGGATGTGACAGGCCCGGCGGCAACGTCGTGCATCGTGGGCCTTGTCTGCATGCAGCTTGCGTGGACGTTGCCGTGGCCGTCCACGCCGTCCCGCCACGGGGCGAACGGTATCCAGCTTCACGCGCTGAATCGGTGCCTCAAGGCAGCGCCTGGCCCTCTCCTTTGTTGTGGCGGCGGGTCGCGCTAGCATGGCGGCACCTACCCTCTCACCCACCCCAGGAGTCGCCATGTGGCAACAGCAGGAACTGCGTCTCGCGCCGCGCTCGCGCGGCTTCCATCTTGTCACCGACGAGGTCGTGGCCGGACTGCCGTGGCTCGGCGAGGTGGCCACCGGGCTGCTGCACCTTCAACTGCTCCACACCTCGGCGTCGCTGACCCTCAACGAGAACGCCGACCCTGACGTGCGACACGACCTGGATGCCTTCCTGCGCGAGCGTATCCCCGGTGATCTGCCCTATTTCCGCCATACCCTCGAGGGGCCGGACGACATGCCGGCCCATGTCTGCGCCAGCCTGCTTGGCACCCAGCTGACCCTGGCGGTGCGCGACGGGCGCCTGGCCCTTGGCACCTGGCAGGGGCTATGGCTGGGAGAGCACCGCGACCATGGCGGGGCGCGACGGCTGATCGCCACCCTCAACGGGGCTTGATCCGCGTGATACTCCCCTGGGAGTAATGGCCTGTGCGGCCCTCAGCTTGCCCGGCGTGCAGGCTTGACCTTTATCAAGACATTATCGAGAACGCCCGGCACGAGGCCGGGCGAAACGGGAAAGAGGGGGAAGAAGGGAGCGTGAGGCGTCAGTTGCCGTCGTCCCTGCGGCTGGCGTGGCCGTTGCCGGGGCGGTCGTGGCGGGAGAGGACCGTGCGCATCTCCTCGATCTGCGCGTCGCTGAGGATCTCGGCGAGGACCTCATGGTGCTCCTCGCGGAGTTCATGCATGGCCTCGCGACGTTCCTGGCGGGAGTCGATGTCGCGCTCGCGCAGCGCCTGCATGTCGGCATAGATCGTCTCGCGGGCCTTGCGCAGGGCCTCGCGCTCCTCGTCGCTGAGTTCCCAGCTGTCGACCAGCTCGGTCAGGCGCTGCTGCATGGTTTCACGGCGCTTGGTGCGCTGCTCCTCGCGTAGTTCCTGACGGGCGGCCTGTAGCGCCTTGCGCTGTTCCGCGCCGAGGATCTCGTCCATGCGCTGGCGGTGCTCCTGGCGCAGTTCGCGGACCGCCTTACGGTGCTCACGGCGGGCCTTCTCCATGGCCTGGCGGGTCTCCTCATCGATGCCGGCCCGCTCGAAGAGGGCCTGGCGGCGTTGCTCGTGCTGCTGGCGATGTTCCTCGCTCCCGCCCTGGTGGTTGCCCTCGACGGGGGCAGCACTGGCGGAGAGCGCCAGGGGGAGGATGGCGACGGCGAGCAGCACGGGCGCCAGCAGGGTGCGGGTGAAAGAGCGTGTCATGGCGGTTTTCCTTGGGGCCTCGGGTTGACGTTGCCAGTCTCGTCGCCGGGAGTGCAAGCGGCATGCAGCGAGGGTGCAAAGGTCGTGCATCTGCCGGGGGCTCACTCCTCCGGCTGATACTTGTACCCGACACCATAGACCGAGCGGATCACCTCGCGCTCGGGCCAGGTCTCGGCGATCTTGCGGCGCAGCTTCTTGATGTGGCTGTCGACGGTGCGCTCGGAGACGATGCGATGGTCGCGGTACATGTGGTCCATCAGCTGCTCGCGGGTAAAGATGCGCCCGGGTGAGTGCATCATCACCTTCAGCAGCTGGAATTCCACGGCAGTAAGCCCAAGGTCGTGGCCGTCGGCCAGGGCCCGCCAGCCCTCCTCGTCGAGGATCAGGTCGCTGCTCCCCTGGTCGGGAGCGCTGGCGGCCCGGCTACGGCGCAGCACCGCCCTGGTCCGGGCCACCACTTCACGGGGGCTGAAAGGCTTGCAGATGTAGTCGTCGGCGCCCAGTTCCAGGCCCAGCAGGCGGTCGACCTCTTCGACCCGGGCGGTGAGCATGATGATGGCTACCTCCGGCCAGCGCTGGCGGATCTCCCGGCACAGCGTCAGGCCGTCGGTGCCCGGCAGCATCAGGTCGAGCATCACCAGCTCCGGGCGCGTCCGGCGATCCTCGAGCCATGGCAGCACGGCATCGCCGTGGGCCAGATGGTGGCTGGTGAAGCCGCTGCCCTGCAGGTAGTCGGCGACCAGGCGGGCGATCTTGGGTTCATCCTCGACAATCAGGACCTGGTCCTGGTCGGTGTCTGACGTGCTCATGCGGCATCCTCCCTGAGCGAGTGGTCCTTGATGGGGGGAAAGGTCAGGGTCCAGCATAACCCGCCGAGCGGCGAGGAGGAGGCCTCCATGCGCGCCCCGTGGGCGCGGGCCAGGGCGATGGCAATCGACAGCCCCAGGCCGCTGCCGCCACTGGCGCGACTCCGTGACCCCTCGACCCGGTAGAGCCGCTCGGTGAGCCGCGGAAGCTCGGCCTCGGGCACCCCCGGCGCGCTGTCCTCCCAGGTCACCTGTACCTGCCCTTGATGGCTTGCCAGGCGAACGCGCAGCTTCCCCGGTGCCCGGGTGTAGGCGCAGGTATTGTCGATCAGATTGTTCCACAGCTGGCGCAGACGCTGCGTGTCGCCGCGGATCCAGGCCGGGCCCTCGATCTCTCGCTCCAGGCGAATGCCGCTGTCGCCCAGCCAGCCGCTGGCCTCATCGAGGCGCGAGGCGAGGCTCTCCGCCAGGTCCAGCGGAGCCAGCTGGACCTCCAGGGCGCCGGCATCGCTCTGCGAGAGCAGGTGCAGGTCGGCCACCAGGCGCTCCAGTTGGCCGACTTCCTGGGCCAGCGAGTGCAGGTTGTCCTGGTCCAGGGTGCGGATGCCGTCCTGCATGGCCTCGATCTCGCCACGCAGCACGGCCAGCGGCGTGCGCAGCTCGTGGGCGATATCGGAGACCCAGCGGTTGCGCGCCTCGCGGCTGGCCTCCAGGGTGGCGGCCAGTACGTTGAAGTCGTGAGCGAGGCTCGACAGCTCGTCGCGACCGTGCTCCGCCAGGCGCGTACTGTAGTCACCCTCGGTGAGGCGGCGCGTGGCCCGTGCCATGCCGCGGGTGCGCCGCCCCAGCCACCATGAGAGCCCCCCGGCCAGCAGCAGCGAGGCCAGGCCCAGCGAGGCAACGATGATGCCCAGGTTACGCTGCTGGCGGGAGAGGAAGATGTGGTCCATGCGGGCCATCAGCTGCTGGGGCGGGCGATAGCCAAGCATTCCGACCCGCTCGCCAGCATGCTCGATCGGCAGCCAGCGTAGCTCTGCCGCCTCCTGGTCGCTGTCCGGCGGCAGGCCGATCACCGGCAGGCCGGATGCGTCATGGAGCACGAAGTCCTTGGGGTTCCCCAGACGCCGCTCGATGCCCTCCGGTGGCGGCGTATTGCCGGGCCACAGCTGGCGGCGCACCAGGCGGTGCCAGGCCCGTGGTGACTGGCGCAGCCACTGCCAGTCGCCGCGGCTGGCCCACTCCTCGGCGAGCCCCTCGGCCAGCGTCTCGGCGCGGCGGGTCTGGGTCTGGTCCAGATACTCGATGAAGCCCTGGTCGAGACTGCGCGAGACCGCCAGGAACACCAGCCCGGCGATGGCCACGTTGACCACCAGGATGATCGCGAATAGCTTGATGCCGAGCCGTGAGACGGCTGGACGGGTGAGACGTGGCGAGCGCATGGACGAGCTCCGGGAGCAGGTGCGGCGAGAGTGTAAACCACTATCGCTGCTGGGCGTGCAACCATCGGTCAGGTTCTGTGCAGGCAATGTGCAGGTTGCGGGGCCCCTGCCGGCAAGAGTGGCGGCGCGTCACAGCGAGAGCAGCAGAAGGATCAGCGGCGGCGACAGCAGCGAGAGAAGAAAGCCGCTGACGACGGCCACCGGCACACAGGACACGCCCCCGTGCTGCTGGATCACCGGCAGGGTAAAATCCATGGAGGTGGCGCCGCCATAGCCGATCGCCAGGGCCGCATGGCGGCGGATGACCAGCGGGATCAGCACGAAGGCGAGCAGCTCCCGGGCCAGGTCGTTGAAGAAGGCCACCCCGCCCATCAGGGGGCCCAGCTGGTCGCCGACCAGGATGCCGGAGAGCGAGTACCAGCCGAAGCCGGCAGCCAGCGCCAGTCCCTCGTTCCAGGCCAGGTCCAGCAGCGGCGCCGCCAGGAGTCCGCCGATCAGCGAGCTGGCGGCCAGCGTCAGGGCGATGGCCAGACCGAAGCGGTTGAGCACGATCTGGCGCAGTGGCATGCCGGAATTGCGCAGCTGGCAGCCGATCAGTGCCAGCAGGGCGTAGAGCACTGCTTCGGCCAGGGTCTCGGCCAGGGCGAACAGCCCGCTACCGGTGAGCCACGCCAGCAGCAGCCCAAGCACCACGCCGGCCACTACCACCGCCACCAGCGCCAGCGAGCCGGCCATGGCGGCCCACTTGCTGGTGGGCGCTCCTGTCACCACCAAGGCAGGGTCGGCGGTGAGGCCCTGCCGGCGCGACAGCCACCAGAGGGCCGCCAGGTTACAGGCCGAGATCACCGCGAACAGCAGCAGGGCCTGCCCGCCCAGGCGCGAGAGCTGACCGGCCAGGTCATCCAGGCCCGCCAGGCTCACGCCCATCAGCAGCAGGATCACGTAGATCGAGGCGTTCACGCCACGGTTGATCAGGCCCAGCAACCGGGCATCCCGCACCGGTACCAGATACCCCAGCACCAGCGGCAACAGCACGATCACCAGACCGCTCAGCATCGAGACTCCCTTCCCGTCCAGGGGTCGCCGGCGGCGACCGAAAGCCGCCCACTCTAGTCAATTTCCCTTCGGGGAGGAAGCGAGCCCGTCGCTGGCCAGCGTCAGGTGGGTGAGGGTCAGGTGGCTCCGTTGCTCGCCGTTGCGGTGGTACTCCATGGCCAGCAGCAGGCCCGGAACGCCGGGGTGGAAACTGAAGACCATGCGACGATCGGGGTCGTCCGGTTCGGTGACTTCCACCCTGACCGCTTCGAAGCGACCGGCGGGTAAGTCCAGTATACCGCGGTCCAGCCGGCGATAGTCGACCCGCTCCTCGCGGCCGCGGTGATCCAGGTAGCGCAGTCGGCAGGTCGCTTCACAGTCGTCGGCCACGGCGCGTCGTGAGAGGTCGAACAGCGCACTCTGGCGGTCGGGCAGCCGGGCCAGCGCCTCTCCCTCCAGTTCATAGTTCTTGCCGATCCCCAGCAGGCGGTAGCCGCTGGCATAGTGCAGCGCGCGGATGGTCTCGTCGGCGATGAATCGGCTGCGTTCATGGCCGCGTGCCACCGCGACGGTGGCACGCATGTCGCTCTGCCAGTAGGTGCCGTCACGACTCAGGCGGTGCTCGACCGTGGTACTCGGCCAACCGTCGACCTGGACATGGTAGCGGGCATCGAAGGGACGCGGCTGGGCGGCGAGGGCGCTGCCGGCGGCCAGCAGCAGGAGCAGGATGAAGGCGGCGCAAGGGTGCAGCGGTGCGGGCATGCAAGGACTCCATGGCCGTCGATGGGACAAGGGTGAGAGTCGCCGCGGGGGATGAGGGTTCCCGCCTGCACGCTACTTGCGCTTTTCCCGGCATGCGCACCGAGGGGCTGCTAGGCTGCCCTTGCAGGGCGACGCCCTCGTCGCCACCACACCACCGAGGAGACTCTCATGGCCAGACTCTTGCTGATCGCCGGTGACTATGTCGAGGACTACGAGATCATGGTGCCCTTCCAGGCCCTGCAGGCCATGGGACACGAGGTCGATGCGGTGTGTCCCGACAAGCGCGAGGGCGACAAGATACGCACCGCCATCCACGACTTCGAGGGTGACCAGACCTACTCCGAGAAGCCCGGCCACGACTTCGCCCTGAATGCCACCTTCGCCGAGGTGGAGGTCGCCGACTACGACGGCCTGGTCGTTCCCGGTGGGCGAGCGCCGGAGTACCTGCGCCTCGACGAGCGGGTGCTGGAGATGGTCCGCCACTTCTTTGACCATGACAAGCCGGTGGCCGCTATCTGCCACGGTGCCCAGCTGCTGGCGGCCGCTGTCTCCCTCGAGGGGCATCGGGTCTCGGCCTACCCGGCCTGTGCCCCGGAGGTTCGCCTGGCCGGTGGCGACTATGCCGACATCGATGTCGACCAGGCCGTGGCCAGCGGCAAGCTGGTCACGGCACCCGCCTGGCCGGCCCACCCGGCGTGGCTCAAGCGCTTCGCCGCCATGCTCGACTGAGGCGCCCCATCCGGCTTGACCCAGCTAGACGACTGGTCTAATGTTTCGGGTATGAAGACGCACGCCACCCGTGACACGCTGATCGAGATCGGCGCCGACCTGATCGCCGAGCAGGGCTACAACGCCACTGGCATCAATGCCGTGCTCAGCCGGGCCGGGGTCCCCAAGGGGTCCTTCTACCATTACTTCGCGAGCAAGGAAGATTTTGGCCTGGCCGTGATCGACGCCTTCGCGGAGCAGTACGATGCCCGGCTGGCGGCGATCTTCGATGCTACCGACGCCTCTCCGCTGGAGCGGCTGCGCCGCTACTTCGCCGCCGGCAAGGCGGACATGCTCTCCTGCGATCATGCCCGCGGCTGCCTGATCGGCAACCTGGGCCAGGAGCTCTCGGCGCGCAGCGAGGTCTTCCGGGTCCGCCTGGACCAGGTGTTCCGTGCCTGGGAGCGTCGGTTGGTGGCCTGCCTCGAGGAGGCCCGTTCCGCCGGGGAGGTGCCGGGTGAGCTCGATTCCGAGGCATTGGCGAGCTTCATCATGGCCGGCTGGGAGGGCGCCATCCTGCGTGCCAAGACGGTCAAGTCCCTGGCCCCCATGGAGTGTTTCGAGGCGATCCTCTTTCGCCAGGTGCTGATTCGCGAACCCACCGCCTTGAGCTGATGCTGATCGGACAATGCCCCCTACTGGCTCTTGCCTTGCCACTAGTAGACCGGTCTAAATAGATTGTTCCAACCCTATCGATCACTTTAGCCTGGCCGAACAGCCGGCCTGACACATTAGAGAATATCCGGCCTGTCGGCTGGAAACCCGAACCATCACGTCATCCAAAGGAGAAGATTCCATGTCCGAGATCAACGGCAAGGTCGTCATCATTACCGGGGCCAGCAGCGGCCTCGGCGAAGCCACTGCCCATCGCCTGGCCAAGGGCGGTGCCAAGCTGGTGCTCGGTGCCCGTCGCGAGGAGCGCCTCGTGGCGCTGCGTGACGCCATCGTCGAGCAGGGGGGCGAGGCCATCTATCGCGTCACCGACGTGACCGACCGCAACCAGGTCGAGGACCTCGCCACCGCCGCCAGGGAGGCCTATGGCCGCATTGACGTGCTGGTCAACAATGCCGGCCTGATGCCGCTCTCACCGTTGGACCAGCTCAAGGTCGACGAGTGGGAGCAGATGGTCGACGTCAACATCAAGGGCGTGCTCTACGGCATCGCCGCGGTGCTGCCGACCATGCGCGAGCAGCATGCCGGCCACATCATCAACCTCTCTTCCGTGGCCGGCCACGTGGTCTTCCCGTCCGCGGCCGTCTACTGTGCCACCAAGTATGCGGTCAAGGCGCTCTCCGAGGGCATTCGCCAGGAGGGTGGCGAAGAGATCCGCTCCACCAACATCTCCCCGGGGGCAGTGGCCACCGAGCTGACCACCACCATCAGCGACCCCGATACCGCCAAGGGCGTGAACGAGCTCTACGAGATGGCCATCGATGCCGATGCCATCGCCCGGGCGATCGCCTACGCCATCGAGCAGCCGGCGGACGTCGACGTCAACGAGCTGATCATCCGCCCGACCAAGCAGCCACTGTAAGGCGCAACCCTTCGCGGCAAGGCCCGTTCGCGGGCGGTGGGCATCCTTGCACGGCCCGCCGCCACGCAAGCCCGGCGAGGACCTCGCCGGGCCCTTGCAATGGACACCCGACTGCCATTCGGCACAGGAGAATGCTCATGACCGAGGATACGTCCTATCAGCCGCCGCGCGTCTGGCGATGGGAAAGCGAGAGCGGTGGTCGGTTCGCCAGCATCAATCGGCCCGTGGCCGGATCGACCCACAACAGGGAGCTGCCCGTCGGAAAGCATCCCCTGCAGCTCTACTCCCTGGCAACGCCCAACGGCGTGAAAGTGACCATCATGCTCGAGGAACTGCTGGCGCTGGGACATCAGGACGCCGAGTATGACGCCTGGCCGATCCGCATCGGCGAGGGCGACCAGTTCTCCAGCGGCTTCGTCGCCGCCAACCCCAATTCCAAGATCCCGGCCCTGATGGATCACACCACCGAGCCGCCGACCCGCGTGTTCGAGTCAGGCGCGATCCTGCTCTACCTGGCCGAGACATTTGGCGCCTTCCTGCCCGAGGATCACGCCAGGCGGACCGAGACCCTCAACTGGCTGTTCTGGCAAATGGGCGCAGCCCCCTATGTCGGTGGCGGTTTCGGCCACTTCTACGCCTATGCACCGGAGCCGCTCGAGTACCCCATCGACCGCTACACCATGGAGACCAAGCGACAACTCGACGTGCTCGATCGCCAGCTCGCCGAGCGTCCCTATATCGCGGGTGACGACTACACTATCGCCGACATGGCCATCTATCCCTGGTATGGCGTTCTGGCCCAGGGGCTGCTCTATGATGCCGGGGAGTTCCTGGCTGTCGACGAGTATCCCAACCTGCAGCGCTGGGCGAGGCGCATTGCCGAGCGGCCGGCGGTCAAGCGCGGGCGCATGGTCAACCGCACCTGGGGAGAGCCGTCGGAGCAGTTGCACGAGCGCCACTCGGCCAGCGACTTCCAGACCCGGACCCAGGACAAGATGTGACGGCGCCCCTGGCATCACCTGGCGGCACGATGCAAGAAGGGCACATCGCCGGCGATGTGCCCTTCTTGTGCCTTGTCGGTCAGCTCCTGGCCTGCCAGGCCAGGCTGAGGACGGGTCGTCAGGTCTTCGACTGCAGGCGCTCGAGTTCAGGGCTAAGGGTGACCGGGTAGTCGCTCTCGCCCTCCGCAAGTTGCCTGACGTCCTCGGGGAAGCGTTCGAGGGCGTCCGCGACCCGCTCGCGGGCGTCATCGGCCCGGACCATCTCGTCATCGTCGAGCTGACCCGCCCGGACCAGCGGGCGCAGCAGCGGCTCACCGGCGTCGATGGACTCGTCACGCAGGGCGATGACGTCGCCGACGTAGCGGCCTTGATCGTCCTGGCGGCGATAGAGCTGCTTGCGGCAAGGCAAGTTGATCTTGCCCGTCGAGTGCTTGACCCGCGGGGTGCCGGCATACTCCACCAGCTTGTAGGAGAGGTCGATCACCGGGGCGTCGGCCGATACGCCCATCTGGGTGCCGACACCGAAGGCATCGATGGGAGCGCCGTCCTCGAGCAGCGCCTCGATCTGGTGCTCGTCGAGACCGCTGCTGGCGACGATGGTGATCTCGTCATGCCCTGCCTCGTCGAGCAGGGCGCGCGAGCCCTTCGCCAGCTCACCCAGGTCGCCGGAATCGAGTCGGATGGCCTTCACGTCGATCTCCGGTTCCTCGCGCATGATCTCGATCACCTTGCGGACCCCTTCCAGGGTATCGTGGGTATCGACCAGCAGGGTGGTGCCGGGGTAGTGGCGGGCGAAGGCACGGAAGGCCTCCCGCTCGTCATCGTGGGCGAGGATATAGCTGTGTGCCATGGTGCCGTTGATCGCCAGGTCGTGGCGCAGGCCGCCGAGCACGTTGCTGGTCCCGGCCAGTCCCGCGCTGCGGTAGGCTCGGACGCCCCGCACCGCGGCGTCCACGCCGTGCATGCGGCGCATGCCGAAATCCACCACCGGGCGCCCCCGGGCGGCCATCACGAGGCGTACCGCCTTGGAGGCGAGGACCGTCTCCACCTGTACCAGGTTCATCACGAGGCTTTCGAGCAGCTGGGCCTGGGCGATGGGTGCGTCCACTTCCAGCAGCGGCTCGTTGGCAAACACCGGCGTGCCCTCGGGGAGGGTCCAGATGTCGCCCTCGAAGCGCCAGTTGCCCAGCCAGTCGAGGAAGCCCTGGTCGAACAGGCCGGTGCCGGCAAGGCGGTCGAGGGCCACGTCGCCGAAGCGCAGCCGGCTGAGCAGTGCTGCGGCATGTTGCTGTCCGCAGGCCAGCATGAAGCGGCGTGGCGGTGGCATCTTGCGGAAGAAGAGGCTGAAGGTGGCCCGCTCGTGCATCGCCTCCTTCCAGTAGGCCTGGGTCATGGTCAGCTGGTAGAGGTCGGTGAGCAGGGCCAGCTCGTTGTCGTCCACCCGCGGGGAGATCGGTTCGTTCATGCGCGTACCTCGGCACCGGCGTCGGTGAATTCTTGCCGGCACTCGGATATGGCGTCGGGGTTCACCGCCGCGGAGAGACGCTCCAGCAGCAAGGTATCGAAACCCTCCCGGCGGGCTTCCAGCACCGTGGCCCTGACGCAGACGTCCAGGGCCAGGCCACAGACGATCACTCGCTCGATGCCCTTCTCCTTCAGGTAGCCGCCGAGCCCCGTGCCATCGAAGGCGGAGTAGGCATCGGCATCGAAGGCGGTGGCTTTGCTGACGCGGATGACGTCATCAGGAAGGGCCAGGTCGGGATGGAAGGCCGCGCCCTCGGTGTCCTGCACGCAGTGCACCGGCCAGGGGCCACCGCGATGCGTGAAGCTCACATGGTCAATGGGGTGCCAGTCTCGCGTGGCGACCACCGGGGCACCGGCTGCCCGGGCGGCCTTGATCTCGGTGTTGATGCCGGGAACCAGTCCCGCACCGCCCTCGACGCCCAGTGCGCCGCCCTCGCAAAAATCGTTCTGCATGTCCACGACGAGCAGCGCGTCGTGGGGGCCATAGTTCACTTTCATGCTCATCACACACCTCCCTGGAGGTCGTTGGAAATCTTCTTTTCTCAGCCTAAGGCCTTCTTGATACCTGTTGTAGGGGGCAGTGGCTCAGTAACCGGCCTCGGGGTCGACGGTGTCGAGGGCTTCGCTCGCCTCGAAGGCGCGCAGCGCCTCGGCCACCTGGTCCAGTGCCTCGCCGAGAGGGGTCGGGCCGGCCATGTGGGGGGTGATCCAGACTCGCGGGTGCGACCAGAGCGGACTCTCGTCGGGCAAGGGCTCCTGGGGGAAGGCGTCGAGCAGCGCCCCGCGCAACCTACTCCCCGTGTCACCCTCGCCCTCTCTATCTGGACCAAGCGCGTCGAGCAGGGCGGCCTCATCGATCAGGGTGCCGCGACCGGGGTTGATCAGGCTGGCCCCTTCGGGGAGCTGCGCGAGGGCGTCCTCATCGATGATATGGCGTGTCGCGGAGGTGTCCGGTAGCAGCAGCACCAGGCTCCTGACCTGGCCGAGCAACTCATCCAGCCCCTCGTCACCGTGATGGCAGGTGATGCCATCGAGCGACTTGGGCGAGCGGCTCCAACCATGTACCGGGAAGCCGTCGGCGGCCACCATGGCGGCGACCCTCGCGCCGATGGCGCCGAGCCCCAGCACGCCCACCGGCCAGTCAGCCTTGTCGACTACTGCATGCTCGTGCCAGTCGCGGCGGGCCTGCTGGCGACGGTAGCGGTCGAAATCACGCTGGAAGTGCAGGATGCCGTAACGCACATAGTCACCGATCAGCTCGGCCATGCCCGCGTCGCGTAGCTTGACGATGGGCACGTTCTTGGGGAGCCCCGGGTTATTCAGCAGGGCGTCGACCCCGGCGCCGAGGTTGACGATGCCCTTCAGCCGTTCGGGCTCGCCGAGCAATTCGGCGGAGGGTTTCCACACCGCCAGGTAGTCCGCTTCGCGTCGCTGCCCGGCCGGGGCGCTGCTGGTAAATACCTCGGCCTCGGGCAGGCGCTCGGCCAGGGCATCCCGCCACTGCTCGGCGTCGTCGATATGTACGAGAACCTTCATGTTGTCTCCTCTGTCTGGTCCTGATCCATCATGGGAGCATGACCCTGTCCGGACAAGCGTCATGAGGCATCCGCAGCCGGATGCCAGGAAATGCTTGACCGCCCACCATGGGTTGGCAGTAACCTCCGCTCAGGGGAATCGAACGACTGTCAGGAATGCCCGCGGCTCCCACGAGGCGACCCGGCGCTTCGACGGTGTCGCGGCCCCCGGCCCGGCCTTCTCGCTGCAGAGAGGGCCGATTTTCTTGATGATGCGATGGCGAGTGGCTTCATGATCCAGGTTTCCCTGCCCTTCACTCGTGAGGAATACGCAACCCGCCTGTGGAAGGTCCGTGCCGAGATGGCCAGCCGTGGTATCGACGTGCTGATCGTCAGCGACCCCTCCAACATGGCCTGGTTGACCGGCTACGACGGTTGGTCCTTCTACGTGCACCAGTGCGTGCTCGTGGGCCTGGAGGGGGAGCCGGTATGGTACGGCCGACGGATGGACGCCAACGGGGCCCTGCGGACCTGCTGGATCGATCCGGACAACATTACCTATTACCCGGATTACTACGTGCAGAATCCGGACATGCATCCCATGGACTACCTCGCCCAGACCATCCTTCCCGATCGCGGCTGGCACGAGGGCGTGGTGGGCATGGAGATGGACAACTACTATTTCTCGGCCAAGGCCTATTTGAGCCTGCTGCGCGAGCTTCCCCATGCGCGCTTCATGGACGCCAACTCGTTGGTCAACTGGTGTCGGGCAGTCAAGTCGCCCCAGGAGGTCGAGTACATGCGCGTGGCGGCGAAGATCGTCGAGGGGATGCACACGCGGATCCTCGAGGTGATCGAACCGGGCCTGCCCAAGAGCCAGCTGGTCTCGGAGATCTACCGCGTCGGCATCGAGGGCTGGCGGGACGAGCAGGGCAAGATCTACGGCGGTGACTACCCCGCTATCGTGCCCCTGTTGCCGACCGGCAGTGATGCCGCCGCCCCGCACCTGACCTGGGACGACACGCCGTTTCGCGAAGGCGAGGGCACCTTCTTCGAGATCGCCGGGGTCTTCAAGCGCTACCACGCGCCGATGTCGCGGACGGTCTTCCTGGGCAGGCCGCCCCAGGAGTTCGTGCGCGCCGAATCGGCGCTGCTCGAGGGTATCGAGAGCGGTCTGGCGGTGGCCAAACCCGGCAATCGCACTGCGGACATCGCCATGGCGCTGGGCTCGGCCATGGACAAGTACGGCTTCGACCGCGGCGGCGCGCGCTGTGGCTATCCCATCGGCATCAGCTACCCCCCGGACTGGGGCGAGCGCACCATGAGTCTTCGCCCCTCGGACGAGACCATTCTGAAGCCCGGCATGACCTTCCACTTCATGCCGGGCCTGTGGGAAGACGACTGGGGCCTTGAGATCACCGAGAGCATCCTGATCACCGAGACCGGCTGCGAGACCCTGGCCGACTTCCCGCGCCAGCTCTTCGTGCGCTGAACTTTCAGCAAGGTCGGCCTGCTTCAACAAGTAACGAGGGGCGCTGGGGGAGATCGTAGAGGGGGTCCTACGCCAGGGATGGCGTCGGTAGCGCCCAGGGAAGGGTTCACAGCGCCCCCTCGAAGATCTGCCGCCAGATCAGCCCCGAGTGGCGCGGAAGCCATGATGCCCATGCCACACGAGAACAAGGAGTTTCATACCATGACCAAGCGTCCCAGCCCGATCAGCGCCACCGTCGACTTCGACGCCGACGGCGTCCAGCACGGTTTCCTCAAGCTGCCGATCTCCGTGGACGAGTCGGCCTGGGGGGCGGTGATGATCCCCGTCACCGTGGTGAAGAACGGCGAGGGCCCCACGGCGCTGTTGACCGGCGGCAACCACGGCGACGAGTACGAGGGCATCACCTCGCTGCTCAAGCTTTCCAGCTCGCTTTCGGCCGAGGACGTACGTGGCCGGGTAATCATCGTGCCCTGCATGAACCAGCCGGCGGTGATGGCCGGCAAGCGCACCTCCGGCCTCGACGGCGGCAACCTCAACCGCAGCTTCCCCGGCGATCCGGATGGCAGCGTGACCGAGAAGATCGCCGACTATTTCACTCGGGTGATGGTGCCGATGAGCGACGTGGTGCTCGACCTGCACTCCGGCGGGCGCACCCTGGACATCATCCCCTTCGGCGCCTCCCACGTGCTTGACGATCCGGAGCAGCAGCGCCAGGCGCTGGAAGGCGCCAAGGCCTTCGGCGCCCCCTATGCCATGATGATGTTCGAGCTTGACGCGGCGGCGCTGTTCGACACCGCGGTGGAGCGCCAGGGCAAGGTCTTCGTGGCCACCGAGCTCGGCGGCGGCGGCACCTCCACGCCGGAGAGCATGGCGATCACCGAGCGCGGCGTGCGTAACTTCCTGATCCACTATGGCCTGATGGCTGGCGAGGTGGAGATGCCCGACGCCCCCTTGGTCTATCTCGACATGCCCGACGCCAGCTGCTACGTGCAGAGCGAGCACAGTGGCGTGCTGGAGCTCTGCTTCGCCCTGGGCGAGCGAGTCGAGAAGGGCGACGTGGTGGCGAGGGTCTACGACATGACCCGCAGCGGCACCGCGCCGGTGGAGTACCGCGCTAGGCGCAGCGGGGTGCTGGCCGCCCGGCGTCACCCGGCGCTGGTCAACATGGGCGACACCATCGCGGTGATTGCCGATATCGTCGACACCCTGGGATGAGGCGGCCGGCAGCACGATGAAACTCGACCGCTATGACCTGAAGATCCTCGAGATCCTCTCCCGCGATGGCCGCATCACCAAGTCGAAGCTTGCCGAGGCGATCAACCTCTCGGTCAGCCCCTGCTGGGAGCGAGTTCGCCGGCTCGAGAAGGCCGGCATCATCGAAGGCTACAGCGCCCGCATCAATGCCGCGGCGCTGGTCAAGCGCACGCCGGTGTGGGTGCAGGTCGAGCTCAAGGCCCACAACGCCGAGAGCTTCGCCCGCTTCGAGGCCCTGGTCCACGCCACCCCCGAGGTCACCGAGTGCGTGGCCGTTGGCGGTGGCCTCGACTACCTGATCAAGTTCGAGACCGACTCCATCGATGCCTATCAGAGGCTGATGGATGCCTGGCTGACCGGGGAGGCCGGCATCGAGCGCTACTTCACCTATATCGTCACCAAGACCGTCAAGCGCCCCGCACCGGGTTTCTCGCCCGACGACCTGGCCTGACGCCTTTCCGGTCGAGCGAGGTTTCAGCGTTGATGTCACCGTGACCCTTGTGGGATAAGCATGAGATAGAGGGGTGAGCCCGCCGCCATGCGGCCGATCCCTGCAGGCTCACAGAAAAAAGGGGACGTTTCCGGCACAGGACAAAAAATCCTGTGCCGCCTGCCCCCGGTAACGAAAAGTCCCGCCCCGCCAAAGCCCCTATCCTGACACCATCGAGCCGCCCTGGAACGGCGGCTCCCTCGTTTTTCCACACCGGCCAGACATCCTCGATGCGGCCAGTGCGTCAGGAGAGGTACAGCATGACTCTGTCCAGCAAGCTCAGCGATCCGCGCCTGTTCCGTCAGTACGCCTACGTCGACGGCAAGTGGACCCATGGCGAGGGTGGCCGCGAGGAGGCCGTGTTCGATCCGGCCACCGGCGAGGCGGTGGGGCACATTCCCTGGCTGGAAGCCCACCAGATCAACGCGGCCGTGGATGCTGCCGAGGCCGCTTTCGTGCACTGGCGCGCGTTGCGTGCCGACGAGCGCTGCGAGCGGCTGCTGGCCTGGCATGACCTGTTGCAGGCCCATCGCGAGGACCTTGCCACCCTCATGACCCTGGAGCAGGGCAAGCCGCTGCCCGACGCCCGCGGCGAGGTGGAGTATGGCGCCAGCTTCGTGCGCTGGTTCGCCGAGGAGGGCAAGCGCACCTTCGGCGAGACCATCCCCAGTCACATCCCCAATGCGGCGCTGGGGACCATCAAGGAGCCGGTGGGCATCGCCGCGCTGATCACGCCGTGGAACTTTCCGCTGGCGATGATCACCCGCAAGGCCGCCGCGGCCATGGCTGCCGGCTGCACGGTGATCGTCAAGCCGGCCGGCGAGACGCCGTTCTCGGCGCTGGCGCTGGCGGAACTCGCCGAGCGTGCCGGCATCCCGGCCGGGGTCTTCAATGTGGTGCTGGGCGACCCGCCCGAGGTGTCACGGATCCTGTGTGCCGAGGACCGGGTCAAGGCGCTCTCCTTCACCGGCTCCACCCGGGTCGGCCGGCTGCTGCTGGAGCAGTGTGCCAACACCGTCAAGCGCGTCTCGCTGGAGTTGGGCGGCAATGCCCCCTTCATCGTCGGCCCGGACATGGATCCCAAGGAGGCGGCCTTCGCCGCGGTGGCGGCCAAGTTTCAGACCGCCGGCCAGGACTGTCTCGCCGCGGATCGTATCCTGGTCCATGAGTCGATCCACGACGCGTTCGTCGGGTACTTCGCCGAGCGCATGGCGGCGCTGACCGTGGGCAATGGCCTGGAGGGCGAGATCGACCTGGGGCCATTGATCCATCGTCAGGCGGTGGAGAAGGCCGCGGCCATTGTCGATGACGCCATCTCCAAGGGCGCTACGTTGGTGGCCGGCGACCAGAGTCAGGCGCCGGGCGAGAACTTTTTCATGCCGGTGCTGCTCACGGGCGTGACCCACGACATGAAGATCTGGCACGAAGAGAGCTTCGCCCCGGTGGCCGGCATCACCGCCTATGCCGACGATGATCAGGCCATCGAGATGGCCAACGACACCGAGTATGGCCTGGCCGCTTACCTCTACACCCACGATATTCGCCGTATCTGGAAGATCCTGCGCGCCCTGGAGTTCGGCATGGTCTCGGTGAACTCGGTGAAGATGACCGGTCCGCCCGTGCCCTTCGGCGGCGTCAAGCACTCCGGACTCGGCCGCGAGGGCGGGGTGACCGGCATCGACGAGTACCTGGAGACGAAGTACTACTGTCTCGGTGCCCTCGGCTCCGTCTCCGGTAGTTAGGATCTGGGCTACGGGCTACGGGCTACGGGCTACGGGCTACGGGCTACGGGCTACGGGCTA
>NZ_JAVLBC010000040.1:0-18781 GCF_031581305.1 Halomonas sp.
CTGGTTTTCCATGCTGTTCGCCGCGGGCATGGGCATCGGCCTGATGTTCTACGGTGTTTCTGAGCCCATGTCTCACTTCGACACGGCGCTCGGGGGCGTCAGCATGGAGAACGGCGTGCGCACCGACTGGGCCCCGCTGGGTGCCGCCGCGGGTGACCAGGCCGGCGCCATTGACCTGAGCATGGCCGCCACCATCTTCCACTGGGGGTTTCACCCCTGGGGCGCCTACGCCATCGTCGGCCTGTCGTTGGCGATCTTCGCCTTCAACAAGGGCCTGCCGCTGACCATGCGCTCGATCTTCTACCCGATCCTGGGTGAGCGCGTCTGGGGCTGGCCGGGTCATGCGATCGATATCCTGGCGGTGTTCGCCACCCTGTTTGGCCTGACCACCTCGCTGGGTATCGGCGCCACCCAGGCGGCCGGGGGCCTCGAGTACCTGTTCGGCATCCCCGCCGGCGACACCACCCTGGTGCTGCTGATCCTGGGGATTACCCTCGTGGCCCTGGGCTCGATCCTGCTCGGCGTCGACAAGGGCGTGCAGCGCCTCTCGCAGATCAACATGGTGCTCGCCGCCCTGCTGCTGCTGTTCGTGATCCTCGTCGGCCCGACGCTGATGATCGCCACCGGCGTGGTCGATAACCTGATCGGCTACGTGACCCACCTGCCGGCGCTCTCCATGCCCTTTGGCCGTGAGGATGCCAACTTCAGCCAGGGCTGGACCGCCTTCTACTGGGCCTGGTGGATCGCCTGGTCGCCCTTCGTCGGCATGTTCATTGCCCGGGTCAGCCGCGGCCGCACCGTGCGCGAGTTCCTGATCTCGGTGCTGCTGGTGCCGTCGATGGCCTCGGTGGTGTGGATGACCGCCTTCGGCACCACGGCCATCGACCAGGTGGTCAATCAGGGCATCACCGAGGTGCAGGATGCCGCCCTGGAGCTGCAGCTCTTCACCATGCTCGAATACCTGCCGCTCACCGCCATCACCTCCTTCGTCGGCATCACGCTGGTGATCGTGTTCTTCATCACCTCGTCGGACTCCGGTTCGCTGGTGATCGACTCCATCACCGCCGGCGGCAAGGTCGATGCGCCCAAGCCCCAGCGTATCTTCTGGGCGCTGATCGAGGGGGCTCTGGCCATCGCCCTGCTGCTCGGCGGCGGTCTCGCCGCCCTGCAGACGGCGGCCTTGACCACCGGCCTGCCCTTCACCCTGGTGCTGCTCGTGGGCTGCTACGCCATCGTCAAGGGCCTGATGAGCGAGCCGAAGGCCAAGTAACCCGTCATCCAACGGCCGCGAAACGGCCGGCAAGTCCCAGCGAGGCGGCCCCAGGGCCGCCTCGCTGCGTTCGGGAGGGAGGATCACACGAATGCCTTGCCGCCGATCAGCTCCAGAGCGCACTCACCGGCGTCGTCGGGCTGTAGTGGCGGGCCACCTGGGCCTGCAGCAGCTCGGCGGTGGCCAACGCATCGATCAGCGCGTGGTGCCCCGAATAGACGGGCAGCCCGTAGCGCGCACGACTGTCGTAGAGGCGGATGGAGGCCGGCGGCCTGCCGATCCAGCGCTTGAAGCGGGCCAGCAGGGACTGGCGATGAATGCGAGCCTCCAGCGACATGGTATCGATGACCGGGAACATCACGCCCTCCCCCACCCGGGCCTTCACTGCCGCATCCAGGAAGGGCCGCTCGATATGCCGGTAGTGGACCACCACCAGGCGCCCCGCCAGGGCCTCGAGCAGCTCGCCGAGGATCTCGTCGAGGTCCGGGGCCCGGGCGATGTCGGCGTGGGTGATATGGTGGAAGGTCACCGACTCCTCGCTGAGCGGGCGCGAGGGCCGCACGACCCAGTAGCGGCGCCGTGACAGGGCGATACGGCCCAGGGTGAAGGGCACCACGCCGATGCTGACGATGGCGTGACGCCGCTCGTCCAGGCCGGTGGTCTCCATGTCCAGTGCTACCATCGGCGCCTCGCCGATGGGGGTCTCGGGCGCCGGCAGGCCGGACGCGAAGTAGCGGGCAAGGCGCGGGTCCCTGGCCGCCTCGGCGCGCCTGGCCAGGTACTCCGGCCAGCCCGGGGTCGGCAAGGATGCTCGCGGGCGCAGACGCATCACGGCCATCTCAGCGAGACCGGGCCCGCGACGGCATGGGATAGCGGAACTTGAGGAACTTCTGGGCGTTGCTCAACACCTGGAAGGCTTCCTTGAGGTTATGGCGCTCAGTGTCGGAGACGTTCTCAGGCTCAATGTTGTTGTCCGGTGACCGCTCGTTCTCGATATCGATCACGTGGTGGCGGATCCGCGACATCGAGAGGAACTCGAGGGCATAGCGCAGTTTCTGGCTCACCCCAGGGGCCAGCAGCTGGGTGCGGTCGATATCGTCGAGCCGCGCGAAGCTGTTCTGGGCCCGCGAGCCGCAGGCCAGGGCATGCACGCGGATCAGGTCCGTCATCGGCGCGGTACCGCGGCGCTTCAGGTTAATGGAGTTGTTGTGCTTGCCGTCCTTCTCCATGACGAAGGTGCGGAAGAAGCCCAGCGGCGGGGTGCGATTCAGGGCATTGCGGGCCATGGCGGCCAGGAACAGCGGGCTCTTCGGAGCCCGGGTGGCCACCAGGTCCTGAAGCTGCTCGACGAAAGCATTCTCGCCGTACACGGCATCCAGGTCGAAGAAGATCGAGCTATGCAGCAGACGCTCCGGGGAAGGGTGATCGATCCAGTCCCGGAAGTACTGCTTCCATGCCGCCAGGGGCTGGCGCCAGCGGGCATTGGTGGCCATGATGTCGCCCTTGCAGTAGGGGTAGCCGCAGGCATCCAGGCCATCGCTGACCCGCTGGGCCAACGTCAGGAAGTAGGCGTCATGGCGCTGTGGGTCGAAGTCGTCGGCAAGCACCAGGGCATTGTCCTGGTCAGTGACGATGGACTGCTCATTGCGCGCCATGGAGCCCAGGGCCATGAAGCAGTAGCCCACCGGCGGGGGGCCCAGTTCCTCTTCGGCCAGTTCCAGCAGCCGGCGGGTGAAGCTGCGCCCGATGGTGGAGAGCGCACTGCCCACCATGCGCGAATCGGCCCCCTCCTCGACCATGCGCACGAAGGCTGAGCGCACGTCAGGGGCCAGCCGCGCCAGGCCCTCGACGCTGGACTGATGGAAGATGTTGCTCACCAGGTAGAGGCTGCTGCCGGTCTCGTAGCGGATGATGTCGGAGAGGTGCACGATGCCCACGGGGTGGCGACGGTGCATCACCGGCAGGTGATGGATGTTGTTGCGCAGCATGCACAACATCGCCTCGTGCACCGACTCGTCGGACTGGATGGCAATCAGGCGAGAGCCGATCACCTCCCCCACCGGCGTCTCGGGGGAGCGCCCCTCGGCCACCACATGCTTGCGGAAGTCGCTGTCGGTGAGGATACCCTGAACCTGCCAGTGGCGATCCTCACTGTCGCGAAAGGTGTAGCGGGGGGTATCACCGGGAGCATCCAGCACCAGCACCGCCGAGGCGCCGAACTCCGTGATCTGGCGGGCGGCCTCCTGCACCGTGGTGGACGCCTCGACCATCACCGGGTAGCGCGTCAACAGCTTGCGCACCCGGGTGATCAGCATATCGCTGTTCTTCTTCTTCTGCTCCTTGACCGTCGATTCCAGGCGCGGCCGCTCGAGCTCGACGAAATCGGCGAAGTTATCATCGGCCTCGCAGAGCCGCTTGAAGGTGGTCTCGGGGATGAAGTAGATCAGGCTGTCTTCCATGGCCCGGGCCGGAAAGCGGACGCGGTGATTGCGCAGCAGGTTGAAGTGGCCGAAGATATCACCTTCGCCCAGGCGGTTGTAGAGCTCGCCGCCGCGACGATAGACCTCCACGGCCCCGCTGCGAATGTAGCAGAATTCATGAACCTCCTGATCGAGTACCAGGATGTCACTGCCCGCCTTGAAGTAGGCCACTTCAACGCTACCTGCCACGTCGTCGAGCAGCTCGTCGGAGAGCCCGTCGAAGGGGGAAAAGCGCCCCAGGTGTTGGCGGACCTCAAGCAGTTCCACGTCCATGCGTCACGCCCTCCGCCCATTCAAGCCTGGTCAATAGTCTGAGATGCCCACGCCGGGCTGTAAAGGAAATGGGACCGGCCGCCAGACACGATGAGGGCCACCCCATGGGGTGGCCCTCTGTGCCGATCGGGTCGGCCGAGATATGCCCGCCATTATGACTGGGCCATCTCCTGCACGCGCTGCATCATCTCAGGATCCTGCTGGATGGCCTGACCGATGGCGTTGAAGGTATCCACGTCAAGACCGCTGTCCTCGACTACCTCGACCATCTTCTCATTGGCTTCCATGCGGACGTCCTGCTGAGCTTGCTTGCCCTCTGCTGCCTGCAGCTCCTTGGTGTATTCCTGGGAGATCACGGCGATCTCCTGGGAGGCGTCAGCAAACTGTTGCAGCTGCTGGTCGGAGAAGTCCTGGGCCGGTGCGGTGGCCTGCGACTGTTCCGCGTTAGCCG
Organism: Halomonas sp.; assembly: GCF_031581305.1. GTDB lineage: Bacteria > Pseudomonadota > Gammaproteobacteria > Pseudomonadales > Halomonadaceae > Halomonas. Next base: position 4,475 of record NZ_JAVLBC010000040.1, read on the forward strand.
CAGAATCCTGCTGCGCCTGGGCCTGGGTGGCGGCAAGGCCGAGGGAGAGCAGTGCGGCCGAGAACAGTGCCGTCATCCGTTGCATGAATACCTCCAGAGTATTGCGTTATGAATGTGCCTCCCTGTGACGCGCCGTAGCACGGCGAGTTCACAGAGTGTTGTAACGGGTTGTAAGAAAAGGCGCTCCCCCAAAGGGAGCGCCTCCAATACTTCAACGGTTTACGTGTGTGACATCAACCATAAGCCAGGCCGGGCAGCCAGGTGACCAGCGCCGGGAAGAGGATCACCAGCATCAGCCCCAGCGCCTGGATGCCCAGGAAGGGGAAGGCAGAGCGGAAGATCTGCCCCATGGTGATGTGCGGCGGACAGACCCCCTTGATATAGAACAGCGCATAGCCGAACGGCGGGCTGAGGAAGGACATCTGCATGTTGACCAGATAGATGACGCCGAACCACAGCGAGACATCGGTGGCATCAACCCCGGGCAGGCCGAACACGCCATCGAAGGAGAGCGCCTGAATCAGAGGCACGAAGATCGGTACCGCCAGCAGCAGAATACCCACCCAGTCGAGGAACATGCCCAGCGCCACCAGCAGCACCATCATCAGCAGCAGCACCGCATAGGGGCCGAGGCCGGCGCCGGTGATCAGCTCCTGCACGAAGGTCTGGCCGCCCTGCAGGATATAGAAGCCGACGAAGATGCTTGCGCCGAAGATGATCCACATCACCATCGCCGAGGCCACCAGGGTGGTCATGCAGGCAGCATGCAGGTTCGGCCAGGTCAGGCGCTTGTGCATCGCGGCCACGATCAGGGAACCGAAGGTACCGATGCCGGCCGCCTCTACCGGCGTGGCGATGCCGGTGAAGATGACACCGAGCACCAGCATCACCAGGATGATCGGCGCGAGCATGTTGCGCAGCAGGCGCAGCTTCTCCTTCATGTCGACCCGGTCTTCGACCGGCATCGGCGGCGCCAGGTTGATGTTCAGCGTGCCGCGCATCCAGCAGTAGAAGCCGTACATGAAGGCCAGCATCAGGCCGGGGATCAGCGAACCGAGATAGAGCTCACCGACCGACTGCTGGGCAATGACACCGTAGATGATCGCCAGGATCGAGGGCGGAATCAGGATGCCCAGGGTCCCGCCGGCCATGATCGAGCCGATGGCGATCTCCGGGTCATAGTGGCGCTTGAGCATCGCCGGCAGGGCGATCAGCCCCATGGTCACCACCGCAGCCCCGATAACGCCGACCATGGCGGCCAGCAGGGTGGAGGCGATGATAGTGGCGATGGCCAGCCCCGCTTTCAGACCACCCATCCACTTGTAGACGACGTCGAACAGCTCCTCGATGATACCGGCCTTCTCCAGCACCGAGGCCATGAAGATGAACAGCGGGATGGCTGACAGCTGGTAGTTGGTCATCATCGGGAAGATGCGCGACGGCATCAGGTTCAGCATCCCCTGGTCGCCGACCAGGTAGAGGAAGCAGACCCCCAGGCCACCGGTGACGAAGGCCAGCGGCAGGCCCGCCACCAGCACCATCATCAGCGAGCCGAACATCACCAGCGTCAGGGCTCCGATACCGACAGAGCCAAGGCTCCCCGAGATGCTACCCGCCAGGCTCTCGTAGTCCGTCACCGCGACGTTGACCATCTCGAAGATCGTCCAGCCCGCCACCAGGACGGCAAGGATCACCAGCACGCGAGCAAAGGTCCGGCTGCCATCATGCAGGCGCCAGTGATGACGGAAGGACTGGAAGTCACGGAGCAGCTGCCCGAAGCCCTGGAGCAGCAGCAGCAAGGCACCAAAGAAGAGCATGAACTTGACCGGGTAGAACTCGATGGCCCACTCGGTGAAGGACGTCTCGTTGGCGTAGCTGGAGCCGAAGAAGTACGCGTCGCTCACCGACTGAGAGAAGAACTTCCAGCCGGTCGTCAGCAGGGCGATGGTGAAGATGAAGAAGAACACCGAGGTCAACAGATCCAGCGCCGCCTTGTTCAGGGGCTTGGCCCGCTGATAGAGGATATCGACGCGAACGTGACCGCCTTCGCGCAAGGCATAGGCCCCCGCAATCAGGTACTGCATGCCGAACATCAGGGTCATGGACTCATGCACCCAGTTGGTCGGCGAGTTGAAGGCATAGCGCACCAGCACTTCATAGGCGAAGGCGAAGGGGGCGATCAACGCCCAGTAAGCCACGTAGCGGCCGGAAAACCCGGAAATACGGTCGACAATGGCGGTGAAGAGGTTACCGGGAGGCTGGTAGCCAATCGCGACCTCCTCGCCGGCGGGCACCTCGGCGGTGTCACCGCCATCGATGCTGCCCCCACGACGAAAGCTGCGGTCGACAAAGAACATTACCACCAGCGGCAGCAACAGCAGCACCGACCAGTAGAACCAGTGCGGCAGGACAAAATCAATCTCAAAATTCATGGGTACTCCTCCGCAGCATCATCACCTCCCGGCGATGGTTACGGATCATCGAGTCATCGGGATGCGGGATCAATGGTGGTCTCCTACCCAAACCGGGTGCTGCGGCCCTCGGCCTACAACACCCGGCTTGGTAGAGCAGGCAGGTTAGATGTTGAGTTCGTAGTCCTTGACGTCTTCCGGAGTGATCAGTGCCACACCCGGGTCCATCATGGTATCGAGGTGCGCCTTGAAGAGCCGCGCAGCATCCGGGTCCTTGTTGGCCCACTTGAACCACAGCGGCACGGCGACCTCACGGAAGCGGTCGGCATCATTCTCCGAGAGGTGGATGATCTCGACGCCTTTCTCCTTGTACTTCGGCCAGGCTTCGGCGTTGGCCTTCTGGATCGCCGCATAGTGCTCGCGGGAGTAGGCCGACACCAGGTCATGCATCAGGTCCTGGGTCTGGGAAGACATGCGCTCGAAGGTGCGACGGTTGACCGAGATGTCCATCAGGTCGACGGCCTGGTGCAGGCAGGGGGTGGAGGGCGGCCCCATGATGATGTAGTCCGCGACCTGCCAGAAGCCCAACTCGAAGTTGTTGGCCGCACCCGTATAGTCGGCCGCGTCGATAGTCCCCTTCTCCAGCGCCGGATAGACCTCGGAGCCCGGCAGAAGCGTCGTGCGGGCGCCGGCGGCAGCAAAGGTCTCGGCGACGATGCCGCCCGGCATGCGAAGCTTGATACCCTTGAAGTCGTCGAAGCTGCGCAGCGGCTTCTTGGAGTGGATCAGGTTCATGTCATGGTGAACATAGCCCAGCAGTTCCTGACCCTGCTTGCGGTAGAGGTCCTTGGCGATGCCGAAGCCGCCGTAGGCGCCAAACATGATGTCCCACTGGTGGGGCAGCGACAGGCCCATCGGGTAGGCGGTCAGGAACACGCCGGCCGGCATCTTCCCGGGCCAGTAGACGGTGAACCAGTTCTGGCCGTCGAGGACGCCGTTGCGCACGGCATCGGCGACCTCGAAGGCACCGGCCACGGCGCCCGCCGGGAAGGGCTCGATGGTCACCTCACCGCTGGTGGCCTCACCCACGCCCTTGGCCCACTCCTCGAAGATGCGATAGCCCGGCGTTCCCGGCGGCCAGGAAGACTGCATGCGGATACGGATGCCCTCCTGGGCCTGGACGTTGCCGATCCAGGGGGCCGCCACGGCCGCAGCGGAACCGACGGCCGCGGCCTTCAGGAAGTTACGCCGGCTCGGGGTCTTGAACTCCTCAAGGGCTTTCGTGTTGTCGGTGTCGACGGAAGAGATGCTTGACGGCTGCTTGTCGTCTTGCATGGCATGCACTCCTAGTTGGGAATCGCCCGCACGCCACAGGCAGGCGGGCATCAACGGGATCTTATTGTTGTCATCCATGGCCCATCATGCGCCCTGGTGACCTCAAAGGATTCACCGGACGACTGACACCGCTTTCCCTGCGGGGCCGGAGGAAGGTCTCATCAATCTGGAAACGTCTTCCATGACGAAAACTAACGAAAAGCCCGACCCCGGCCAATAGCAATTTTCAACGCAAGCCCACTTGGTCATTGGTCAGACCAAGCGCTTATGGGAGGCAACACCCTGTCTAGACTGGCAAAATTCTGGTATGACCAATTTTCCGCCGAGGTGATGCCTACGACTAAAGCACGAATGGTGAGATTGGCATCACGCGCCACTGGCCGCGATGATGCTCCCACTCCCTGACCTTGGAAACGCTTTGCCATGACATCGGAACGTCACCGCCAGGCCTGGCTTACCGCCATGCCCATCCTCTTCGTGGCCCTGTGGAGCACCGGCTTCATCGGCGCCAAGTTCGGCCTGCCCCATGCCGAGCCCTTCACCTTGTTGTTCGTGCGCTTCGTTTTGACCCTGGCGCTGCTGATACCGCTGGTCGTGCTGCTGCGGGGTGGCTGGCCACGGGAGCCACGGCTGTGGGGGCATATCGCGGTATCCGGCCTGCTGGTCCATGGCGCCTACCTGGGCGGCGTCTTCTATGGCATCTACCAGGGCATGCCGGCGGGCCTGGCCGCCCTGCTGGTGGGGCTGCAGCCGCTGCTGACCGCTGGGCTCGCCGGCCCGCTGCTGGGCGAGCGGCTGGGACGCCTCCAGTGGCTGGGGCTGGTGATGGGGCTCTCCGGCATCGCCATGGTGCTCGGCGGCAAGCTCGACCCGGGCGAGATGCTGTTCCAGGGCTTCGGTATCGGCGCCCTGGCCAGCGTGCTGGTGGCGCTGGTCGGCATCTCGCTGGGCACCCTCTACCAGAAGCGTTTCTGCACCGGCATGCCACTGCTCTCCGGCACTGTGGTGCAGTATCTCGGTGCCGGGACGCTGCTGGGGCTGGGCGCGCTGCTGTTCGAGACCCGGGAGATCGACTGGACGCCCACTTTCCTGCTGACCCTGGCCTGGCTGGTGCTGGTACTCTCCATTTCCGCCATCCTGCTGCTGATGGCGCTGATCAAGCGCGGCGAGGCCTCACGGGTGGCCAGCCTCTTCTACCTGGTACCGCCGGTGACGGCGCTGGAGGCGTGGTGGCTATTCGACGAGCGCCTGCCCCCTCTGTCGCTGGCCGGCATGGCCATCGCCATCGCCGGCGTGGTGCTGGTGGTGCGAAGCGGCTCTCAGAGCCGCTCGAGATAGCCGGTACCGCCGAGGTTACGCATCTGCTGGCGAATCCAGGCGCTGCGACGCTGCATCTGAGGGCCAGGTCCTGCCGCATCACGCCCGCGAGGATCGGGCAGGATCGCCGCCAGGCGACTGGCCTGGATCTCGCTGAGCTGGTCGGCGGAGACACCAAAGTAGTGGCGGGAGGCGGCCTCGAGGCCGAAGACGCCGTTGTCCCACTCGACGATGTTGAGGTAGACCTCGAGGATGCGCTGCTTGGGCCACAGCGCCTCGATCAGCAGGGTGAACCAGGCCTCCAGCCCCTTGCGCGCCCAACTGCGCCCGGTCCACAGGAAGAGATTCTTGGCGGTCTGCTGGCTGATGGTGCTTGCCCCGCGCAGGCGCCCGCCGTTGCGGCTGGCCTCCCAGGCGCGGCGCATCTCGCCCAGGTCGAAGCCGTAATGGTTCGGGAAGCGCTGGTCCTCGGCGGCGATAACCGCCAGCTTGGCGTGGTCGGAGAGGCGTTGCCAGGGCTGCCATTGATGGCGGATGTCGAGGGACTCCCCGGCGATCCAGGACTGGACCTTGCGCTCCACCATCACCATGGAGCCGAACACCGGTACCATACGAAGCAGCAGTACCAGCACCAGGGAACACACCACGAAGCCCAGCAGGGTACGCCACAGCGCCCGCCAGGCCCGCTGCCGCCACTCCCTCATTGCGTGTCTCGCTCGGCCATGGGGCCCCTCACCGCTCCGTCATCCCCGCCAGTATAACGACGCTGCCTCCCCGAGGGGAGGCAGCCTGTCACTCTGGTAGGAGCATGCGCCGGCTCAGCGCTTGTTCAGTCGCTCGGCATGGTAGCGCAGGTGGTCCTCGATGAAGGAGGCAATGAAGAAGTAGCTATGGTCATAACCCGGCTGGCGCCGCAGGGTCAGCGGGTGATCATGCTCGGCGCACACCGCCTCGAGCCGCTCGGGGCAGAGTTGCTCCTCGAGGAAGTCGTCGGCCTCTCCCTGGTCGATGAACAGGGGCTGGCTCGAGGCCCCTCGGGCCACCAATTCGCAGGCATCGTACTGGGTCCAGAGGCCGCGGTCCTCCCCCAGGTAGCCAGAGAAGGCCTTCTGTCCCCAGGGGCACTCGCTGGGATTGACGACCGGCGCGAAGGCCGACACCGAGCGGTAGTGCCCGGGACGACGCAGGGCCATCACCAGGGCGCCATGCCCGCCCATGGAGTGGCCGCTGATCGACTCGCGGCCGTTGACCGGGAAGTGCTGGCGCACCACCGAGGGCAACTCCTCGGCGACATAGTCGTACATGCGGTAGTGCTTCTTCCAGGGCTCGCGAGTGGCATTGACATAGAAGCCGGCCCCACTGCCGAAATCGTAGCTGTCCTCCTCGCCTGGAAGGTCGGTGCCCCGAGGGCTGGTGTCGGGGCAGACGATGGCCATGCCGAGCTCGGCGGCAACCCGATGCGCGCCGGCCTTCTGCATGAAGTTCTCGTCGGTGCAGGTCAGCCCGGAGAGCCACCACAGCAGCGGCACTCGCCCGGCCTCGGCCTGGGGCGGCAGGTAGATGGAGAAGGTCATCTCGCAGTCCAGTGCCCGGGAACGGTGGCGATAGCGCTTGTGCCAACCGTCGAAGCTCTTGTTGGCCGAGACCAGTTCGAGGTGTTCGGTCATGGTCATGATCAGCCTCCCGATGGCTCAGTAGTGAAGGACGGTGCGGATGCTCTCGCCACGGTGCAGTAGCTCAAAAGCTTCATTGATCTTCTCGAAGGGCATGTCATGCGTGATGAAGTCATCGATGTTGATCTCGCCATCCATGTAGCGCTCCACGTAGCCCGGCAACTCGGTACGCCCCTTCACCCCGCCGAAGGCGGAGCCCTTCCAGACCCGACCGGTGACCAGCTGGAATGGACGCGTGCTGATCTCCTCGCCGGCGCCAGCCACACCGATGATCACCGACTCACCCCAGCCCTTGTGGCAGCACTCCAGCGCCGAACGCATGACGTTGACGTTGCCGATACACTCGAAGGAGTAGTCAACACCGCCATCGGTCAGGTCGACGATCACCTGCTGGATGGGATCGCTGTACTCCTTGGGATTGACGAAGTCGGTGGCACCGAACTGCTCAGCCAGCTTGAATTTCTCCGGGTTGACGTCGATGGCGATGATCCTCGAGGCCTTGGCCATCACCGCGCCCTGGATCACCGCCAGACCGATGGCACCCAGGCCGAAGACGGCGACGGTCGCGCCCGGCTCCACCTTGGCGGTGTTCATCACCGCGCCGATACCGGTGGTCACGCCGCAGCCCAGCAGGCAGATCTTGTCCATCGGCGCCTCTTTCGAGACCACCGCCAGCGAAACCTCGGGCAACACGGTGACCTCGCTGAAGGTGGAGGTGCCCATATAGTGGTGCAGCATCCTGCCGTCCAGCGAGAAGCGCGAGGTGCCATCCGGCATCACGCCCTTGCCCTGGGTGGCGCGCACCGCACTGCACAGGTTGGTCTTGCCGGAGAGGCAGAACTTGCACTGGCCGCACTCGGCGGTATAGAGCGGGATCACGTGGTCACCGGGCTTGACGCTGGTGACGCCTTCGCCCACCTCCTCGACGACACCGGCGCCTTCATGGCCCAGCACCGCCGGGAAGTTGCCTTCCGGGTCGGCGCCGGAGAGAGTGAAGGCATCGGTATGACAGACGCTGGTGGCGGCAAGCCGCACCAGCACCTCGCCCGCCTTGGGACCCTCGACGTCGATCTCGACCAGTTCCAGGGGCTTGCCGGCTTCCATGGCGACGGCGGCACGTGACTTCATGGCATTTTCCTCGTTCGGTATGTGGTGAGCCTGCAGACAGTCTAGGCAATTTGACGCCTTGGGATAAACTGCATCAAACACATGACATTATTGCCATACGGCAACAATCCTGCCGAAAGGAGTCCACATGCAGCGCTGGGATCGAATCGAGGCCTTCATCGAGGTGGTACGTGCGGGCACCTTTGCCGCGGCGGCTCGCCGACTGAAGGTCTCGAGTTCCCATGTCAGCCGGCTGGTCAGCCAGCTCGAGAACCAGTTGGGGACTACCCTGCTCTATCGCACCACTCGCCAGATTCGCCTCACCGAGGCCGGCACCCTCTATTACCAGCACTGCCATCACCTGTTCGATGGTTTCCGCGAGGCCGAGGCGGCCGTGAAGGACCTCCAGGCACGCCCCAGTGGAGTCCTCAGCCTGACGTGCGCCACCAACTTCGGGGAACGTTTCGTCGCCCCCCTGGTGAATGACTTTCAGTGCCGCAACCCCAAACTGGGGGTTCGCCTGCACTTCACCAACCGCCAGGTAGACATCATCGAGGAGGGTTTCGACATTGCGATTCGCATGGGCCGCCTGGAGGACTCCTCGCTGATCGCTCGGCGGCTCTGTGAGCGTCGCGAGTACGTGGTCGGCTCACCCGCCTACTTCACCCGCATGCCCCAGCCCCATGCACTCTCCGAGATTTCTCGCCACCGCTGCCTGGTGGGCTCACGTGATCACTGGCGCTTCGCCGTCGGTGGCGTGCGCCGCGAATTGAGAGTCGAGGGCCCCTGGGAGGGCAACTCGGGACCGGCGCTACTGGATGCAGCCCTAAAGGGCCTGGGACTGGCCCAACTGCCCGACTACTACGTGGATCCCCATCTGGCCAGCGGCAAGCTGGTCTCGGTACTCGATGCCTACCGTCACGACGACACTGCGGTATGGGCTGTCTACCCGCGCCATCGCCATCGCTCACCCAAGGTGCACCAGTTCATCGACTACCTGGTCGCGCATATCGATGAACTGCTGCCCGTGCGGCGCTGAGCCCGGCAAGTGGCACCGCGTTGGCAAAAAGCCGCAAGGTACCGTAGTTTGAAGGAGCCATCCCTGGCATTCGATCGTCATCTCCTGCAAAGAGGAAGCAGTTGGCGTCTGAATGCCCGGAATGCGACTTTTGTAGCAAGGCAGAGACGTCGTTCTGTGCTTTACTCTTGTCTATACACCCATCAACAACAACCCATCCAATGGAGGTGTTTCATGTGGACCAAACCCGCCTATACCGACCTGCGACTCGGCTTCGAAGTGACACTGTATATTTCTAATCGCTGACGCCACGCACGGCGCATTTGTTCAGTCTGGACTGACGCCCTTTCCAAGGGTCGTCAGTCTTCTCTTTGTAGGACAGGCTTCGGGACAGGATAATCTCCATGCAGGTACTGGTGCTCGGCGCGGCGGCGGGAGGTGGCTTTCCGCAATGGAACTGCAACTGCACGCAATGCCAAGGTGTTCGACAGGGCAGCATCAAGGCAACGCCGCGCACCCAGTCATCAATTGCCATCAGCAGCGACGGCGAACACTGGCTGCTGTGCAATGCCTCGCCGGACATCCGCAGCCAACTGGCCAGCAACCCCGAGCTGCATCCCAGGCAAGTCCCGAGGGATAGCGGCATCGCGGGGGTCCTGCTGGTGGACGGCCAGATCGATCACGCCACCGGATTACTGTCGCTGCGGGAGGGTTGCCCTCTGGATGTCTGGTGCACTCCCAATGTGCACCAGGACCTGACCAGTGGCTTCCCACTTTTCACTATGCTCGAGCACTGGCAGGGCGGCCTGACCTGGCATCCCATTTCGGTCGACGGCGAGCAACTGGAAGCCACCTTCGAGGTGCCTGCGTGCCCAGGCCTGACCTTTACCGCCCTGTCGCTGACCAGCAACGCACCGCCCTACTCCCCGCGCCGTGGCGCCCCGACCCCGGGTGACAATATCGGCCTGCTGGTCGAGGATCGCCACCGAGGTACCACCCTCTTGTATGCCCCCGGGCTCGGCGAACTCGACGAACGGGTACGCGGTTTCCTGCGCCAGGCCGACTGCGTGCTGGTCGACGGCACCCTGTGGCGTGACGACGAACTGTTGCGTGCCGGTGTCGGCCAGGCCACCGGTCGCGACATGGGCCATCTGGCGCTGTCCGGCGAGCAGGGCCTGCTGGCCGAGCTCGCGGCCCTGCCGGCCACCACCCGTCGGGTACTGATCCATATCAACAATACCAACCCGATCCTTGACGAAGGGTCGCAGGAACGCGCCACCCTGAATCGTGAAGGGGTCGAGGTGGCCTTCGACGGCTTGCGCCTGGACGTTTGAACCGGGGTAAACGATCCGCGTCTCAACGTCAGGGGCTGGAGAGCTCTGCTTCCTGCCATCCCTGACGCTGTCGTGGCGCGTCCTGCCACGACGACAGAGGAGCCATACATGACAAGCATCGCCTCACCGCTGGCGACTTCGCAGGCAGATGCCCTGAGTCCCGAGGCCTTCCGCGAGGCCCTCATGGCCAAGGGGGCCTACTACCATATCCACCACCCCTATCAGGTGGACATGGCCGAGGGGCGCGCCACCCCCGCGCAGCTGCGTGGCTGGGTCGCCAACCGCTTCTATTACCAGATCAACATTCCCCAGAAGGATGCCGCCCTGCTCGCCAACTGTCCCGACGCTGCCACACGGCGTCGCTGGATCCAGCGCCTGCTCGACCACGACGGACATGGCGAGGATGACGGTGGCATCGAAGCCTGGCTGACCCTGGGCGAGGCGGTGGGGCTGAGTCGCGACGAACTCTGGTCACAGGAGCACGTGCTGCCCGGTGTGCGTTTCGCAGTAGACGCCTACGTCAACTTCGTGCGTCGTGCCGACTGGCGGGAAGCGGCGATCTCCTCACTCACCGAGTTGTTCGCCCCGGAGGCCCACAAGAGCCGGCTGGATACCTGGCCGACCCACTACCCCTGGATCGACGCGGCCGGCTACGGCTACTTTCGCAAGCGCCTCAAGGAGGCGCGTCGCGATGTCGAACACGGCCTGGAGGTGGCACTGGCCGTCTGCACCACCGCCACCGCCCAGCAACGTGCCCTGGAGATCCTGCAGTTCAAGCTCGACGTTCTCTGGTCGATGCTCGACGCCATGTCCCTGGCCTACCAACTCGACCGGGCGCCCTACCATACCGTCACCGACCGGCGCGTCTACCATCGGGGGCTGTCATGAGCGAAGTAGCCATCGACGGGCGCAGCGTCTGCCGTCTGCGCCCCGGCTGGCGCCTGCAGTGGGAAGAGACTCAGCAGCGTCATGTACTGCTCTACCCCGAGGGCATGGTGCAGCTCAACGATACCGCTGGCGCCATCCTCGCCCAGCTCGATGGGCAACGTGACGTGGACACCGTAATCGCGATCCTGCAGGCGTCATACCCCGAAGCCCCCGCCGCCGCCATCGCCGAGGACGTTCACGAATTCATGGTCGACGCCACGCAACAAGGGTGGATCCAGCATGACTGACCACACCGATGCCGTTACTGCCAATGGCCAGACGGGCGCCCCGCTGTGGCTGCTCGCCGAGCTGACCTACCGCTGCCCGCTGCAGTGCTCCTACTGCTCCAATCCGCTGGATTTCGGAGCGGTCAAAGAGGAGCTCGATACCACGGAGTGGATAGACACCCTGACCCAGGCTCGTGCCATGGGGGCTGTGCAACTGGGCTTCTCGGGTGGCGAGCCGCTGGTTCGCCGGGACCTCGAGACCCTGGTGGCCGAGGCCCGTCGACTGGGCTTCTACAGCAATCTGATCACGTCCGGGCTGGGCCTCGACGAGTCGCGTATCGAGGCACTGCGCGAGGCGGGTCTCGACCACATCCAGATCAGCCTGCAGGCCTCCGACCCCGATGTCGCCGCGGCGGTCGCCGGCTCACGCAAGGCCCACGAGAAAAAGCTGGCCATGGCGCGGGCCGTCAAGGCCGCCGGCTACCCCATGGTGCTCAACGTGGTCCTGCACCGCCACAACATCGACCGCCTCGATCACATCATCGCCCTGTGTGACGAACTCGGCGCCGATGCCGTGGAACTCGCCAACTGCCAGCTCTATGGCTGGGCGCATCTCAATCGCGCCGGCTTGCTGCCCAGTGCGGCCCAGCTCGAGGCCGCCGAAGAGGTCACGGCACAGTGGCGGGAACGCCTGGCCGAGCGGGGACGCGACATGCGGCTGCTGTTCGTGGTGCCCGACTACTACAATGACCGCCCCAAGGCCTGCATGGGCGGCTGGGGGGCGATCTTCATGACCGTGGCGCCGGACGGTGCGGTACTGCCCTGCCACAGCGCGCGCATGCTGCCGATGCGCTTTCCCACGGTGCGCGAGCGTCCGCTGCGCGAGATCTGGTACGAGAGCGAGGCCTTCAACCGCTATCGCGGCGATGCCTGGATGTCGGAGCCCTGCCGCAGCTGTGACGAGCGCCATCGGGATGTGGGCGGCTGTCGCTGCCAGGCCTACCTGCTGACCGGCGACCCCGCCGCCACCGATCCGGTGTGCGACCTGTCGCCGGACCATCACCTGATCGAGGCGGCCCGCCGCGAGGCGGAGAGCGACACCCGCGAGGCACAGGAGCTGACGCCACGCAACGTCCATGAATCGAGGGTGTTCTGTCGTACATGAAGGCTCCCCTGCCCAGCGAGCCACATGACGAGCTGCTGCGCCGGGCGGCACTGCCCGCGGATGGCCTGGCAGACCTGTGTGCCGCCTCCCGAGGCGTCCTCTGGCTGGCTGCCGACCCCCAGACAGGAAGACGTCGGCTATGGCAGTGGCATGCTCATCTCGAGGATGGCCGACCGCAACCGCTGAGTCCCGAGCACCTCGATATCGCCAGTCACGTCAATGGCTACGGCGGCGGCGCTCTTGCCTGCCTGGATGAGCACGCCATCTTCGTCGAGGCCGCCACCCAGACCCTGCATCGCCAACGGTTGAGCGGCGGCGAAGCGTGCCCATGGTGGTCACGACACGGCAGCCGTTACGGTGGGCTCACCCCCGACCCGCAACGCCGCCGGTTGTTCGCCGTGGAGGAAAGCGGCAATGGACGCGACGCCAGCCAGCGCCTGGTCGCACTGGATGGCCACTGCCGTCGGGTGCTTGACGCCGGTGCCGACTTCTATGGCGCACCGGCGCTGTCCCCTTGTGGCAGCCGGCTCGCCTGGGTCGAATGGGACCTCGGGGACATGCCCTGGCAGCGATCGCGCCTACGCCAGGCCCGGCTGGACGCCGCTGGCAAGCTGCACGACCTGACCCACTGGGATGCCGGCGCCGCCATCACCCAGCCCCGCTTCACCGCGGCCAATGAGCTTATCGTGCTCAGTGATCACGGGGGCTGGTGGCAGCCGTATCGGGTGATCGGCCCTGCCGAGTCGCTGGATATCCAACGACTCGGCACGCGGCAGGCCGACCACGCCTCCACGCCCTGGCAACTCGGCGAGTGCCAGCACCTGTGGCCCACCGTCGACCAGGGCGTGCTCATGGCCTTCGAGGTGGGGGCAGCCCGGATCCTGATCACCGATGGCGAGGGGCGTGAACACGCCCGCGTGCTGCACGACGCCAGCCGGCTGACGGGCCTGGCGCATGCCGATGGCTGGCTATACGCCATCACCCAGGGGGCGCAGCACGCGGCACGCCTGTCCCGTGTGAACCTGTCGACCCATGCCGAGGAAACGCTTTTCGGGCTGCCCACGCCCACACATCCCCCATTACCGCAGACGCTGCAGGCATGCGTGGCCGACGGCGAACGCGTTCCTGCCTTCGTCTATGGGCCGGCTGCCTCCTCGGCCCGGCCACCGCCGCTGATCGTTCGCGTGCACGGCGGCCCCACCTCGGCCTGCTATCCGGTGTTCGATCCGCTGATCCACTACTGGACAGAGCACGGTTTCGCCGTGGCAGACATCAACCCCCGCGGCAGCGGCAATGCCGGACGGGCGTATCGAGAGCGCCTCGCCGGCGAATGGGGTCGTATCGATGTCGAGGATGTAATCGCACTGACGACGTCATTGGTCGCCAGTGGCCTGGCCGATGCCGATCGGCTGTTCGTGAGGGGCCAGAGTGCCGGTGGCTTCAGCGTGCTCAACCTGCTTGCGACCTCTACCCTCTTCCGGGCCGGCGCCAGCCTGTATGGCGTCACCGATGCCCCGCACCTGGCCACCCAAACCCACCGTTTCGAGTCAGGCTACCTCGACTGGCTGCTCGGGGATGAGCGCACCCAGCGGGCCCGCAGCCCGATCAATCGACTCGATACCTTCACCGCGCCCGTCATCTTCTTCCAGGGCAACCGCGATACCGTGGTGGTGCCGGAACAGACGCTGTCCATGGCCGAGGCCTTGCGCCGCCGCGGCGTCCCGGCCCGCGTCATGCTGTTCGAGGACGAAGGGCACGGCTTCCTGAAGAAGAAAAACCAGGAAGTGGGCTAC
>NZ_JAVLBC010000041.1:0-18746 GCF_031581305.1 Halomonas sp.
CACCGATCGACAGGTCGAGCGCGCATACCTCGAGTCGCGCCCCGCCCGGACAGAAACCGACCCGGCAACGGTCAATATGCGACATTAACTACTTTGGCTGCTTGGTCTCGATTAAGGTGGCGAGTTCGGCGGGTAGTTGTCGTTAGCCTGAAGACAGGCTGCCATTGAGGTAGGTTGGAAAAGCTGTAGGCGCTTCAGCGCGGTGCTGCCGATCTTTCCATGCCCGGTGCGCTGGCGCTTACCGGGCCTACGCGGTCCTCTGGGGATTCGTTATCCTTCTGAAATATGGCGTCACGCCAGTCTGTGAAGAACCTTTTAGTTTTGGCCAACGCTCTTCACTGCCGCCCAGGCAGCTCAGTGTCTTTCGGGCGGCATTACCACCCACTCTGGCTCCTCGAACTCGCCAATCAGACGGATCTCGCAGCAGGGGGCCGCGCGGCGGATGATCTCTTTTACTGCCGGGTTCGGCTGGGCCTCCATGGCGTCGCGGCTGGCCTTGCTATCCCAGTGGGCGATGGCGATCAGGGTGGAGGGGTCGCCGATCTTGCGATGCAGCTCGGTGCCCCGTGCCCCCGGCGCCTGCTGGATGATCTCGCTGGCGCGGACCCACGCCTTGGCGTAGTCCTCGGCTTGATAGCCGTCGCGGATGTGCACCTCGAAGATATATTTCATGGTGCTTCTCCTCGTCGCTGTACCTCGGTCTTCCGGTCAGTGTATCCCGCCTCGGGCTTGCCTTCGCCCTGATCGGCATGTTCGCTGATAGGCTGTGAGCCAGCGGGAGCGATGCGCCGTCGATCACAAGGAGTGAACATGTCCGATACCCCCTATGCGAAGACCCTGGCCGCCCTGGATGCCCTGCATGCGGAGGATCCGCGCAGGGTGGAGGTAGACGGCGAGCCGGTGCCCCAGGAGCTGTGGCATGCCGGGCGCATGAGTGCCTGGCTGGAGCGGCTGCATGACCAGCCCGACGAGCTGGTGTGCCTGGCGGTGCGCGGCCAGCATCTGCAGCGCTGGGAGGTGCCGCGCAGCGATTACCCCGAGGGCCGGGTGGGCTATCTCACCTGGCGTCGCGACCAGGGTCAGCGCGCCGGCGAGACCACGGCACGGCTGATGCGCGAGGCGGGCTACTCCGCCGAGCAGGCCGAGGCGGTGGCGCGGATGATCCGCAAGCAGGGGCTGGGGCGTGACCCGGGCGCCCAGGCGGTGGAGGACTGCGCTTGCCTGGTGTTCCTGGAGAACTACTTCGGCGACTTCGCGAAGCAGATCGACCACGATCACCTGATCCGCATCGTGCAGATGACCTGGAAGAAGATGTCGCCGCAGGCCCATGAGCTGGCGCTGGCGCTGCCGATGACGACCGAGGCGCGCGGTCTGGTGGAGGAGGCGCTGGCGGGCTAGCGCCGACGCCTCGGGCGGGAAGGCGCCGGTCGCATGGTCAGCCGCTGTCGCAGCGGACTATGCCTGGCCGACCACCCGGGCGCTGTACCAGGCGATCATGCGCTCCTCGTCGGTAGGAATCACCCAGGTGCCGACACGGCTGTCGGCGGTGCTGATGCGGCTGGCATCGCGGCGGTTGGCGTCGGCGTCGAGCGTGAGGCCCAGCCACTCGCAGCCCTGGCAGATGGCTTCGCGCACCGGCCCGGCGCGTTCGCCGATGCCGGCGGTGAAGACCAGCTGGTCGAGACCGCCCAGGGCGGCAGCCAGGCTGCCGATCTCGCGCACGGCGCGGTAGGCATAGAGGGCTATCGCTTCGCGGGCCTCGGGCGCGGGGCTTTCGAGCAGCTCGCGCATGTCGCCGCTGATGCCGGAAACCCCGAGCAGGCCGGAGCGCTTGTAGAGTAGCTCGCTGACCTCGTCGACACTCATGCCTTCCTGCTGGATCAGGTGCAGCACCAGCCCGGGGTCGAGGCTGCCGCTGCGGGTGCCCATGGGCATGCCCTCGATGGCGGTGAAACCCATGGTGGTGGCCACGCTGGTGCCGTTGTGGATGGCACAGAGGCTGGAGCCGTTGCCCAGGTGGGCGACGATCACCCGCTCGCGCCGGGCCTCGCCCAGGTACTGGGGCAGCACCTGATTGATGTAGTCGTAGGAGAGGCCGTGGAAGCCATAGCGGACCAGGCCGCGTTCGGTCATCTCGTGGGGCAAGGCAAACTGACGGGCCACGTCGGGCTGGTCGGCATGAAACGCGGTGTCAAAGCAGGCCACCTGGGGCAGGTCGGGGTAGCGCTCGGCGAGCGGCGCTATGGGCGCCAGGCAGTAGGGCTGATGCAACGGTGCCAGCGATTCGAGCTCTTTCAGCGCTGCGGTGATCTCGGAGGTGAGTGCCACCGGGCGATGGTAGTCGCGGCCGCCGTGCACCACCCGATGCCCCACCACGGCAAGCGACAGCTCCGACAGGCTGTCGAGCCAGTGCAGCAGGCGCTCGAGGGCGCCGGGCAGGTCGAGTGTGGCGGGCAGATCGTCCATGGCCACGTCGACGGGCTGGCCCTCGTCGTCTTTCAGCGACAGCTTGGGCGTGCCGCCATTCAACCCGGAAAACTTGCCGCGATAGCGGGGCGTCAGGGTATCGAGCGATGTGGCACCCGTCAGTGGGTAGAGGGCAAACTTCAGGCTGGACGAGCCACTGTTGAGGGTGAGGATATGGCGCATGTCGGGCTCCGTTAACTCAGTCTTCCTGGCCGGGTGGGCTTTTCCGCTTCTGGCGGTCGGCCACCAGCAGGGCCAGGGCGCAGGAGGCCATGCGGGTGATGGCTTCGTCGGCGCGGCTGGTCAGGATGATGGGGACCCGGGCGCCCAGCACCAGCCCGGCGCCGGTGGCGTCGGCCAGGTAGGTCAGCTGCTTCATGAGCATGTTGGCCGCTTCCAGATCCGGGGCGACCAGGATGTCGGCCCGGCCGGCGACCGGCGATTCGATGCCCTTGGTGCGTGCGGCATCCTCGGAGATGGCGTTGTCGAAGGCCAGTGGGCCGTCGAGGGTGCCGCCTTCTATCTGGCCGCGGTCGGCCATCTTGCACAGGGCGGCGGCGTCCAGGGTCGAGGGCATCTTGGCATTGACGGTTTCCACGGCGGCAAGAATGGCGACCTTGGGATCGCGATTGCCCAGCGCGTGGGCCAGCTCGATGGCGTTGCGGACGATGTCGCGCTTTTCATCGAGGTTGGGCGTGATGTTGATGGCGGCATCGGTGATGAACAGCGGCCGTGGATAGGTCGGTACGTCGAAGGCCATGACGTGGCTGATGTTGCGCTCGGTGCGCAGGCCGCCATCGTGCTTGAGCACCTCGTGCATCAGCTCGTCGGTGTGCAGGGCGCCCTTCATGAGGGCCTCCGCGCGCCCCTCCCGCACCAGGGCCACACCGCGCTCCGCGGCGGCATGGCTGTGCGGCACGTCGATCAGTTCGATGTCGCTGATGTCGAGCTCGGCGTTTTCCGCCGCGGCGTGGATCTTGGCTTTCGGGCCGATCAGCAAGGGGATGATCAGGCCATGCTCGGCGGCGGCCACGGCGCCGGTCAGCGAGACGTCGTCCACGGGATGGACCACGGCGACGCAAATGGCGGGTGGGTGGTCGGCGGCGGAGAGGATCTCGTGCAGGCGGCCACGTTCGGCCAGGCGCACCGAGGGCATCACGGTGCGCGGCCGGCGGATCTTCTCCTTGGGCGCGAGCACCCGGGCCTCGCCCTCGATGACGACGTTTCCCTTCTGGTTCTCGCAGCGGCAGTCCAGGGTCACCTGTGAGCGGGCATCGTCCTTGGCAGAGACACGCACGCTGACCTTGAGCACGTCGCCCAGCGAGACCGGTTTCCGAAAGTTCAGCGTCTGCCCCAGGTAGAGGGTGCCGGGGCCAGGCAACTGGGTGCCCAGTACGGTGGAGATCAGTGCACCGCCCCACATACCGTGAGCGATGATTTCCTGGAAGCTGGAGCTGCGCGCGAAATCATCGTCCACATGGGATGGATTGACGTCCCCGGACATGATGGCGAACAGCTTGATGTCATCCAGGGTCAGGCGCTTTTCGAGGTGCGCTTCGTCGCCCACCTGGATTTCGTCGAAGGTGCGATTTTCGATATAGCGGTCGTCGTTTGGCGCATCCATGGTAGCAACTCCAGTGATGGGTATTGCGATGCAGCAAATACAGACTCCCATCATAGCCTGTCGTTGGCTACATTTCGTTGACCTGCATGGAATGCCGGCCAGGCCGACGTCTCCGCCGAGCCGGGATGCGACTCGTTACCTGTAACAAGTATTGTCGTTTGCATCTGTGCCGCATTTGTCTTGCACCAGGCGCCGGCGAACGGTCACTCGGCACCAAACTGCACGGTCAGGCTCTCGTCACTCTCGCAGGGCTTGCCGTGACGCAGGGTCAGGCGCCGCTCGCTAAGGTTCATGACGACCCCGAATAGCGTTTCCATGCGCTCCTCGGGGGGCTGGTCGGGGTTGAAGTGGCGGCAGATGGAGAGCGGCGCGTTGTCATGGTCACTGAGGATGGCGAACAGCTCACGCTCGCCGATCTTGCCCTCGGCGGGCAGCCGCTCGCGCAGCAGGGTATCCAGCCGCGCCAGGCGCGGGCGGGAGTCGGGGCGCGGAAAATCCTCGACCTGGCAGGTGGCGGCACGGGCATAGAGGTGGTTGGTGTGGGTGACCATGCCGTCCTCCGGGGCCAGCCGGCCCGGTTCGCCGGGGTGGACCTCCAGGCCGGCGGCCGTGCCGTCGGCGCTGGCGATCAGAAAATGGGCGGGCGAGCAGACGCGATCGCGGCTGGCCACGGCCACGGCGGCTTCCATGTCGGCGCTCTCGAGGATCTTGCGCAGGGCGACGTGGATGGGCAGCCCCTCGCCGCAGGTCCGCGAGCGGATAGCGTTGAGGCAGACCCCGATGCCGTGCTCGTTCATGCCGATCTTGGCCACCATGCCGGCCTCACCGATGCTGATCAGGGTGGGGGCATCGAGGCCGTTGATCTCCAGGGCCACCACGTTGTGCAGCTGGTCGGTGCGCCAGTCCCAGTTCTGGGCCAGCCACTGGGTGCCCTGACGATTCAGGGCGAAGGCGGAGCAGCCGCCGCTGGCCTGGGTCAGCGAGATCTCGCTGCGGCAGTTGAGGGTGAGGATGTCCGCGAAGTCGAGCCCGGCCCCGCGGGCGATGCCGTCCATCTCCTCGAGGATCGCCGGGAAGCCGCGCTCGATCATCGGCAGGAAGCGGCTGGCCGTCTGGCGCGCCGCGGCCCAGTCGAGCCCCGCGAAGTCCTGGAACAGCCGGTCGTAGACTTCGAGGCTGTGGGTGATTAACCCGGCGTGGGCGCGGCCGTGGGCCTCGCCGATCTCGCTGCGGCTGCCGGAGAGGGGAGTGATGTGCATGGTCACAGCACCTCGTCGAGCAGCCCGAGGAAGGCGGCCCAGGACGTCTCGTCGGCCCTCTGCTGGTAGCGGTCGCTGCCGAAGACGGTGAAGGCGTGGGGGGCGCCGGAGTAGATCTGTATCTCGTAGGTGACGCCGGCGGCCTCGAGCTCCTCGCCCAGGGTGGCGACGTCGTCCAGGGAGATCGACTGGTCGGCGCCGCCGTGGGCGACCAGGATCGGGGCGGTATCGTCGTCGTAGGACTGGCCCTCGGGGGTCGCCAGGCCGCCATGGAAGGTGGCATACCCGGCCACATCCGCTGTCTCGCCGGAACGGGCGAGCTCCAGCACCACGGCGCCGCCGAAGCAGTAGCCCATTACCACGGTGGGCCGGGCGGCCCCCTGGTCGCGGGCCTCGGCCAGGCCGGCCAGGGTCAGGGTGCGCATGCGTTCGCGGTCCTCGTAGAGGCGGGCGGTCTCGGCCTTCTTGGCATCGATCTCCGCCGGCCGATTGCCCTGGCCGTAGAGGTCGACGGCGAAGGCGTCATAGCCCTGTTCGGCGAGCATGTCGGCACGCTGGCGCTCGTAGTCATCGAGGCCGTCCCAGTCGTGGATGACCAGCACGGTCCCGCGAGCCTCGCCCTCGGCGGTGGCGAGATAGCCCTCGAAGGCTTCATCGGCGACGTCGTAGGTCACGTCCTGGCCGGTGGGCTCGAAGGCAAGGGCGCTGCCGGTGGCGAGGCCCAGGGTGGCGGCCAGGGTCAGGGTGGCGTGAAGCGGGTGGTTCATGGTGTGCCTCCAGGGTTGGTGGACGCCTGTCAGTATAGGCGCCGTCTCCGTGAACGTTGGCGAGGCGAGCTTGTGTTCTGCGGAGAAGGGTTCCAGATTGTGTGGGTGTGTAACGCAAGCAACCTGAGCGAGACAAACAATCATGAAAAAACACGTACTGGCGATGGCAGTCGCCGCGTCCACGGTGGCCCTTTCCGGCATGGCCCAGGCCGAGGTCAAGATCGGTTTCCTGGGTGGCTTTACCGGCGGGATCGAGAGCCTGACCCCGCCGATCTTCGACGGTGCCCAACTGGCGGTGACCCAGATCAATGAGCAGGGTGGTCTTCTCGATGGCCAGATGATCGAGATGCCCACCGGTGATACCACCTGTTCCGATGCCTCGGCGGCCTCCAACGCAGCCGACCGCATGGTCAACACCGAGCAGGTCACGGCCATCGTCGGGGCCCTGTGCACCGGCGCTACCATCGCAGCGGCCAACAACGCCGCCATCCCCGGCGGGGTGGTGATGGTCTCGCCGGCCTCCACGGCCCCGGCGGTCAGCGAGCTGGACGACAACGACCTGGTGTTCCGCACCGTGCCCTCGGATGCCTTCCAGGGCGAGATGCTGGCCAAGCTGCTGATCGAGAAAGGCATCGACGAGGTGGCGGTCACCTACGTCAACAATGACTATGGTCAGGGCCTGTCCGACGCCTTCACCACGACCTTCGAGGCCGAGGGCGGCACGGTCGCCGCGAACCTGGCCCACGAGGATAACCGCGCCGACTACCGTTCCGAGCTCGGTACCCTCTCGTCCACCGGCGTGCCGAACCTGGTGGTGCTGGCCTATGCCGACACCTCCGGCCAGACGGTACTGCGCCAGGCCTACGAGAGCGGCATGTTCACCCAGTACGTGGGGGCCGACGGCATGGTCGGCAACAGCCTGGTGGATGCCGTGGGCGCGGATGTGCTCGAGGGCATGATCGCGACCCGGCCGGGCAGCCCGGACTTGCCCGGTACCGCCATGTTCGCCGAGGCCGCCGGTGAGGCCGATGTCGACCCGGATGCGGTCTTTGCGGCTCAGGCCTACGACGCCGCCTTCCTGCTGGCGCTGGCCATGGAGCAGAATGGCAGCGCCGAGCGTGAGGGGCTCTCCGCGGCGCTGCGCAGCGTTGCCACCGCCCCCGGCGAGGTGATCCTGCCCGGCGAGTGGGAAAAGGCAGTGGAGCTGATCGCCGCCGGCACCGAGATCAACTATCAGGGTGCCTCGGGCACTCACGAGTTCGACGAGAATGGTGACGTTCCGGGCATCGTGGTCGAGATGGTTGTCGAGGACGGCGAGTTCGTTCAGGTCGGCGAGCTCGAGGCCGACGACGCCTGAGGCGTCGGTCGCGAAGGCACGAGGCCCCGGCGGGCAACCGCCGGGGCCTTTGCATTGGTGCATCGCAGACTGGCGTGATGCTTGACCGTGCGATACCGGCCGGCCATCCGACCGTAGGCCCGGTAAGCGCCAGCGCACCGGGCATGATACGCCGGATGCGCCTTCGGCTTATCCAGCCTACGCGACTTACGGCTTACATACTGGGTCACCCGTGGTGACGGACCTTCTCGGGCAGCAGACCCTTGGGCGCATAGCGCAGCACCAGGGTGATCAGCAGGCCGATTACGAAGACCCGCGCCTGCAGGGCTCGACTATCCATGTTGGTGGGTGCTTCCCAGCCGAAAGTGCCCTCGCCGAAGGTGACGACCAGTTCCATCAGGAACAGGGCCATTGGCCCAGACATGATCCAGATGATGTAGACCGCCACCGCACCGAAGATGGTGCCGAGATTGTTGCCGGGCCCGCCGAGGATGACCATGACCAGCACCAGGAAGGTGTGGTTGAGCGGCAGGTACCCCTGGGGGTCGAACATGCTGTTGAAGCTGGCCAGGGCCGCCCCGCCGATGCCCATCAGGATGCAGCCCAGCACGAAGATCTCGAGGCGACGCTTGTTGATGTCCTTGCCCATGGCGGCGGCGGAGATCTCGTTGTCGCGGATTGCGCGGATCATGCGTCCCCAGGGCGCGTGGTAGGCGCGGGTCAGCAGGAAGAAGATGACCGCGATCATCACCGCGGTGACCGAGAAGTAGAGGGCACGAGCCAGGGTGAACCCGACCTCGGCCGGCCCCGGTACCGGCCAGGGGAGCGGCGAGACGGTTGCGGTGCCGCGGGTCAGCCAGTCGGAGTTCTTGAAGAAGGCCTTGATGATCTCGGCGATGCCCAGGGTGGCGATGGCCAGATAGTCGCTGCGCAGCCCCAGGCAGACGCGGCCAATGAAGTAGCCGACGCCTCCGGCCAGCGCCCCACCGACGATCCAGCCGACGCCGACCGGCAGGCCCAGGCCGCCGATGAAGCCGGCGCGGGATTCGATCTGATCGGTCACGCCGCGGAAGGCATTGACCACCACCAGGTAGAGCACCACCCCGAGGACGATGGCGATGACGGTACGCAGCTTTTTCGGCACGCCGAGCCGGTCGAGCCGGGTGCCGCCGACTACCACCAGCACGGCGGCGACCATGTAGAACAATGCCAGGCCCAGCTCACCGGGCAGCTCGCTCTCCCAGAAGTCTGGATTGACCGGAAAGCTGAAGAGCATGGCACAGAAGCCGCCCAGGGCCACGAAGCCCATCACACCGGCGTTGAACTGGCCGGCATAGCCCCATTGGATGGTCAGGCCCAGCGCCAGGATGGCGTAGCAGGCGGCCTCCACCAGCATGCGAGTGCTGTAGGCCGGCCCCATCGCGGCATAGACGCTCAGGACGGCGACCAGCACGGCAGCGAAGAGAATGACTTCGCGCAGCGGGAAGCGGCGCGGCGTGGCGACGGTATCGGCGCGTTTGGTATCCATCAGATCACCTTGCCCTTGAAGATGCCGGTGGGACGCCACACCAGGATGACGACCAGGATGAAGAAGGGCACCACGATCTTGTACTCGGTGCCGACGAAGGCCAGGTTGCCGGACTGGGTCAGCCACTCCGGCAGGCTGTCGCGGAAGGGCCGCAGCATCACGCTCCAGTTGAAGACGGCAAGGGTCTCGGCGAAGCCGACCACGAAGCCGCCGGCGACGGCGCCATAGGGGTGGCCCACGCCGCCGACAATGGCGGCGGCAAAGATCGGCAGCAGCAGGAAGAAGCTGAGGTCGGGCTTGAAGGTCACATCCAGCGACAGCAGGGTGCCGGCGATGGCGGCCAGCCCTCCGGCGATCACCCAGGTCACGGCGACGATGGTGTTGGTGTTGATGCCCGAGGCCTGGGCCAGGTCGGGATTGTCGGACATGGCACGCATCGCCTTGCCCAGCCGTGAGCGGTTGAGGAAGACATGCAGCCCGACGACGGCGACAAGGGTGATCACGAAGAGATAGAGCTGCGGTTCGGTGATCACCACCGGGGCTCGCACGCCCTCGAAGGGCAGGGCGAGGCGGAAGATCTCCTTGCGGTCATCGACATAGAGGCTTTGACCGCTGGTGCCCGCAAACAGCCGGATCAGGCCCTGAAGCATCAGCGTCACCCCCAGCGAGCCGATGACCAGCACGATCGGCTTGACGCCGTGGGCGCGCAGCGGCTTGTAGAACGCCTTGTCGATGCCCACCGCGAGCAGCGCGGTGAGCACCATGGCCAGCGGCAGCAGGACCAGCGCAGAGGGCACGCCGAAGGCGGCGCCCGCCCCGGGGAAGGCGGTGGTCAGCAACAGCACCATGAAGGCGCCGAAGGTCATCATGTCGCCATGGGCGAAGTGAGCGAAGCGCATGATGCTGAAGATCAGCGTCACGCCCACCGCGCCGATGGCGTAGATCGAGCCACTCACGCTGCCGGCGATTACCACGTTGTTGATAAAGAAGACGAGTTCGTTCACGGGAGGGTTCTCCAGTACAGGCTCCGGGGGCTAGCCACCGAGGAAGCTCTTGGCGACTTCCGGGTCGGCCAGCAGGGCGGCACCGGTATCGGTGAAACGGTTCTGGCCAGCGGCCAGCACGAAGCCCCGGTCGGCGATGGACAGGGCCTGCTTGGCGTTCTGCTCGACCATCAGGATGCCCACGCCGGCCGAGTTGACCAGCTTTACCTGCTCGAAGATCTCGTTCATGTAGAGTGGCGAGAGGCCGGCGGTGGGCTCGTCGAGCAGCAGCAGGCTGGGCTCGGCCATCAGCGCCCGGCCCATGGCCACCATCTGTCGCTGGCCACCGGAGAGCTCGCCGGCGGGCTGGTGGCGCTTGTCATGGAGCGGCGGGAAGAAGTCATAGACCTGCCCCAGCATGCGCTTGACGTTGCCGGGCTTGAGGAAGGCGCCCATCTCCAGGTTCTCCTTCACCGTGAGGCTCGGGAAGACGTTCTTCTCCTGGGGGACGAAGCCCATGCCTTGCTGCACCAGCTTGTTGGGCGGCAGGTTGTGGATCGGCTTGCCACGCAGCAGGATCTCGCCCTGGTTGACGTGGAGCAGGCCGAAGATGGCCTTGAGCATGGTGGACTTGCCGGCGCCGTTGGGGCCGACGATCACGCCGATCTCGTCGGCCTCGATGGCCATGTCCACCCCGTTGAGGATGTTCATGCCGCCGTAGCCACCGTGCACGTCGCGTGCGTCGAGTAATGGCATTGTCAGATGTTCTCTGCGTTCGTTTTCGTTGTTGGAAAGCGCTGGACTGCGCTGTCCGGGAGCCTGCCCTCGGGCGGTGGCTCTTCCGTCAGGACGCGGCGCCGAAGTAGGCCTCGATGACCTGCGGGTTGTTCTGGATCTCCTCGATCGAGCCCTCGACCATCACGCTGCCCTGGGCGAGCACGATCACCGGATCGCAGAGTCGGGCGATCATGTCCATGTCGTGCTCGATGACCAGGAAGGTGTAGCCCATCTCGCGGTTGAGCCGCTCGATGTTGGTCACCAGCTCGCCGAGCAGGGTGCGGTTGACGCCGGCGGCGATCTCGTCGAGCAGCACCACCCGGGCGTCGGTCATCATGGTGCGGCCGAGCTCCAGCAGCTTCTTCTGGCCACCGGAGAGATTGCCGGCCAGCTCGTTGCGCACGTGGTGCAGGCCGATGAAATCGATCACCTCCAGTGCCCGGCGGCGCACATCGGCCTCCTGCATACCCACCAGGGTGGGCTTGAACCAGGCGTTGAACAGGCTCTCGCCGGCCTGGGCAGGTGGCACCATCATGAGGTTCTCCAGCGCCGTCATATGAGCAAATTCGTGGGCGATCTGGAAGGTGCGCAGCAGTCCCTTGTGAAACAGCTCATTGGCGGGCCGGTTGGTGATCTCCTCGTCGTCGAGCAGGATCCGGCCGCTGTCCAGCGGCAGGGCCCCGGCGATGATGTTGAACAGCGTCGACTTGCCGGCGCCGTTGGGGCCGATCAGGCCGGTGATCGAGCCCTGCTCCACCTGGATCGAGCAGTCATTGATGACCTTGAGGCCACCGAAGGCCTTGTGGACGTGCTGGACGTCGATGATGGCTGCCATGTCGGATTCCGTCGGTTGTTGTTCCTATAGGTCCTGGGTGTTGTCGGCCAGGAAGGTGCGGCCGGCGGCGAAGGCGCCGACGATCACCACGGCGCCGATGGCCGAGGTCAGGTAGCCCTCTACCTGCGGAATGCTGCGCAGGAAGACGAAGGCGACCGCCGCGGGGGCCACGAAGCGCACCAGGAACCGCCAGATGCGGAACCAGCGCTCGTTGGTGCGCATCTCCTTCATCACCTCGGAGTGGGTCAGCGCCCAGCCGGCGAAGAGCGCGATCAAAAGCCCCCCCAGCGGCATGAAGATATTGGTCAGTAGCTCGATGAGGTCGAAGGCGCTGCGTCCGAACAGGACGTGAAAGATCGTGCCCTCGGCCCAGAGGTTGAAGCTGAGCACGGTGAGCAGCCCCAGCGCCCAGCTGGCGATGACCATGATCGTCACGGCCTGGGGCCGGGTCATGTCGAAACGCTCGACCAGGAAGGCCGCCACCGGCTCGATCAGCGAGATCGAGGAGCTGATGGCCGCGCCCAGCACCAGGATGAAGAAGGTGCCGCCGATCAGTGCGCCGCCGGGCATCTCGGCGAAGGCCAGCGGCAGGGTGACGAACATCAACCCCGGTCCCTCCCCAGGGTTGAGCCCGGCACCGAAGACCAGCGAGAAGATCGCCAGGCCGGCGACCATGGCGACGGCGGTGTCGACCACGGCAATGGCGAAGGCGGTGCGGGTCAGCGAGGCTTCGCCGGACATGTAGGCGCCATAGGCCATGATGGCGCCCATGCCCAGGCTCAGCGTGAAGAAGGACTGGCCCATGGCCTGCAGCCAGCCCTCCAGGCTGAGATCGGCGAGGTTGAAGGTGAACAGGAAGTCGGCGGCGGCGGCGAAGTCGCCGATGATGGCGCCGTAGCCCAGCACCACCAGCAGGATCACGAACAGCGAGGGCATCAGCACGCGCAGCCCTGTCTCGATGCCCTTGTGGATGCCGAGGCCCACGATCAGCGCCGAGGCGGCAATGAACAGGGTGTGATAGAGCGTCAGCAGCGCGGGCGAGGCGAGCAGGGCATCGAAGTTCTGGCCCACGTCGGCGGCGGCCACGTCGATCATGGAGCCGGTGAACATCAGCCCGGTGTAGTGGATCGCCCAGCCGGCGATCACCGAGTAGAAGCTCAGGATCAGGAAAGCCGAGGTGGCGCCCAGCCAGCCGATGGTCTCCCAGGCGCGCGAGGTGTTGTGGGTATGGGTCAGGAAGCGCATGCCCATGATCGGGCTGCGGCGGCTGTTGCGCCCCAGCATGATCTCGGCAATCAGGATGGGGATGCCCACCGCGAAGATGGTCAGAGCATAGACCAGGATGAAGGCCCCGCCGCCGTTCTCGCCGGTCAGGTAGGGGAAGCGCCAGAGGTTGCCGAGCCCGACGGCCGAGCCGACGGCAGCCAGCAGGAAGGTGCCCTTGTGAGTCCAGACGTTGTGCGTGCTCATGGGGATCCAGGATTGCCTTGGTTGGCCTTGTGGGCCTGCCCCCCAACTTTGCGGCACAAGGCCCCTGCCTGGCTAGTCGGCCTCCGTTTAGGGGCCGTTGGCGGCGGGGATGGTATCCGCGCGCGCAATTACTCCGGGTCCTTTTCGGGGGCGCTGGGTTCGGGCTCCAGGGCGCGGCAGGCATCCGGCAGGCGCACGGTGTCGCCGAGGGCGAGCTTGCCGTGTGACTTCATGCGCCGTCCGTTGTCGGCGGCGATCAGGGCCGCCACCTCGCCGATACTGGTGCCGTCGACCCAGGCCTCGACCTTCACCCGGACGATGGTGCCCTGGTAGCGGGCCGAGAGGATGTCGCCGGGGCGCGGTTCGGCGAGCTGCTCGGGATGGCTGGCGAAATGCTCCAGCACGCTGTCGCGGCCGGGGGCGTCCCACTCTACGTGCTTGTGCATGTGGGTTCTCCTTCGGGCGGGTGGACTTCCAGCCTCCAGCATAGTCGCCGATGCAGTGAACGACAGCACGCCGCGAGTGGAAACGAGAGAGCCCGCCGGATGGCGGGCTCTGGGGGCGACATGGGCCGCGAACGTTACTTCTTGCCGGCGCGCTTGCGCTCGTTCTCGGTCAGGTGCTTCTTGCGCAGGCGGATGTGGTTCGGGGTGATCTCGACCAGCTCGTCGTCATCGAGGAACTCGATGGCCTGCTCGAGGCTGAAGTTCACCGGCGGCGTGAGCACGATGTTCTCGTCGTTGCCCGAGGCACGCATGTTGTCGAGCTTCTTGCCCTTGGTGGGATTGACCACCATGTCGTTGGCGCGGTTGTTGATGCCGATCAGCATGCCCTCGTAGACCTCGGTGCCGTGGTCGATGATCAGCTTGCCGCGCTCCTGCAGGGCGTAGAGGGCGTAGGCCAGGGCCTTGCCGGAGACCATGGAGACCAGCACGCCGTTGCGACGCTCGATGGAGGCATCGGGCTTGAGCGGGCCGTAGTGGTCGAAGCGGCTGGTGAGGATGCCGGTGCCGGAGGTCAGGGTCAGGAACTGGCCACGGAAGCCGATCAGCCCGCGGGCGGGAATGATGAAGTCGAGGCGCACGCGGCCCTTGCCGTCCGGGTTCATGTTGAGGAGTTCGCCCTTGCGATAGCCGAGCTCCTCCATGATGGCGCCCTGGTGCTGCTCCTCGCAGTCGATGATCACTTCCTCGTAGGGCTCCTGCTTCTCCCCGTCGATCTCGCGGATGATCACCTCGGGACGCCCCACGGCAAGCTCAAAGCCCTCGCGGCGCATGGTCTCGATCAGCACCGAGAGGTGCAGCTCGCCACGGCCGGAGACCTTGAACTTCTCCGGGGTCTCGCCCTGCTCGACGCGTAGCGCCACGTTGTGGATAAGCTCCTGGTCGAGCCGGTCCTTGATGTTGCGGCTGGTGACGAACTTGCCGTCCTTGCCGGCGAAGGGGGAGTCGTTGACCTGGAAGCTCATCGAGACGGTGGGCTCGTCCACGGAGAGGGGCGGCAGCGCCTCGACGGCGGCCGGGTCGCACAGGGTGTCGGAGATCGCCAGGTTGTCGATGCCGGTGATGCAGACGATGTCGCCGGCGGTGGCCTCGTCGGTCTGCACGCGCTCCAGGCCCATGTGGGTCATCACCTGGCCGATCTTGCCCTTGCGGGTGTTGCCTTCCTTGGTGATGACGGTGACCTGCTGGTTGGGCTTCACCGAGCCGCGCGTGATACGGCCCAGGCCGATGACGCCGACATAGCTGTTGTAGTCCAGCGCAGAGATCTGCATCTGGAAGGGGCCATTGAGCTCGACCTTGGGCGGCTCGACGATATCGACGATGGACTGGAACATGGGGGTCATGTCCTCGGCCAGCTCCTCGGGATCCGGCCCGGCGATGCCGTTCAGCGCCGAACAGTAGATGATCGGAAAGTCGAGCTGGTCGTCGCTGGCGCCGAGATTGTCGAACAGGTCGAAGATCTGGTCGATGACCCAGTCCGGGCGGGCGCCGGGACGGTCGATCTTGTTGACCACCACGATGGGCTTGAGGCCCTGGTCGAAGGCCTTCTGGGTGACGAAGCGGGTCTGTGGCATGGGGCCGTCGACCGCGTCCACCAGCAGCAGCACGGAATCGACCATGGACATGACGCGCTCGACCTCGCCGCCGAAGTCGGCGTGTCCCGGCGTGTCGACGATGTTGATGTGGTAGTACTGGCCGTCGGGGGCCTGCCAGCGGATCGCCGTGTTCTTGGCCAGGATGGTGATGCCGCGTTCCTTTTCCTGGTCATTGGAGTCCATGATGCGCTCCTGCCCCTCGGCCTTGCGGTCGAGCGTGCCGGATTGGCTGAGCAGTTTGTCGACCAGGGTGGTCTTGCCGTGGTCGACGTGAGCGATGATGGCGATGTTCCTGAGAGCGTCTATATTTGAAGGACTTACGGTCGTGCTCATAAGGTGTGACTCGCTTGTATGTACGCACCTATGTACACGTTTTGGAAAGTACCCTAGGCGCGGGGCAGGGATGTAGGGCGCGCATTGTACAGACTACCAGCGCCTAGGAGTAGCAGAATGATCTCCCTTCCGAACTGGTGCCGGACGCAAGCGGCTCGCTACCGTTCCGGTTGGCCATCCTGCCAGTGAGCTAAGTCACGTACCTAGGAGGCCTTGCTCGGCGGCGACCTACGCGAGGGTGAACAGCCAGCCGGGTCGCCGCATCGCCATTGAAGGTCTCGAGGGCGTGCAGGAAGGCTGATAGCTCGCCGGCGGCGGACACCTCGTGGAAGCGCCGCTCGGCCTGCGGCGGGGCGGTGTAAATCATCGCGTGTATCGAGGATGCCGAAGTGATCGAGCAGATCCTAACCCCTCTGGATACGGGAAAGCGGCCGACCCCCCAGCCCGGTGATGGCCGCCATGCCGTGCGCCGCCGCAGCAAGGACTGTTCAATTGACCGGGACGACCCCACTACTACCCTTCGGGCTGCGACGTCTACGTCGCGGCTGGCCGGGTATTGCCTATACTCCGGCAGAGAAGGTTGAGTGTCGCGAATTTTTGCCAGGAAGTGCTTCAGGGGAAAGCCTCCACAATCCCCAGCCAGTGGCGCCGTTTCTACCGTTGACGTCGCTTCACTGCCACGAGTGTTGCGCTGCACCTTGCCCATGGACTCCAGGAGAGACGCAATGTACCTATCTTGCGCGCGAGCGATACTGATCGGCGTCGGCCTCTGCACCGCTGGAGCCGCCCTCGCAGAGACGTCGGTGCCTCCGGTGTCGACGGTTCCAGAAGTTGAGGCCGGGGAGCTTTTCCCTCTGGTCCCCGGTGAAAGCACGTTCGAGGTGGTGGACGGAGACGGAGAGGGACGGCAGGTCGTGCTGGAACAGCGTTCCGTAGATGGTGAAGGCCGCTGGGAAGTTCGATTTGGCGACTATAACATCCTCCATCTTTCCGTGCTCCGGGATGGCAGCGTGCTGCTCACCGGTCTGGACGTGCTGACGAAAGGCCAGACTGTGCTGTACGAGCCGCCCGTGGTGCTGCTACCCAACAGGATTGTGCCCGACCGGACATGGAGCGCCTCTGGCGGGGCTACGGTCGTTAACAGAGAGACGCGAGAGATTGTATACACGGGTGAGTACCAGCACCGAGTCATGCCCATCACTCGAGAGCGGTACGCGACCCCGGCGGGTGATTACGAAGGTTTCCTGGTGCCGATTGAGCAGACCATCGATCTTGAGGCTCAGGCGGTGATCCGGTTGTGGCTCGACCTCGGCTTCTTCCCAGGGAAAGGTCTGGTGAAACGTTCGATGAAGTTCGTCGTCGACAAACCCTTGTGGTTCGGCTCGACCACACGGCGCACGGCAGAGCTCGTCCGTTAGGGCCAGCCTTTGATGACCGGCTGCAGGGGAGCCTTCCGAAGCGCCCGGACGATGGGCTCAGATTCTGTCGCTCTCGCGTTAGCAGTTGGCAGCCGTGCCCGCCGACCTCTGTTGTGGTCGCCTTGTCTGCTGCGTGGATCGTGGTGCCGCCGGGTATAAAACCAAGGCCGCCAGCTGCAGAAGACCTTCATGCACGACGCAGCGTGGTGGTATCGCTGAGATCAATCCAGCCCATGGCCCGTTGTAACACCACGGTGCGGAGTTGACTGGCCAAGCTGTGGCGGACGCGATCCGGGTCGCGCTGTCGACCAGGTGACCCTCAAGGGCGGTGATCACGCCGCTGTTGTCGAGGGCTTCGCGCAGCAGCAAGGCACCGCTGTCGCTGGTGGTGCGCTGGCCATCAAGATCAACGCGGATGGACCCGTTGCAGGACAGAATCCAGGGAGATACGCTTTCACCCATAGCGAATGGTCTTCTGGAATCAAATTCTTGGTGGAACGCACTGATTTCTCTAGAGAATAGCATTCGCTATGTTCGTTTCAGGCTTGCCTCATGAATAAGCCGGGTTGAAAATAGCTAGCTGATTTTAATCAATAAGTTACAGATTCTATCTGTCGAGCTCGGGAGGGGGAAGCTCGGTTTGGCGCCTGGCCCGAATGT
Organism: Halomonas sp.; assembly: GCF_031581305.1. GTDB lineage: Bacteria > Pseudomonadota > Gammaproteobacteria > Pseudomonadales > Halomonadaceae > Halomonas. Next base: position 17,555 of record NZ_JAVLBC010000041.1, read on the forward strand.
TGGGGACCACTTCTTCCATGAAGTGGGGGGCGGGATGAGTCGATGCCGTTGGCGATGATCGCCATACTGTTAGATTGACGCCGCTGATGAAGGTGCCATCGCCTGAGACGTTCAGCTCCCTTGTGCCGCTATCGCTCAGGCTAAGACGTTGCAGTTGCGGCGGTGAGATTCTCAACCGGTAATCCCCGGCGATGACCCCTGGCACAATATAGAAACCGTCCCAACTGCTTGTTGTCTGGGCCACTATTTCTTGCCGGTCGTTCAGTAATTCCAGCTCAATATCACCGACACCGCGCTCGACACCGTCCTCCAGCAGATAGACCGTGCCATCGATTTCCGTGGTCATGCGCACCGGGAACTCCAGGCTGGCCACGCTGCCCGGGCGCGGTACCAGCCTCAATCCTTCGATCGCCGGTGCCCATTGCGGGTCTATCAGCGTCGCGGTGTCTATCCCGATGTCGAGATGCTGCTTCACCGGCAAGTGATCAACATAGGCGATACCTTCCGCATCCGTGCGTGCCCGGTGCCTGGCGCCGTTGACCATGAATCCAGCCCCCTGCAGCGGCTCCTCATTGGCGTCCATTACGCCATCGTGATTGTCGTCCAGGAACACGCGAACGGAAGCGGCGCCAGTGTTCGCCACCGGCCGGGCACCGAATCGCCAGTCGGAGCGCCGATCATCCCGGCCCATCGCAATAAACAATTGCGCCCCTAGAGCGATATCTCCTGTGTCTATATAGCTGGCATTAACACCCAACCCGAAGCGTCCCAGGCTTTTGGTAAAGCCGGCGGAATAACGGGTTTCGGGGGAGGCGAAGGTGTGGGCTATACCCAGGGTCCCGCGATAGCCATCTGCTAGATACTTCTCGGCGGAGAGGGCTAACGAGGAAATGTCACGCTCGGAGCCCAGCTCGTAATCGATCTGGCCACGCAAACTCATGTCGCGTACGCGGCGACTGACCTGCAGGCTGCCGGTAGTGTGCTCGATGTCATCGGAGGCGCGCCAGCGAAGGGTGTTGGTGAGGGCCGTGCGATACACATAAGCGGAAACGCGGGCGCTGACATCGGTACTGGTCCTGCCGGACTCCCGTTCGTCCCGCGTGGCCTCGAGGGTGACGGGCATGCGTGAGCGCGACGTCAGCGGAAGGGAGCCTCTGAATCGAAGCGCATCACGGGTGCGAATGGGGTCGCT
>NZ_JAVLBC010000042.1:0-10943 GCF_031581305.1 Halomonas sp.
TCTGCGGCATGGCCGGCGCCCGCCAGGGCTGGCGGGAGGCCGCCTACCTGCCGGTGCCGACGCGGCTGGATGGCCTGGCCCGGGGCGCGGTCATGCCCGCCCTCGCGGATCCGCGCCTGGAGGTCGCGCTGCTGCCGGGACTCTGTCAGCACCCCGATGGGACCGACCGCCGATTCGATGTGATGCGCGGCGAGGAGACACAACTCGCCGGCCTGGTCGCCCGGGAGCCCGAAGCCACGGGGACCGTCTGCCTACCCGGCACCCATGCCAAGTGGGCCCGCCTCGAGGCCGGCGCGATTACGCGCTTCGCCACCTTCCTCACTGGCGAGCTCTACCAATGGCTCGCCGGCCAGTCGGTACTCCGGCACTCCCTGAATCACGGGCCGGGCGAGGACGACCTGGCCGAGCCCGGTTGCCGCGAGGCCTTCGTGGCAGCGGTGGAGGAGATGGCCGCCGCCCCCGAGACCTTCTCCACCCGGCTGTTTGGCCTGCGCGCCCAGGACCTGCTGGACAGTGGCCTGCCGCCAGGCAAGGGGCGAGGCGGACGACTGGCGGCTCGCCTCTCGGGCCTGGTGATCGGCCTGGAGCTGGCCGGCGCCCGGGCGGCGCTGGCCGATGGCGAGACCATCACCCTCGTCGGTGCCGAGCCACTCTGCACCCGCTATGGCCTGGCCCTCGAAGCGCTGGGCATCGGCTGCCGTAGCGTTGACGGCGAGTCCGCCACTCTGGCTGGCCTCGGGCTGGCCCACAAATCCCACGCCCCCTGACGCGAATGGAGCCCTGACCCATGTCCCTTCCCCTGATCGGCATCCTGCGCGGCATCTCCCCCACCAATGTCGTCGAGGTCGGCGAAGCCTTACTCGCCGCCGGCATCGAGCGCATCGAGGTGCCACTCAACTCCCCCGAGCCGATGGAGAGCCTTCGCCGCCTCGCGGAGGCCCTGGGCGACCGGGCCCTGATCGGTGCCGGCACCGTGCTGACCCCGGCCCAGGTACGCGACGTCTTCGCCGCCGGCGGACGCCTGGTCGTCTCCCCCAACTGCCGGACCACGGTGATCGAGGAGAGCCGGCGGCTAGGCATGGAAAGCTGGCCCGGGGTGGTCACCCCCTCCGAGGCCTTCGATGCCCTGGATGCCGGCGCCACCGGGCTGAAGCTGTTCCCGGCGGTACAGATCGGCATCGAGGGCATGAAGGCCATGCGTGTCGTCCTGCCCCCGGGCACCCTGCTTTACGCGGTGGGGGGCATCGGCGTTGACAACTTTGCCGACTGGCGGGCCGGCGGCATCGACGGCGCTGGCCTGGGCAGCGCGCTCTACACCCCCGGCCTCACCGCTGCCGAGGTCGGTGAACGGGCCAGTTCGCTGGTCGCGGCCTGGCACGCGGCCGATGGAAACGACTCATGAGCGGCGCCACGGCCAGGATGGCAGGACTGGCCTGAGTCTCAGTCGGAGAAGATTTGGTGAAGGTCCGGCGCCTCCGCCTCCTCCTCGACGATGGAGAGCGAGGCCTCGATGGCCTTGAGGTGGCGGCTCATGAAGGCCTTGACACAGTCCCCGTGGCCATCCTCCAGGTAGCCGATCAGGTCGTCGTGATCGTGGGACTCACAGCCTAGATGGCCGAGGTTGCCATAGACCGCAAGGATCAGCGAGGAGCGCGAACAGAGCCGCTCGACGAAGTCGAGCCAGGGTGGCATTGCCAGAAATACGCGCCAGGCGGGCATGAAAGTCCGCCGACAGCCGGATCGCCGCGCTCTGTTCGCCGGAGTTGAGCGCCTGGCGCTCGCGCCGGGCCATGTCGCGAAGCTCGCGCTGATCGTCGTCGGTGATGCGCCGAACGACCTCCGGCATCAGGCCGCACTCGACCATCTGGCGGGCGTCGAAGACGTCCTTGGCCTCATCGGCCGGAGGAAATCCCCTGCCATGATCGATGCCTACGCTGGGAGAACGTTTCGTACAGAACCGTGCAGGCCTACACTCAAGTGAGACTTATCAGCAAGGAGCTCTATCATGTTTCGCGATCGCCTCGATGCCGCCGAGCAGCTCGCTAGCCGACTCTCTCACCTGAAGGGGCACGCCCCCCTGATCCTGGCCATCCCCCGGGGTGCGGTACCCATGGGGCGGCTGATCGCCGATGCCCTGGAAGGCGACCTGGACGTAGTGCTGGTGCGCAAGATAGGAGCGCCGGGCAATCCCGAATATGCCATCGGCGCGGTCAGCGAGGATGGCAGTGTGGCGCTGGAGGAGACGGCACAGCACTACCGCGAGGAAGCGGTGAGCCGCGAGACGCAGAAGCAGCGAGAACTGCTCGAGGAACGACGCCGGCGCTATACGCCGGTACGGGCCCCGATCGACCCGGAGGGGCGCATCGTGGTGGTGGTGGACGACGGCAGCGCGACCGGAGCCACTATGGCGGCGGCCTTGGCCACTCTGAAATCCCGTGGCCCCAAGACGCTGATCGCCGCCATGGGAGCGGCACCGCCCGATACCGTGGCTCGGCTCGAGCCCCTCGCCGACGAAGTGGTCTGCCTGGAGACCTCCTGGGACTTCCGGGCCGTAGGGCAGTTCTTCGCCGACTTCGGGCAGGTGGAAGACGAGGAGGTCATTGCGCTGCTGGACAGCGAGCACGGCTGAACGGCGAAGCAGGCCCGCAAAAAAGAACACGGGCGCCACCCGCAGTGACGACCCGTGAATGTCGGCCGAAGCCGACGCTTGCCATGCTCAATAATCTGAGGCCTTACTTGGCTGCCGTGGTAGCGGCCTTGACCCCGTCCTCGGCGAGCTCCTGGCTCTTCTGGACGTACTCCTGGCTCAGGCTCATGATCTTCTCGACGTCGCCGCGCAGGCGCTCGCCCATGTCCTGGCTGGCCTTCTGCTGGGACTCCACGACCGACTTCAGGCTGTCGGGATCACGGATGTCCAGCCAACCGCGGGCCTGGGCCAGACCCATGTCGGCCAGGGCGCGCACCGCATCGAACTGGGCAGCGACCAGCTTCTCGGTGTAGTCGAGGTTGAGGGCGCCGAGATTGCGCGCGGGTGCCACGAACATGGACTCGAACTGTTCGGTGGCCTGTTGGGGGGTCGCCTTGCTCATGAAAATCCTCCATCTGTGGTGGGACACCGGGACCTGACGCCCCGTGCTGCATTGCAACATAGCAGGCCTTTTTGTGCGACGCAACATATTGGTCCTGCGCGTCGCCGTCAGCCATGAACCACGACGCCCGGCCGGAGCCGGGCGTCGCAGGCACAGACGAGACCGCGTCATTCAGCGGTCACCTTCGAGCCTTTTGCCTCAGCGATAGGCCCCCTCTACATCGGTGATGCGCAGGGCCTTGCGCCCCAGGCCGCCGTGCTGATCGAGCATGCGCTCGAGCCAGGCATGGACCGGATCGGCGTTGGAGAGCAGATCGGCGCTGGAGACACAGCGCGCCCACATGAAGCTGCCGAAAACCAGGTAGTCGGCGCCGGCCGGGGCCTCGCCGTCGAGGTAGTCGGCGTCCTTGAGCCGCCCCCGCAACGGCTCCAGGGCGGCATCCAGCTGGACCAGCCCCTTGGCCGGGGAGTGGAACTCCTCAAGGGTCCGACCGAAACGCTTTTCTCGGCTCTCGCGGAAGTAGGCCCGGTCATCGGGGTGGATGGCGTTGAGCAGGTCCATGATGATGGTGCGCATCATCGCCGGAGCCAGGGCGCGCTCGGCATAGTGCTTGAAGAAGTTCCCACGCGCCTCGGCCAGCCCCTCGCCCAGGAGCGGCGCCTCGGGATAGGTGCGATCCAGGTAGCGCAGGATCTCGTAGCTGTCGGTAACCACCTCGTCACCGTCGACCAGCACCGGCACCTTGTCATGGTTGGCGAAGGCCAGGGTTTCCTTCTCGGAGAAGCGCCAGGGCCGAGTTTCCACCTCCAGCCCCTTGTGGGCCAGAGCGTAGCGTACGCGCCAGCAGTAGGGTGAGAAGCGCAGCTCCTCATCGATGCCGCAGAGATCGTAGAGCACCCGTGTCATGCCGCCTCCTGGTATCCATTCATGGGTCTGTCCCGATAGTGCCAGTCTTTGCCGACCCCCGCCAACGCCGTCCCGGGCGGGTCGCTATGCCAGCAGTCTTCGCCATCTTCGCCGGCATTTCCTTCGTGGTGCCCTGCATGCTGGCCGGCGTGCTGCTGGGGTCAGAGTTCCCGTCGATGATCGGTGAGATGTTCGGCCTGGCCATCGTCTTGCCGGCGGCCCGTCGCGGCTTCCTGATCCCCAAGGACACTTGGGACGTCCCGGAATCCAGCGCCTGGCCGGACGCATGGATCGGCAAGCCGATGTTCTCCGAGTTCCCGTTCAACGTCGCCCAGCAGCTCGGGGTCTCGACTGCCATGATGGTGGCGCTGCAGGCCGTGGGGGCTGTGCCGTTCCCGGCCCACCATCCCGCCCGTCAGGTCAAAGGGATCAGCCGATGCGCTTGAGCTGCGCCGCGTGACGCCGGCCGCGCTCCACATAGCCCTCGGCATTATTCCTCAAACCCTCGATAGCCTCGGCAGAGAGCTCGCGTACCACCCTGGCCGGTGCCCCGACGATCAACGAGTTGTCGGGGAAGCTATCCCCCTCCTTGACCACCGCCCCGGCGGCCACCAGGCAGTTCCTGCCGATCACCGCCCCGTTGAGGATCACCGCCTGAATCCCGACCAGGCTGCCGTCACCGATGGTGCAGCCATGCAACATGGCCTGGTGCCCCACCGTCACGCCCTGACCGACCGTCATGGGGTAGCCGGGGTCGGCGTGGAGCACCGCCCCGTCCTGGATATTGCTGCCCTCGCCGACCTCGAGGTGGTCGGTGTCGCCCCTCAGCACCGCCTGGTACCAGACACTGGCATTACGCTTCAGGGTGACCCGACCGATCACGTCGGCCGTCTCGGCCACGTAGACGTCGTCACCGATCGCGGGGCGGTCATCGCCATATTGATAGATCGCCATGGAAAGGGGTCTCCTTTGTATGATGAAAGGCCCGCTCAGTCCCCCAACCGGGCCACAGAACTCCGGAAGGCGGCCAGGATGCGGGGGATATCGTCGTCGCTGACGTCCAGGTGAAGGACCAGGCGGGTGGTCGCGTCCACTGCCACCTGGACCCCTCGGGCCGCCAGTTGCGCCTCCAGTGCCCTGCCGTCGGCCTCGGACACCGCCAGGAATACCATGTTGGTGTCGCATGCCTGCACCGAGATCCCGTCGATGTCAGCCAGCCCCTCGGCCAACTGCCGGGCATGGACGTGATCCTCGGCCAGCCGCTCGACGTGATGTTCCAGGGCATGGTGACACCCCGCCGCCAGGATGCCGACCTGACGCATGCCGCCGCCCAGGGTCTTGCGCCAGCGACGCGCCTTGGCGAGGAAGGCCTCATCGCCCACCAGTACCGAGCCGACCGGGGCCCCCAGCCCCTTGGAGAAACACAGCGACACGGAATCGAAGCCCTGGCACAGCGCCGCCAGGGGCCGTGCGCTGGCCACCGCAGCGTTGAACAAGCGAGCGCCATCCAGGTGGGTGGCCAGGCCATGAACGCGTGCCAGGGCGGTGGCGCGCGCCACATAGTCCTCGCACAGCACCCGGCCGCGGAAGGTGTTCTCCAGGGCCAGCAGCCGCGTCCGTGCATGGTGGATGTCCTCCCCCTTGATCGCGGCCTGTACCTTGTCCAGGGACAGGGTGCCATCGGGGTCATGCTCGATGGGCTGCGCCTGGATGCCGCCGAGGGCCGCTGCACCGCCGCCCTCGTCGCGATAGATATGCGCGAGCTGACCGGCGATGAACGCGTCGCCGCGCTGGCAGTGCGTCAGCAGGGCCGCCAGGTTGCTCTGGGTGCCCGAGGGAAAGAAGAGCCCGGCGGCCTTGCCCGCCCGCTCGGCCACCGCAGCCTCGAGGGCAACGACGGTGGGATCGTCGCCCCAGACGTCGTCGCCGACCTCGGCCCGCGCCATGGCCTCGCGCATGGCCGGCGTGGGCCGCGTCACGGTATCGCTGCGTAGATCGATCATGGTGTCTCGTTCAGGTGTCGGAGAAGAAAGCCGACGGGCCCGGATGCAGGGCGCCATCGGCAGCGTGCTCAGGCCAGCGCCCGCTCGAGGAGCCGGGCCACATGAATGGCCTCACGGCCGCTGCCATCCTGGATCTGGTGGCGGCAGCTGGTGCCGTCGGCCACCAGCACGGCATCGGTAGCTGCCTCGCGGATGGCCGGCAGCAGCGACAGCTCGGCCATCTTCATCGAGGCGTCATAGTGCTCCGCCTCGTAGCCGAAGCTGCCCGCCATGCCGCAGCAGGAGGACTCGATGGTCTCGACCTCGAGGCCGGGGATCCAGGAGAGCACCTGCTCGACCGGACGCAGCGCATCGAAGGCCTTCTGGTGGCAGTGACCATGCAGCATTGCCCGCGGGTGATCCACCGGCTTGAGGTCGAGCGGTAACTCGCCCGACTCATGAGCCTTGACCAGGAACTCCTCGAACAGGAAGGCCGCTCGGGACAGGGCCTCGGCCTCCTTGCCGAAACCATACTGCAGGAACTCGTCGCGCAGGGTCAGCAGGCAGGAGGGCTCGAGCCCGACGATCGCCACGCCCCGCCTGACATGGGGCATCAGGTGGTCCAGGGTACGACGCGCTTCCAGCCGCGCCTTGTCGAACTGCCCGGAGGAAAGGTAGGTGCGTCCGCAGCACAGCGGCCGCTCGCCTTGCTTGACGTTGAGGTGCACCCGATAGCCGGCGGCTTCCAGCACCCGCTTGGCCGCACGGGCATTCTCGCCCTCCAGGTAGTTGTTGAAGGTATCCACGAACAGCAGCACCTCCCGCGGGGCCTGGACCACCTCACCCTGCGATTCGGCGAGGAAGTTGCCGCGAAAGCGCGGGAAGTCGCGCTGTGCCGCAAGCCCCATGGCCGCCTTGACCCGGCGCGAGAGGAACGGCACGCGCTCCACGGCACCCAGCAGGTCGGAGAACCGGCTGGCCCAGGGGGCATAGCGAGGCATCTCGCCGACCATGCGATCTCGCCATGACAGCCCCCTGGCCTTCGCCCGGGCGGTACGCGCCTCGATCTTGAACTTGGCCATGTCGACGCCAGTGGGACAGTCGCGCTTGCAGCCCTTGCAGGAGACGCAGAGGTCGAGCGCCTCCTTGACGTCGTCGCTGGCCAGCCCCGCGTCACCGAGCTGGCCGGAGAGCACCAGGCGCAGGGTGTTGGCGCGCCCGCGAGTGAGGTGCTGTTCGTCGCGGGTGATGCGGTAGCTCGGGCACATGGTGCCGGCATCGAACTTGCGGCAGTGGCCGTTGTTGTTGCACATCTCCACCGCCATGGCCAGGCCATGGGTGGGGTCGCCGGCGCTGCCGGGCTCGCCCTGCTCGCCGGAGAGCGGGTCGCGGGTGACGTTCCAGGGAGACCAGTCGAACACCGGCGTCACCGGGATCGTCCGGTAGGTGGAGGCAAAGCGGAAGTAGCGCTCGTCATCCATCCGCGGGGTGTCGACGATCTTGCCCGGATTGAGCAGGTTCTCGGGGTCGAAGAGCTGCTTGACCTCCTTGAAAGCGTCGTTGACGGTATTACCGAACTGCCAGGCGACCCACTCTCCGCGGCACAGGCCATCGCCATGCTCGCCGGAGTAGGCGCCCTTGTACTCGCGCACCAGGGCGGAGGCCTGCTCGGCGATCTCGCGCATCTTCTCGGCGCCGTCGCGGCGCATGTCGAGAATCGGCCGCACGTGCAGGGTTCCCACGCTGGCGTGGGCATACCAGGTACCCTCGGTGCCATGGTGATGGAACACCTCGGTCAGCCTGTCGGTGTACTCGGCCAGGTGCTCCAGCGGCACCGCGCAGTCCTCGATGAAGGAGACCGGCTTACCGTCCCCCTTCATGCTCATCATGATATTGAGCCCCGCCTTGCGAACGTTCCACAGCGCCTTCTGCTCGGCGGGCTCCCGCATGCCCACCACGCTGTCGGGAAGGCCCAGGTCGGCCATCAACTCGTTCAGGCGCTCGAGAGAGGCGATCTGGGCCTCTCGGTCCTCGCCGGCAAACTCCACCAGCAGCACGGCCTCGGGTCGGCCGATCAGGGCCTTCTCGATCACCGGGCGGAAGGCCGGGTTCTCCAGCGAGAGGTCGATCATGGTGCGATCGACCAGTTCCACCGCGGAAGGGTCGAGGGTGACGATGTGCTGGGTGAGGTCCATCGCCTGGTAGAAGGTGGGGAAGTTCACCACCCCGAGCACCTTGTGGTCGGGCAGGGGCGAGAGGCACAGGGTGATCCGCCGGCTCACGGCGAGGGTGCCTTCGGAGCCCACCAGCAGGTGGGCCAGGTTGACGCGCCCGTCCGGGTCATAGGGCTTGGGGTTCTGGCAGTCGAAGAGGTCCAGATTGTAGCCGCCGACGCGGCGCAGCACCTTGGGGAAATGCTCGCGGATCTCGGGGGCCACCCCGTCGGCGATGGCCTTCACCCGCTCGGCCAGCTCACGCACCCGCCCCGTGGCCGGGATCTGGTCGACGAATCCGAAGTGCCCTTCGCTGCCGTCGGCCAGCAACGCATCCACGCCCAGCACGTTGTGCACCATGTTGCCGTAGCGGATCGAACGTGAACCGCAGGAGTTGTTGCCGGCCATGCCACCCAGGGTGCATTGGGCGCTGGTGGAGACGTCCACCGGGTACCAGAGGCCATGGGGCTTGAGCCAGGCGTTGAGGTGGTCGAGCACGATCCCGGGCTCGACCACCACGGTGCGCGCCTCGGGGTCGAACTCGACGATCTCGTCGAGCCAGCGGGTGCTGTCGATCACCAGTGCCTCGCCCACCGTCTGGCCACACTGGCTGGTACCGGCGCCACGCGCCAGTACCGGCACCCCGGCATCCCGGGCGATGTCCAGCGCCAGCGCAAGGTCCTGCTGGTGGCGGGGAATCGCCACGCCCACCGGCGTGACCTGGTAGATCGAGGCATCCGTCGAGTAGCGGCCCCGCGAGGCGTCATCGAACAGCACCTCGCCCTCGAGCTCGCGTGACAGCCGGGCCGCCAGGCCGGTGACCGGCTTGATCCGGGCATCAGGGGCCCTGCCGGCCCGGGAATTGTCCTTCAGGGACGTCATGGGGTCTTCCTCCACCATGCGTGGCACTGCCGATGGTCAGTGGGCGGCCTCGAGGGGGTGGCCGGCAAAGTAGTCCAAGGCGGCCGTCACGCCGCTGGACTTGAGGGGCACGCCCGCCAGTTTCAGGCCCGCCTCGCAGCCACCGAGGGTGGCGATCAGGGTCAGATCGTTGCAGTCACCCAGGTGCCCGATACGGAACATCCGACCCTTGGCCTTGCCAAGCCCCGTGCCCAGCGACAGGTCGAAGCGCTCGTAGATGATCTTGCGTACCGCGTCGGCGTCGGTGCCCTCGGGCATCACGACCCCGGTGAGCACCGGGGAGTAGACGGCCGGGTCCTGGCACTGGATCTCCAGCCCCCAGGCCTCCACCGCCGTGCGCACGCCGGCGGCCCAGCGCTGGTGGCGCGCCAACACGTGCTCCAGCCCCTCCTCGAGCAGCATGTCCAGCGACTCGTTGAGGCCGTAGAGCAGGTTGGTGCTGGGGGTATAGGGCCAATAGCCGTTCCGGTTGGCCTCGAGGATCTCGTCCCAGGCCCAGAAGCTCTTCGGCATGGCGTTGTGGCGGCTCGCCTCGATGGCCTTGTCGGAGACCGCGTTGAAGCTGATGCCGGGCGGCAGCATCAGCCCCTTCTGGGAGCCTGAGATGGTCACGTCCACTCCCCATTCGTCATGGCGATAGTCGGCACTGGCCAGCCCCGAGATGGTATCGACGAGCAGCAGCGCCGGGTGACCGGCGGCGTCGATGGCGCGACGCACCGCCGCGATGTTGCTGGTGACGCCGGTGGAGGTCTCATTGTGCACCACGCAGACCGCCTTGAGCTTGTGCCCGGTGTCTTCCCTCAAGCGCGCCTCGATCATGTCGGCCTGCACGCCGTGGCGCCAGCCCTCGTCGCCCGGCAAACCGATGAACTCGGGCGCCAGGCCCAGGCGGGTCGCCATCCTGTGCCACAGGGTGGCGAAGTGGCCAGTCTCGAACATCAGCACATCGTCGCCCGGCGAGAGGGTATTGGAAAGCGCCGCTTCCCAGGCGCCGGTGCCCGACGCCGGGTAGATGATCACCGGGTTTCGGGTCTTGAAGACCTGCTTCACCTTATCCAGTAGCTCGCGCCCCAGGGCGCCGAATTCCGGGCCCCGGTGATCGATGGTGGGCAGGCTCATGGCGCGCAGGATGCGATCCGGCACCGGCGAGGGACCGGGAATCTGCAGGAAGTGGCGACCGGAGGGATGGAAGTCGAGCTTCAGCATGAGGAAATCTCCGTGCATCTTATTCTTGAATAATGAATGCAGCATATGTCTAGAAAAGGCGCCTACTTGATGCAGCCCTCGGCCCTCAGGGTCTCGAGCTCCTCGGCAGACAGCCCCATGCCACCGAGCACTTCATCGGTGTGCTGAGCAAACAGAGGTGCCGGTTGGCGTATCTGCGACGGGGTTCGCGAGAACTTGCTGGGGAAGCCGATGGTCTTCATCCTGCCGATCTTCGGGTGGTCCATTTCCTGCACCATGCCGCGCGCCAGGTAGTGCTCGTCGCTCATCGCCTGGGCGAAGTCGTTGATCGGCCCGGCGGGCACCCCGGCCGCGTCGCAACGCGCGAGCCAGTCGTCGACGTCCCGGTCGGCCATGATCGACTCCAGCAGCGCCTCGAGTTCCTCGACATGCTGGCCACGGTCGTGGTTGGTCAGGAAGCGAGGATCTTCCATCAGCTCGGGACGTTCCAGAACATCACCGGCGAAGCGTTCCCAGGTGCGCTGGTTGGCGCAGCCGAGCATCAGGAAGCCGTCGCGAGCCTTGATTGCCTGGTAGGGCGCCGAGACCCGGTGCCGCCAGCCGGTGGGCTGCGGCAATCGATCAAGCAGTGGTTTTTGAAGGAGAGT
>NZ_JAVLBC010000042.1:10953-18475 GCF_031581305.1 Halomonas sp.
GATGGCGCCAGCCGGTAGGCTCGGGTACCCGGCCCTCGGCAAAGTAGGCCGCCGCCTCCCAGGTATACCAGGGCAGGCCACACTCGGTGATGGCGATATCGATATGCTGGCCCTCGCCGGTGTTCATCTTGTGGATGCAAGCGGCGAGGATCGAGTAGGTGGCGGTCAGGCCGGCGCCGATGTCGTAGACGGCGATGCCGGTCTTGAGCGGACGACGCCCCGGCTCGCCGGTCATCGACATCAACCCGGTCATGCCCTGGGCGACCAGGTCGAAGCCGCCCTTGTGCCGGTAGGGGCCGGTCTGTCCGTAGCCGGAGATCGAACAGTAGACGATGCCCGGATTGATCGCCTTGATGGTGTCGTAGTCGATCTTCAGGGACTGGGTCACCCCGGTGCGGTAGTTCTCGACGATGACGTCGGCGTCCCGCGCCAGCCGGTAGAAGATCTCCCGGGCCCGGTCGTCCTTGAGGTTGAGCGAGATGCTCTTCTTGTTGCGGTTGATCTGCGAAAAGCAGGTCGACTCGTCATTGACATAGGGGCCCATCTGGCGGCTGTCATCGCCGCCGTTGAGCTTCTCGACCTTGATCACCTCAGCGCCCATGTCGGCCAGCACCATGGTGCAGTAGGGGCCAGCCATGATCTGGGAGATGTCGAGGACCTTGAGGTTCTGCAGTGGCAGCATCGGGGTGCTCCCTCCTTGGGGTTCTGTCGGCATGGCTAGCGCCCCGTCCACTCGAAGGGCGTCTTGTGGACGAAGCGGTTCACCGCCGCCTTGAAGTCGTCGCTCATATAGCAGGTGGTAACCCAGTCGTCGCCGGTCTCGGGGGCAGCGCGGCGCTCCGCCAGCACCCGCCCCACCAGCGCCTTGCTGGCCTGGACAGTAAGCGGGGCGCGACGCGCAAACTCGGCGGCAATTTCGGCGACCTCGTCGGCAATGCTTTCCGGATCATGGATGGCGTTAACCAGCCCAGCCTCGCGGGCCTCCTCGGCGTCGAACAGCCGGCCCATCATCAGCGCCTCCTTGGTGCGTGCCACACCAACCATGTCGACCATCCGCGAGACGTTGGTCATCGACAGGGTGTTGCCGAGCGTCCTGGCGATGGGTACGCCGAACTTCATGGTGGGCGTGCAATAGCGGAAGTCACAGACCAGCGCCAGGGCCGCCCCGCCCCCCACGCAGGCCCCCTCGATCATGGCGATGGTGGGCTTTGGCAGGGCCTCGAGCTTGCCTACCACCCGATCGATGCGCCGCTCGTAGCCGATGGCATCCTCGGGGGAGGCGAAGTGTGTGAACTGGGTGATGTCAGTGCCGGCCACGAAGGCCTCTCCCCCCACTCCGTGCAGCACCACCGCCACCACCGAGTCATCCGCTGCCAGCCGGTCGCAACAGGCCTCCAGGGCGTCATACATCGCCCAGGTCATGGCGTTGCGGCTCTCGGGGCGGTTGAAGCCGATCCAGGCGATGCCGCCTTCGCGCCGCAGGATCACGGATTCGTCGCTCATCATCTCTCTCCCGTCAGGGGGGTCAGGCAGCATCACCGGTAGAAGAGCTCCACCAGGCCCATGGGCACGACTGGCACATAGGTGACCAGCATCAGCAGCACGAACAGCAGGATCATGAAGGGCACGTTAGCCTTGGCCACGTCCCAGATGTCCGCCTTGGCCACCGAGCAGGCTGTCATCAGTACGCTTGCCACCGGAGGCGTCTGCTGGCCGATGGCCAGATTGAGGGTGACGATCATGCCGAAGTGCACCGGGTCGATGCCGACCATCATCACCAGCGGCATGACGATGGGCACCGTGAGGATGATGGCGGCCGCCGAATGCAGGATCATGCCAATCGCCAGCAGGAAGACGTTGAGCAACGCCAACACCATGTACTTGTTGTTGGTGAAGTCGCCGATCACCGCCGCCAGGGTCTGCGGCAGCTGGGCGCGGGTGAGGAAGTCCCCGAGCAGGGCGGAGCTCGCCACCAGCAGCATGACCACCGCCGTCTGCACGCCGCCCTCGACCATGGCCCCGCGCAGCGTGCTCCAGCGCAGCTCGCCGTAGCGGAAGCTGATCAGCAGCGCCGCCAGCACCGCCAGGGCGGCGCCCTCGGTGGCGGTCATGAAGCCGCCGAAGATGCCGCCGAGAATGATCAGCGGCAGCAGGAAGGCAAGGCCCGCCGCCTTGAAGGTGGCCCAGACCCTCTTGAGCTGGAAGGCTTCCTCGACCGGGTACTGGTAGCGGACCGCGAAGTACCAGGCGAGCGCCATCATCGACACGCCGCCGAGCAGCCCCGGGACGATGCCGGCCACGAACAGCTGCACCACCGAGGTGTCGGCCATGGCGGCGTAGAGGATCATCGGGATGGACGGCGGGATGATGATCGCCAGCGACGCCGAGGACGAGGTGATGGCGGCGGTGAAGTCCGCCGGATACCCCTTCTTCTTCATCGCCGGCATCAGGATGGAGCCCAGGGCGGCGACGTCGGCCACCGCCGAGCCCGAGATCTCGGCAAAGAACAGTGAGGTGCCGATGTTGACCATCGCCAGTCCGCCGCGGATGAAGCCGAGCAGCGCCGAGGCGAAATCGATCAGCCGCCGGGAGATGCCGCCGGTGTTCATGATGGCCCCGGCCAGCACGAACAGCGGGATGGCGATCAGCGGGAACTTGGTCGAGCCATCGAACATCACGATGGGGAAGCTGAGCAGGCTGTTCGGCCCCTGCAGCACCAGCATGGCAATCAGGGACACAGCCCCCAGCGCCACGGCGATGGGCACGTTGATGAAGATCATTGCCAACCCGGAGAGCAGGATCAGGGCAGTCGTCATTGCAATTCCTCCACGATATCCTGCTCCGAGGGCGGTGCCTTGCCTTCCCAGGCCTCACGAAGGATGGTCGGCAGGTTGACCAGTTCCGCTATCACGTAGAGCGCGGCGCCGATGGGGATGGCTGACTGGGTGACAGCTACCGGAATCGGCACACTGACCAGCGTCGAGCCGCCGAGAATCTGAATAACGCGCATGCCATAGAAGGCAAGCAGCACGAAGAAGGTCAGGATGATGGCCTCGCCGATCAGCACCAGCGTCATGCGCACAGCCCGTGGCTGTGAAAAGACGAGGCCGGGTACGCTGATATGGCCCCGCTTGAGCGCCGCCAGGGCGGCGCCGTAGTAGGTCACCCAGGCCAGCATCACGGCGGCCACCTCGTCGTACCAGCCAAGGGAGTTACCCGAGAAGCGAAAGGTGACACCGAGCAGCACGACTACCGTCAGGGACACCACCAGCAACATGGTGATGACTTCGAGCAGCCACTCGAAGCCGGATCGCAGTCTCGCAAGGGACATGTAAGCCACTCCGTCGAACAGAGTAAGGGGGACCGCCCCCGGCGGGGCAGTCCTCGGTCGGGGGGCGGAACGGCCTACTCTTCCTGGCCGAGTGCCAGCGCGCGGTCGACCAGGTCGCCGCCGCCTTCCACTTCCTCGTCGAAGAGCTCGTAGATGGGGCCGCTGGCATCGATGAACGCCTGCTTGTCGGCCTCGTTGATCTCCATGCCGGCGGCGTCCATCTTGCCGAGGAGTTCCTCATCCTGTCGGGCGGCGGTCTCGTAGACGAAGTCCTGGACCTCCTGGGCCGTCTCCATCAGCACGTCGCGCACGTCCTCGGGCAGGTCCTCCCAGTGATTGCTGGAGACCACCACGTAGGCCGGGGTATAGACGTGGCCCGTCAGCGACAGGTAGTCCTGGACCTCCTGGAACTTCTGGGAGTAGATCTGCACCAGCGGATTCTCCTGGCCATCCATGGTGCCGGTCTGCAGCGCAGTGAATACTTCGGAGAGCGCCATGGGCGACGGATTCGCGCCGTACTCCTCGAACATGCTCACACGCCATATGCCCTTGGGTGTGCGCAGCTTAAGGCCGTCGAGATCCTCCGGCGTATTGATGGGCCGCACGTTGTTGGTGATCTGGCGGAAGCCGTTCTCCCACACGGCGAGGATCTTGTACCCCTTCTCCTCCGCCAGCGGATAGAGGTCAGGCTCGATGACCTCCTCGATGACCCGCTTCATGTGCTCCCGATCCTTGATCAGGTAGGGCATCTCGAACAGGCCGAACTCGTCGACCACCGAGGACATCACGGAAGAGGGCAGCGTGAAGGTCAGTTGGCCGAGCTTGAGCTTCTGCATCATGGAGCTGTCGCCGCCCAGTTGGCTCGACCCGTAAACCACCACCTCGTAGTCGTCGCCCAGCCGCTCATTGGCACGCTCAGCAAACTCGCTGGCGGAAGCATCGAACAGCGAACCGGGATTGCCCACGTGACCGAACTGCAACTCGGTCTGGGCGAGACCGAATGCTGGCGTCAGGCTCAAGGCCAGAGAGGCGCTGGCGAATGCTGTCTTGATCATCTTCATCGGATACTCCAGTACTGACTTGTTGTTGTAGGTGTACTGCCCGGGGGGCGCGCCCTCTTG
Source organism: Halomonas sp. (assembly GCF_031581305.1). Taxonomy (GTDB): domain Bacteria; phylum Pseudomonadota; class Gammaproteobacteria; order Pseudomonadales; family Halomonadaceae; genus Halomonas. The sequence goes on from NZ_JAVLBC010000042.1 coordinate 15,406, forward strand.
GGACAGTCTCCAGGCCGTGGTGGCTCCTGGTGGTCCGCGGGACACATCCCGACGACCCGAGTCATCCTCGGCCATCCAACGGCGCGGTGAGTCCGACCGTCAAGAATTAAATTTGAATTCAAAATTCAATATTAGGTATTATACTTTGGTCGAGAGACGGAGCGCTGAGTCAGACGGGCTCCAGTCCCCAGGCCAGTCCTGCCGCCTCGATACCGGCGATGACCGCCGCCTCGTCCTCGCCCGACGAGGCGCCACTGGCGCCCACGGCGCCGATCACCCGGGATTCTTCGTCCAGAATCAGTACGCCTCCCGGCACCGGGATGAAGTTTCCGCCCGAGGCGGCGGCCACGCTGGCGAGGAAGGCCGGTCGCTCCGCATTGCGGGCACCGACCACGCCGCTCGAGGCGCCATTGCCCAGGGAGGCGAAAGCCTTGCCCTGTGCTACCGGGAATCGCAGCGGGGCACAGCCGTCCTCGCGCTCGGCGGCGACAACGTGCCCGCCACCGTCGAGCACGACTATAGTGAGAGGCTCCATCGAGGCTTCACGCGCCCGGGCGAAGGCCCCGTCCAGGATGGCCCTGGCCTGAAAACGGCCAAGTTGGAAATGACTGTGAAAGACCTTGCCGGCCATGGGAGACTCCTGATAATTACCGAGATAGATATTGGTTGGATTTTGAATTCATAATACCTTTCGTGAAAGAATGCCAGTCTGGCCTGTACCCAACCGGGAAAGGGGAAAGAACCGACAGGTCTGGTGACGCGGCCGAGACCATCAGAAGGTCATTGCCTAGAGGGACCCATGCCATGAGCAAGATCCAGCATCGCAGCCTCTACCTGGACGTGGCCGACCGCGTCCGGGAACTCATCGAGCAGGGGGAACTCGCACCGGGAGAGCGGATATCGGAGAAGCAGCTCTGCGAGCGGTTCGGGGTATCCCGCACGCCACTACGGGAAGCGCTGAAGGTCCTCGCCTCCGAGGGCCTGATCGAGCTGCTGCCCAATCGCGGGGCCAGGGTCGTGCGCCTGACCCTGAAGATGGTCAAGGATACCTATGATCTGATGGGGGCCCTTGAAGGGCTGTCCGGCGAGCTCGCCTGCCAGAACATCAGCGACGAGGGGATCAAGGCCATCCGTGCGCTGCATGACGAGATGCTCGGGCACTATCGCGATGGCAACCTGCCGGACTACTTCCGGGTCAACCGGGGGATCCATGAGGCGATCCTGGCCGCCTCGGCGAATGAGGTCCTGCTGGAGACGTACAGCAACCTCAACCAGCGGGTGAAGCGGGTCCGCTATTCAAAGAAGATGACTGATGACTTCTGGCGCAAGGCTGTCCAGGACCACGAGCACATGATCCTTGCCCTGGAGGCACGAGACGGCAGGCGCCTGGGACAGATCCTGCGCGATCATCTCTGCAACAAACTCGAGGTGGCGTCCCTTGCTGGCGTGATCGAGGACGAAACCACCTTCGACGTCGCCCACTCATGACCCTATTGCCAACCCTCGAGGCGCATGGCCGAGCGCTCCAGCCGCTGGTCCTCCGCCTCGATCTCCCGCAGCTGCTCGCCCACGCCGGAGAGATGCTCCAGGGCGACACGCCGGGCGAGGACCGGCTTGCCCTCGATCACCGCGCGATAGAGCCGCGCGTGCTGGCGATTGATCATCTCGCGGGCAGCCGGCCGGTGATAGAGGTTCTTCACCGAGGCGAACACCGAACTCAGCAGCAGGTCCGTCAGGCTCTGCAGGGTGTGGACCAGCACCGGGTTGTGGGAAGCCTGGCAGATGGCCAAGTGGAAGCCGTGATCAAGCCGCGCCAGGCGTTCGACATCGATCGACTCGGCGCGCTGCACATAATCGGCCATTTCCTCGTAGCGGCGAGTGATCAGCACCCGGTCCGACGGCGTTCCCCGACTGGCCGCCAGGCTGGCCGACTCGCCCTCGAGCAGAGAGCGCACCTCCAACAGGTCGAAGAGGGTCCGCGGATGATCACGGAAAAGATGCATCAACGGCGTGTCCTGTGCCGCCGTGACCAGCTGCGCCACCTCCGAGCCCCGCCCCTGCCGGGTGACGATGACCCCCTTGCTGCGCAGCGTCCTCAGCGCCTCCCTCAGCGAGGCACGGGAGACCTGCAACCTCTCGCTCAGGCGCCGCTCGGAGGGCAGCAGCTGGCCGGGGCGGAACACGCCATCGAGGATCAGCTCCTCGAGTCTGGCCGCGATGGCATCGGGGGTGCGTGAAGTGGTGACCAGCTCATCATGGTAACGGGGCATGACCGTCTCCTTCGAGGGATGTCCTCTCGCGTGCGAGAGTGTATCTTGGAAATCCTTTCCAGAATTATACCCACAACTGGTCTGACCAGAGAACCAAAGACTGGACACGCCCGTCCAGAAAGCACAGATTGGTAGTCACAACCGGTCATCTGCCCGGCCCGTGCGGGTCATGGGCCATCCAGCGAGGAAGCCACATGAACATCCTCTATGACGAGCGGCTCGACGGCGAGCTGCCGGAAATCGACAAGGCCGACGTCCTGGCCGACCTGCAGCAGGCAGCGCCCGGGCTCAACCTGCTGCACCGCGAGGAGGACCTTCGCCCCTTCGAGTGTGACGGCCTCTCCGCCTACCGCGTACTGCCCATGCTGGTCGCCCTGCCCGAGACTCTCGAGCAGGTCGAGACGCTGATGAAGCGCTGTCGCGCTCTGGGCGTGCCGGTGGTGACTCGTGGCGCGGGCACTGGCCTCTCCGGTGGCGCCCTGCCCCTCGAGAAGGGCGTGCTGCTGGTAATGTCGCGCTTCAACCGCATCCTCGACGTGGATCCGGACGCCCGCATCGCCCGACTCCAGCCCGGGGTGCGCAATCTTGCCATCTCCGAGGCGGCGGCCCCCTACGGCCTCTACTACGCGCCGGACCCCTCCTCGCAGATCGCCTGCTCCATCGGCGGCAACGTGGCCGAGAATGCCGGTGGCGTGCATTGCCTGAAGTACGGGCTGACCGTGCACAACGTCATGAAGGTGGAGGTGATCACCATCGAGGGCGAGCGCATGACGCTGGGCAGCGAGGCGCTGGATGCCCCC
>NZ_JAVLBC010000267.1:0-3530 GCF_031581305.1 Halomonas sp.
CCACCCTCGAGGTGCTGCACGGTGCGCTTGAAGGATTCCATGGAGACACTGCCGGGGGCAACCACCGCCACGGCAAGGGACGCGGTGAGCGCCCAGGTGCCGAAGCCGCCAAAGGCGATCAGCAGTATCACCAGGCCCAGGCGACGATAGCCCTTGTCGCTGGTGGGCAGCTTTTCCGCATACTCGCCCTCAAGGGTGGCAGGGCCTGGCGTCACGTCAATTTCATCGCGCTTCTGGACATCGTGCTTGTCGGAGGTGCCTGCCATCAGCTTTGCTCCTGGGGTTTCGTTCCACCGGCATCCGGTCGGCCGCCACCAATGGCGGCCAGGCGCGTATTGGTTGCCTGACCCACCTGCTGACGTGACTGCCCTTTCTTGGCAAACTGCGCCAGCACCTCGTCACGGGGACCGAACATGCTGACCTGACCTTCCTTGAGCACCAACAGCTTATCCATGTTCTTGAGCACGCTGGTCCGGTGACTGATCACGAACAGCGTTACCCCCTCCGCCTTGAGCTGCTGGATGGCGTGACTGAGATGACGCTCGCCGGCCTCGTCCAGGTTGGAGTTGGGTTCGTCCAGTACCACCAATACGGGGTCGCCATAGAGCGCCCGAGCCAGCCCCACGCGCTGGCGCTGGCCCCCGGAGAGCGCGCCGCTGGTCGAGGAGATATAGGTGTCATAACCGTTGGGCAGCTCGAGGATCATCTCGTGGACGCCGGCTTTCCTGGCCGCCTTGACGACCTTGTCGGGGTCGACCTCACCGAACCGCGCGATGTTCTCGCTGATGGTGCCGTCGAAGAGCTCGATATCCTGGGGCAGGTAGCCGATATGGGGGCCGAGCTCATCACGGTTATAGTGAGTTACCTCCGCACCATCCAGGCGCACATTACCGACCTGGGCCGGCCAGATGCCCAGCAGCACCCGCGCCAGTGTGGACTTGCCTGCAGCGCTCGGACCAATGATACCGACGTGTTCGCCGGCGGGCACCGCGAAGTTGATGCCGCGGATAGTGGCCATGCGCACCCCCGGCGGTGCCGCTGCCACGGTTTCAATGGCCACATCGCCACGCGGCGCCGGCAGCGACATGCGGCGATTGTCTTCGGGAATCTGCGTCAATAGCTCATTGAGGCGGCCATAGGCGCCACGGGCGCCCACGAAGCCCTTCCAGCTGCCGATCATCTGATCGATGGGCGCCAGGGCGCGGCCCATGATGATCGAACCGGCGATCATCATGCCGGCCGTCATCTCGGCTTGCAGCACTAGATACGCCCCCAGCCCGAGAATCATCGACTGGAACAGCAGACGCAGCACCTTGGAGGCATTGGTCAGTGCCCCGGCGCGATCGCTGGCCCGCGACTGCTTGGCCAGGAACTCGTGGTGCTTCTCGGACCAGCGGCCCATGATACCGGGCAGCATGCCCATGGCATGCAGTACCTCGGCATTGCGCAGGTTGGAGTTGGCCAGATCCTGAGCCTTGATATGATCGCTATTGGCCTCGGCGAGCAGGGTCTTGGTGGCCTTCTCGTTGGCGATGGCCAAGATCAGCAGCACGATGCCCGCGAAGGTCGCAAAGATGCCCAGCCAGGGGTGGAACAGGAACAGCACGGCCAGATAGACCGGCACCCAGGGCGCATCGAAGAAGGCGAAGAGGCCATTGCCGGTCAGGAACTGCCGGAGACTGGTCAGGTCGTTGAGTGGCTGGGCACTCTGCTGCCCCTGAGCGGAGACGCTGCGCCGGAACATGGCGCTATAGAGGCGCGAGTTGATGTTGGTGTCGAGGCGGTTGCCTACCCGTACCAGCATGCGCGAGCGAACGAGCTCCAATCCGCCCATCACCATGAAGAGAAAGACCACGACAAGGGTGAGCATCAGCAACGTCTCGACGCTCTGGGTGGAGAGCACACGGTCGTAGACCTGCAGCATGTACATGGGCGGAACGAGCATCAGCAGGTTGACGAACATGCTGAAGAAGCCCACCGAAACGAACGAACTGCGGCACGCCTTGAGGGCGCGCTGCAGATCCGTGGCGTCCTGTTCCTTTGCCATGGGGTGAATCACCGTTGATATAGTAGGTAGCAAAACCGGGGTAAAATAGATGTGGCAGAATAACAGAAGCGCCCCTACCGGGGGTAGGGGCGTGTCGTTGATGGCCGGCGGCTCCAGCCTCTGCCAGGGAGTCTAGCCGAAGAGCATCAGACTTTCCTGTGATTCGGTAAAACCCACCATGACAGCGCCCTCGCTCTCGCCTTGCGCCAATGGATCAATCCAAGGGTTGCGACTGGCGCCGTCCGCTTCGCGCTCCAGCCCGTTGGCGTACATCAGACCGACACGTGCCTCATTCTGAATCCGTGTATCCTCGCTGGCCGAGGCTGCAGCGGTCCTGAGCGCCAGCACGACAACCTCTACGGTTTGGGTCCGTTCCACAGCTCGGATCACGGTCCGACCCTCGCTGGGTAAGGAGCTCTCCCTGGCCTGAGGATTCCCAGGCCCGATACGTCACTACCCCGTTTAGGTGGGGCAGTGCCTTGATGGTGCAACCCTTCTTTGCCAATCACGGATGAACCGTTGCCGCCGAGGCCGAGCCCCCGTCTGAGGCCAACCCCCCCGTCGCCCGTGGCGATGTGCCGAAAGAGAGCATGCCCCCTCAGCATGACGACCAATCTACGCCTCCTGAACTACAGGATCGCATTCTTCGCCACAAGGGCTTACACCAGAAATTCACCCTGATATGACACCGTTAAGGTGTAGTAATCCTGGAGTATGTAGCCGAAACCAACTGGCCATTTACGGCTTTTTTTCGCTATGATCAACGGTAACGACCTCACCAATACAATGGACGACAATAGATGGAATCCACGCCGACACTCGTGCTGGTCATGGGAGTTTCAGGATCAGGAAAGTCTCACATCGGCCGGTTGGTTGCCGAGGCCATCGGGGCCGACTTCATCGATGCCGACGACCACCACAGCGCCGGCAGCATCAGCAAGATGTCGCGTGGCGAACCCCTCAATGACGGCGACCGGGAGGGCTGGCTCGAGACCCTTGCCGGCTTCTTTCGTGACCATGCCCGCCAGGAGCGCTCGTTGGTGATCGGCTGCTCGGCGCTCAAGCGCCGCTACCGCGACCAGCTGCGCCGGGGCGTGCCGGCACTGCGGATCCTCTACCTCCATGGCAGCCGCGAGCTATTGTGCGAGCGGCTGACCCATCGCCAGGGACACTTCTTCCAGGGTGATCATATGCTGGACAGCCAGCTTCGCGACCTGGAGCCCCCGGGCGACGATGAGGCAATTCGACTGGATATCTCCCTCACACCGGAAGAAATCGTGTCGACCTTTCTCGAGAGAATCAAGGCCTGATATCTGTCTTCTATGGCACGTAAAATAGGTCGCAATGAAATATCAATACCACATCAGAAAGGGAGGCCATCGGCCTCCCTTTTTCATTCATTATCCTCTTCCCTTTTCTCGACTAGAGCGGCCAGATAGCCAGCTGCGGCCAGGTGAGAAGGGCCGCCAGCACCAGCAGCTGG
>NZ_JAVLBC010000268.1:0-3480 GCF_031581305.1 Halomonas sp.
CCGGGTCCGCAAAGCGGAGCTCGAACACGCCATTGAGCAGCAACGCGTGGATCTGCTGGTGGCTGCCAGCCGCTGGCGGTCGGCGAGCCGGTCCCTTGACCGAGGCTGGCACACCCTGATCCGCTACCGGACTCCGCTGCTGGCGGTAGGTGGGCTGCTGCTCTACCGCGGCGTGCGACGCCCCGGCGGCGTCGTGCGCCTGGCGGGCCGCCTCACCACCGGGGCACTGCTCGTCAAGAGGGCCCACCGGCTGCTGCGTTGACCCGCTGACCCTTGGGTCCCCCGACCGACGACACGGCTTCGCTGTCCACCTGCCGTGTCCCTCACCACCCGCAGGAGCCCTGCCATGTCCCTCGCCATCACCCTGCATGTCCTGGCTGCCGTGATCTGGGTCGGCGGCATGTTCTTCGCCTGGATGATCCTGCGGCCAGTGGCCGTGGACCTGCTGGAGCCTCCCCAGCGCCTGACTCTCTGGTATCGCGTCTTCCAGCGCTTCTTCCCCTGGGTCTGGGCCACCGTGGTCGTGCTGCTGGTGACGGGACTGTGGATGCTGTTCGGGGTGTTCGGCGGCATGGGCAGTGTCGGCGTGCATGTCCACCTGATGCTGGTGTCGGGGCTGGCGATGATGGCCATCTTCCTGCACATCTGGTTCGCCCCCTACCCTCGATTGGGAAAGGCCGTGTCCGCCGAGGACTGGCCGGCGGGCGGCAAGCAGCTGGGCCAGATCCGCCGGTTGATCGGCATCAACCTGATCCTCGGCCTGGCCACGGTGGCCATCGCCTCTGGTGGGCGCTTTCTCTGATCGTGGCAGGTGCTGGGGAAACAATCGTCCCGACTAGAGTGAATTGCCGCAGGCCACGCCGGACGCCCAGGCCCACTGGAAGTTGTGACCACCGAGCTCGCCGGTGACGTCCAGCAACTCGCCGATAAAGCGCAGTTGCTGCAGCCCTTGGACCGAAAAGTCCTTCGATGAAATCGCTGAGGTATCCACGCCCCCCATGGTTACCTCGGCGGTCCGCCAGCCCTCCGTGCCGGCGGGCTTGACCCGCCACGCCTTGAGGCGCTCGGACCAGGCCTCGAAGTGGGCATTCGCGTAGTCAGCAAGCACCCGGTCGTCGCCTTGCCACTCGACCAGCGCCTGGGCAAGGCGCTTCGGTAGACACTCCCCCAGCCAGGTGGAAAGTCGCCGCCTGGGCGTCTCGCGCCGGGCACGGCAGAGCGCCTCGAAGGCGTTGCACCCCGGCAGCAGGTCGATGGAGAGGGTATCGCCAGGCTGCCAGACACTGGAGATCTGCAGCATGGCAGGCCCCGAGAGCCCGCGATGGGTAAAGAGCATCGGCTCGCGATAGCATCTCCCGCGACAGGTGACCGCCACCTCGCAGCTGACCCCGGCCAATGCCTCGGCCCGCGCCTTCCATTGCGAGGTCAGGGTGAAGGGCACCAGGGCGGCCCGAGTCTCGGTGATCGCCAACCCGAACTGCCGAGCGATGTCGTAGCCGAAGCCGCTGGCCCCCATGGTGGGGATCGACAGCCCCCCGGTCGCCACCACCAGGGCCCCGCAGTCGATGCGCCCCAGCGAAGTCGCCAGCCGCATACCCTCCCCGCATTGTTCGACGCCTTCGACGGCAGTCTTCAGACGCACGTCCACCCCCGCCCAGTCACACTCGGTGAGCAGCACCCGGAGGATCTCCTTCGAGGAGTCGGCACAGAACAGCTGACCCGGCGTCTTTTCCACATACTCCACGCCGTGGCGCTCCACCAGTTCGACGAAGTGCTCGGGCCGATAGCGCTTGAGCGCCGAGATGCAGAACGACGGATTCTCCGAATAGAAGTTCGCCGGCCCCGAGGCCAGGTGGGTAAAGTTGCAGCGCCCACCACCGGACATCAGGATCTTCTTCCCCGCCTTGTTGGCATGGTCGACCACCAGCACCCGCCGTCCGGCGTAGCCGGCGGTCAACGCACACATCAGCCCGGCGGCACCGGCGCCGATCACCACCACATCGTATGTCACGGCCTTGCTCTCCCGCGGGGAATCGATCCAGGCCGCGCATTCTATCAGCCCCTCGCCGCCTCGCCGACCGGTGTTGCGGTGCCACCGGACCGCCTGACAGATTTCCCATTCCTGTACATATCTTGTACATTAAAAAGGTGCTCGAGTGGTTGTCCATTGTTGTCACACTTCTCCACTTCCAGGCGTTTAGGCTTCAGGAAAGCGACCCGACGGACCGGGCACCCACTCATCGCTCACCGACAAGAACGACCACGCCATGATCCCATCACGACCTCGCCTGCTCCTGCTGCTCAGCCTGGCAGCCTTGCTGATCTCCCCGATGCTGGCCGCCCAGCAGCCCACGGCGGTGATCGCCGCCCGCGCCAGCCTGGCGGACTGGTCCGACCCTCTCGAGGCTCTGGGCACCCTGCGCGCCGACGAGAGCGTCACGCTCTCGGCCACCGTCACCGACACCATCCGCGAGCTGAACTTCCGCGATGGCGACACCGTCGAGGCCGGCCAGTTGCTGGTGCGACTGGCCGACGACGAGGCCCAGGCCAACCTGCGGGCTGCCCAGGCGCGGCGTGACGAGCGCCGCAATGCGGTGAACCGCCTGAACCAGCTGCAGAGCCGCAACCTGGCCCCGCGGGCCGATGTGGAGGATGCCCGGGCGCGGCTTCGCCAGGCCGAGGCGGAGATCCAGGCCCTGGAGGCCCGGCTGGCCAACTACCGCATCAAGGCCCCCTTCGACGGCGTGGTGGGCTTTCGCAACATCAGCGTCGGTGCCCTCGTCTCTCCGGGCACGGAGCTGGTCACCCTGGACAAGCTGGACGTCATGAAGCTTGACTTCACCCTGCCCGAGCTCGCCCTGGGGCAGGTGGCGCCCGGGCTGCCGTTGACCGCCGTCAGCGGCGCCTTTCCCGATGACACCTCCGCGGGGGAAGTCGCCACCATCGGCGCCCGGGTCGATCCGGTCAGCCGCAGCGTCACGGTGCGCGCCGCGCTCGGCAACCCCGACCACCGCCTGCGTCCCGGCATGCTGATGCGCGTGGTGGTCGAACGCGCCCCGCGGGAGACCCTGGTGATGCCGGAGTCGGCGCTGATCCCGCAGGGCGAACGTCAGTTCGTGCTGGTGCTGGACGAGACGGACCAGTACCGGGTCGAACGGCGCCAGGTGGTCATCGGTGCCCGCCGTGAGGGCGAAGTGGAGGTGCTCGAGGGACTCGAGGCCGGTGAGCTGGTGGTGGCCCACGGCACCGAGCGGGTCCGCGATGGCCAGCCGACCCGCCTGCTAGGGGTGCTCGATGATGACACCAGCATCCCCGAGCTGTTGCGCCGCGGGCGTGACGATGCAGAGGCAAACGGCTGATGCGCCTCTCGGACGTTTCCGTCCAGCGACCGGTGCTGGCAGTGGTGCTGGCGGCCCTGATCGTGGCCTTCGGGCTGCTGGCCCTGCAGCGCCTGCCGCTGCAGGAGTACCCCGCCATCGA
>NZ_JAVLBC010000269.1:0-3456 GCF_031581305.1 Halomonas sp.
CTATCCCGTGCCGACCTGCCTCGCCGAGCTCTGGCAGCCGGTGGTCCGCCAGCTCGAGGAGAGCTGGGGGGAGCAGCTGGGCGATGCACTGCAGCGCCGCACCCTCGAGACCTTCCTGCGCACCCGCATCGGCACCCGGCTGCTGCACGCCAACCGGCTGAGCAGGGGGCCAACGCTGCTGATCGCGCCCCTGCCCGATGACCCCGCCCCGCTCTGGGTGCTGCTCACGGCCCTGGCCGCCAGCGACCGCGGCTACCGGGTGCACCTCTTCGATGCCCCGCTGCCCTGCAGCGAGCTGCCGCTGGCGGTGGAACGCTTCCAGGCGGCGGCCCTGCTGCTGGCCAGCGGCAAGGCAGAGAAGGCCGAGCTGGTACGGCGCCAGCTGCCGCGCCTGGCCGAGCAGCTCGAGGTACCACTGATGGCCTGCGGCCCCATGGCCCGTATCCGCGAGACCGACCTGGAGGAGACCCGGGTGGAGCTGCTGGGCGATGACCTTGGCGAGGCCATGCAGCGCCTGCAGGCCCGCCTTCCCGTCCGCTGAACCGGAGCCACCCATGACCCGCCCTGTAATCGTCTGGTTCCGCAGCGACCTGCGTATCCACGACAACACCGCCTTGACCACGGCCGCCCACCAGGGCCCTGTGGTCGCCGTTTTCCTGCGCAGCCTCCCCCACTGGCAGCGCCATGGCCACGGCGCCAACAAGCTCGACTTCTGGGGCCGCGGGGTCGCCGCACTGCGCGACAGCCTGGACGGCCTCGGGATTCCGCTACTGCACCGCGATATCGACGACTTCACCGCGGCCCCGGCGACCCTGCTGGCCATCGCCCGGGAGACCGGCGCCGCCGCCCTGCACTTCAACCGCGAATACCCGGTGGACGAGCTCGCCCGCGACGCCGCCGTCATCGACACCTTCGCCGGTGCGGGCCTCACCGCTCAGGGCCACCATGATGCCGTGGCCTATGCGCCCGGCAAGCTGCTCACCGGCAAGGGCGATTACTATGGCGTCTTTACCCCCTTCGCCAAGGCCTGGCACCGCCAGCTGACGGCGGAGCAGATCGCCCTGCATGACACACCGCCACCCCAGGCGCGCCCCACCATCGCTTCCGACCCGCTGCCCGAGCTTCCCGACCTGGACGACACGCCCATCGACAGTCGCCAGTGGCCAGCCGGCGAGGGGCCCGCCGCCGATCGCCTGGAGCGCTTCCTGCGCTTTCGCGGACGCCACTATGCCGAACAGCGGGACTTCCCGGCGATCCGCGGCACCAGCGAACTCTCGCCCTACCTGGCGCTGGGCATGATCTCCCACCGCCAATGCCTGCAGGCGGTGCTGGCCGAGAACGACGGCGCCCTGGCCGAGGGTGACGCCGGCCTCACGGCCTGGGTCAACGAGCTGGTATGGCGAGAGTTCTATCGCCACGTGGCCGTCGGCTTCCCGCGGGTCTGTCGCCATCGCGCCTTCCAGCGCCACACCGAGGCGCTTGCCTGGCGCGACGACGAGGGCGGCTTCGCCGCCTGGTGCGAGGGACGCACCGGCTACCCCATCGTCGATGCCGCCATGCGCCAGTTGGTCACCACCGGCTGGATGCACAATCGCCTGCGCATGGTCACCGCCATGTTCCTCAGCAAGCACCTGCTGATCGACTGGCGCCGCGGCGAGACCTTCTTCCTGCGCCACCTGGTGGACGGCGAATTCTGCGCCAACAACGGCGGCTGGCAGTGGGCCGCCTCCACCGGCACCGATGCCGCCCCCTACTTCCGTATCTTCAATCCCACGACCCAGTCGACGCGCTTCGACCCCGATGGTCGCTTCCTCGCCGAGTGGCTGCCGTCACTGGCGGAGCTGCCGGCGAAGGCCCGCCATGCCCCACCCAAGGACCTGCTGGGCAGCGTCGACTACCCGGTCCCCATCGTCGACCACCGGACCGCTCGGGCCCGCGCCCTGGAGGCCTTCAAGGCCCTGAACAGGGACTGACCGCCAACTGACACCGGAGCTCTTGCCATGCGCCAGTCACCTGACCTGGAGGCTTTTTGCGCCTTCTTCAATAAGCTAGACAAAACCTGTACAAAAAAGCTATACCAGGTATATACTGCCGATGTGGAATTCATCGACCCGCTGCACCATATCAAGGGCCGCGAGGCGCTTGAGGGCTACTTCTGCACCCTGTACGACAACGTGACATCGTGCCAATTCACCTTCTACGAGACGCTGCAGCGGCAAGACACGGCGTTCATCACCTGGACGATGCATCTGGTGCACCCAAGGCTCGATGGTGGACACAGGGTGGAGGTCGAGGGCTGCTCGCACCTCCTCTTTGCGGAAGACGGCCGGGTGGTGAGGCACCGCGACTACTTCGATGCCGGCGCCCTGCTCTACGAGCGGCTGCCGGTCATGGGGCCGGCGGTCAGATGGGTAAAGAGGCAACTCACCGGGTGAATCCAGACCGCCAGAGGCGACGTACATAACGCCAGTAACCGCCATGACGGCAAGTGCCGTGGACCGGCGAAGGGAGAGCAGATGACAGCGACGACGCAGAACCAGCGTATCTGGCTGACGGGGGCCACCTCGGGCATCGGCCGAGCCCTGGCCGAACGCCTGCTCGACGAGGGTCACCGGGTGGCCCTGAGTGCACGCAGCGAGTCGGCGCTCGGCGACCTCGCCGCCGGTCGCGATAACGCCCTGCTGCTGCCCCTGGACGTGGCCGACCGTCAGGCCGTGCGCCAGGCCGGCAAGCGCCTGGGCGAGGCATTCGGCGGCCTCGACCTGGTGATTCTCAATGCCGGCACCTGCGAGTACCTGGACGCCCGCGACTTCGATGTCGACCTCGTCGAACGCGTCTTCACCCCCAACTTCTTCGGCGCCGTCTACGGCGTCGAGGCCGCCCTGCCCCTGCTGCGCCGGTCCCGTGCCGAAGGCGGGCGCCCGCTGCTGGCCGCCACCTCCAGCGCCGCCGCCTACCTGCCGCTGCCCCGGGCCGAGGCCTATGGCGCCTCCAAGGCTGCGCTGAGCCACTTTCTGGAATCGCTGCGTCTCGACCTGACCGCCGAAGACATCGACGTGAGCCTGATCCACCCCGGCTTCGTCAAGACCCCGCTAACCGACCGCAATGACTTCGCCATGCCCATGCGCGTGAGCGTCGACGAGGCCGCCACAACGATCCTGAAGGGCCTCGCCAAGCGCCGTCTGGATATCCACTTCCCGCGACGCTTTACGCTGCTGGTGCGACTGGCGGGCATCCTCCCCCCGGGCCTGCGCCATCGCCTGGGCCTGCGCATGATACGCCAGGACAACGCCCCGGAGACCCGCTCATGACTGTCTCGTTCTCACCGTCTCAGCCGTCCCGTGACGCGTCCCGACGGAATGCCGCCCAACGCATTGCCGTGATCGGCAGCGGCATCGGCGGCATGGCCGCCGCCTGGTACCTCTCGAGCCGCCATGAGGTGACGCTCTTCGAGGC
>NZ_JAVLBC010000043.1:0-18051 GCF_031581305.1 Halomonas sp.
TAGAGCGCGAGCGACTGGTTGAACAGCTCCTCCAGGCGCGTCAGGTCCAGGGCCTGCACGGCGCTGACCAGCAGGCGACGTTGACCCGGCCAGTCGCCGGCTGCCGGCGCCGGGGTTTCTGCGGTCTCCGGCTGGTCGAGCAGCTCGCGGACCTGGCTGACCGGCACGCCGCGATTCAGCCACTGCAGGATGCGCTCGACGCGCTCGATGTCCTCGCGGGCATAGAGGCGGTGCCCCTTGGGGGTCCGCTGCGGCTTGATCAGGTCGTAGCGTCGCTCCCAGGCGCGCAGGGTGACGGAGTTCACTCCCGTGAGCCGGGAGACCTCGCGGATCGGGTAGAGCGGCGTGTCGGCCGGGCGCCTTGCATCGTCATTCATGAGCGTGCCGACTCCCTTGCCTGCTCGGCGAAGTGTTCGAAGGGGGCTCGCCAGTTCGGGTCGCTGAAGTCGTGGGCGAGCAGGATCAGGGCTTGGGTCATGGAAGTCTCCAGTCGCGAAGGGATCCGGGGGTATCGGCCGCCAGGGCCTCGCCGAGGTGATGGCCGGAGAGCCAGGCATCCTCGACCCGCGGCCCGCGCCAGCCGTCGCCGCATAGCGCCAGCCCCGTGGATGAACGCCGGTAGTCGAGGTTGATGGGCTCGCCCGCAGCGCAGATGTCCGGCTGGGCGTAACGCCAGAGATGGGCGCCCAGGTCGCTGGGCTCGGGCAGGGTAACGCCGCGCGGCAGGCGCTCGCGGAAGGCTTCTAGCAGTTGGCGGGCCACGGCCTCGGCGTCGAGCGCCAGGTGGGCCTCGCTCCACTCGAGCCTTGCCAGCAGGCTGAGGCTTTCGCCCTGATCGTGGCGGCCTGGCTTGTGGTCGTTGCGGCTGGCGAAGCGCAGCGCTTCGACGGCCGGCATCCGGTCGTGGTCCAGGCGCACCGCCTGCCAGTCGTCGTCGACCCCCGGCAGGGAGGGTAGGGGGGCATCGAAGCGCGCCCAGCCCGCCCAGCACGGGCGCTGGGTCACCGCCTCGCACGCTTCCGCCAGGGATGGCTCGTGCTCGACCAGCAGCGCCGCGGCCTGGGGCGTCGGGATGGCGATCACGACCCGCGCGAAGGGGCCGTGGCGCAGCTGGTGCTGGTCCAGCAGCCACCACTGGTCGTCCTGGGCTTCGAGGCGCTCGATCCGCGTGCCGGTCACCACGTCAAGCCCTTCGGCCAGCTGGCGGGTCACGGCACTCATGCGCGGGGTGCCGATGAAACGTTCGACGCCGTCCCGGTGGCGCTGCCAGCCCGTTTCAGTCACCTGCCAGAGAGCGTCGGGCCAAGTGGCCACGTGGCCCGCGTCCTGCCAGGCGCCCACCTGGTGGCGGAAGGCCGGGTCGCGCACGCTGAAGAACTGGGCACCCAGGTCGACCACGGCATCCGGCAGGCGACGGCTGGACATGCGCCCCCCGGGGGCGCGGCCCTTGTCGAACAGGTGCGCCGGTCGGCCGGTCGCTCGCAGGGCCTGCCCGCAGGCGAGGCCGGCGATGCCGGCGCCGATGATGGCGGTGGAAGTGGGAGGCTGGGGCATGGTCATCTCGTGCAGTCAACGGCGTTCATCGCTAGACTAGCAGAAGTGTACAACGGCTGTATAACTCATGGTGGTATAGGAGGGGTTCCGGATGCGAGTGCTGATCACGGGCGGCAGCGGTTTCGTCGGGCAGCGGCTTTGCCGGCGACTCAAGGAAGCCGGGCATCGCCTGCTGGTGGTGTCGCGGGAGCCGGAGCAGGTCCGCGACCGCCTGCCGGAGGAGTGTGATATCCGCCGTTCGGTGCTGGACTTCGTCGACACGCCGCCGGACGCCATCGTCAACCTGGCCGGCGAGTCGATCGCCGCCCGACGCTGGAGTGACGACCAGAAGAAGCGCTTGATCGACTCCCGGGTCAACATCACCCGGGACCTGGTGATGCTCTGCGAGCAGCTTCACTCCAGTCAGGGGCGGACACCCCGGGTCATGGTGTCGGCCTCGGCGATGGGCTACTACGGCGACCAGGGCGATCGCGAGGTCACCGAAGAGACCCCGCCCCACGACGAGTTCGCCCACCGGCTCTGCAAGCGCTGGGAGGACACCGCCCGGGAGGCGGAAGCGTTCGGCGTCCGGGTGGCGCTGCTGCGTATCGGCCTGGTGCTCGATGCCGGCGGCGGAAGCCTGCAGAAGATGCTGCCGCCCTTCAAGCTGGGGCTTGGCGGCCGCTTCGGTGACGGCACGCAGTTCATGCCCTGGGTCCATCGCGAAGACCTGGTCAGCGCAATCCTCTTTCTGCTCGAGCGTGACGACCTGGAGGGCGCCTTCAATGGCAGCGCGCCCCACCCCGTCACCAACGCCGAATTCAGCCGCACCCTGGCCAAGCAGCTGGGGCGCCCGGCGATCCTCCCGGTGCCGGCCATTGTGCTGGAGACTGCCTTTGGCGAGATGTCGCGGCTTCTGCTCACCGGGGCCGACATGCGCCCGGCGCGGCTGCTCGAGGCGGGCTTCGAGTTCCGGTTCCCGACGCTGGAAAAAGCCCTGGCCGATATCCTCGGCTAGCGGCCAAGCGGCCAAGCGGCCAAGCGGCCAAGCGGCCAAGCCGACTTCAGGTCGCGACAGGAGAGGCACGATAGTTGTGGGAGCGATCTTCAGATCGCGAAAGGAGGCCGGAGGCCTCCCTCGGGGTCGCTTCGCGCCGGATCGCGCAGCAAGCTGCGCTCCCACAGCTGGCTTTGCCTCCTTCACTCCAACGTGCGAAGAACTAAAGAAAAGGTTCATCGCATCTTGCTGCCAAACAGCATCACGCCAGTTTGCGAAGAGTCACAAATCTGGGTGGCGTCAGCGCGTCTCGTCACCCACGGTGACGATCACCCGTACCGCATCGAGACGCAGCCGGGTGCCTTCGATGGCTACGTCCAGGGCGGCGCGTTCGGCGCGCAGCGCCTCGAGCTCGTCGGCGCGCACCGCTGGGTTGAGCCGGGAGAGCGCCTCGAGGCGGCTGAGCTCGGCATCGAGCTCGGTGCGCATGCGCCCCTGGGCGGCCTCGACGATGCTCGGCAGCTCCCGCTCGGCCTCCGCCTCGGCCTTGTCGAGCAGCTCGCGCAGTCGGTCATGGCGGCTCTTGATCAGGTCCCGGGCCACTGCCTTCTTGACCTTCTGCACTGCCTTGGAGAGGCCCGTGAAGGAGATCTTGGCGGTCAGGTTGGCGCCGGATTCGTCGAGCAGCACGCGCACCGCGGTGGGTGGCAGGAAGCGGTTGAGGTGCAGGTGCTTCGGCGCCGGGCAGTGGGTACGGAAGACCAGCTCGACCATCAGGCGGCCGGCGGGAATCGCCGGGTGCTTGAGCAGGGCCAGGGCGGTATTGCCCATGGGGCCGTCGATAATGCGCCCCATCATCTCGCGCAGCAGCGGATGTTCCCAGGAGAGGCGCTGGACGTCGTCCCGGGCCAGGGCCCGCGAGCGGGAGAAGGTGGCCGAGAAGCCCTCTTCCCCCTTCACCAGGCCCGGCAGGCCCTCGAGCATCTGCGGGCTTGGCTGCAGGTGCAGGATGTCGCCGCCCAGTTCCTGGCTGTCGACGCCGAAGATATCCAGCGCCTGATCCAGGTAGCGGGTCAGGGCCTTGTCGGCGTCGAGTTCACGGATCGCCTCGATCACCGCATCGGCGCGCTCGTGGCGGCAGGCATTCAGCTCGAGCAGGCGGTTGCGGCCGGCGTCGCGCTCGGCCATGCGCGCCTCGAACAGCGCCCGTGTCTCTCCGATCACCTCCTCGAGGCTCTCGTCGTCGAGGAGGCTGTCGGCAAGAGCGTCGCCAAAGGCGGCGTGGATCTCGCTGCCCAGGCCATGGGGCGCACTGAAGGCGTCCATGCCCTGGTGGTACCAGCGCAGCAGTTTCTCGCCGGGGCTGCCGGCGAACACCGGCACATGCAGCTCGATGGCGTGGCGCTGACCGATGCGGTCCAGGCGGCCGATGCGCTGTTCCAGCTGGTCGGGGTGCAGCGGCAGGTCGAACATCACCAGGTGGCGGCAGAACTGGAAGTTGCGCCCTTCCGACCCGATTTCCGAGCAGACCAGCACCTGACAGCCCTCCTCCTGGTCGGCAAAGGCCGCCGCGGCGCGGTCACGCTCCATCAGCGAGAGTCCCTCGTGGAACACCGGGGCCTGGTAGCCGCCGAGTACCCGCAGCCCCTCGGCCAGGCCCATGGCAGTCTCGCGGTCATGGGCGATCACCAGCACCTTGTCATCGGCGAAGCCGGTCTCGCCGTCGTCAGCGAGACGCTCCAGCAGCCAGGTCACGCGCGGGTCGAACTGCCACCAGGGCTCGGTGTTGAGCGGGTCCTCGGTCAGCGCCCGGTACATGGCATCGGGATAGATCAGCACCTCGGGATGGTCGAGGCCGGTCTCGATCAGCAGCTCGTCCAGGTAGTCCTCGTCGCGTGCCAGGCGGCGCAGCACCCGGCGGTAGGAGGCGGGGGCCTCGAGCGCCGTGATGTGCAGGCGGCGCTCCGGGAAGCCCCCCACGTGGCGGCGGCTGTTGCGGAACATCACCCGGCCGGTGCCATGGCGGTCCAGCAACTGGTCGCGCAGCTGGTCGCGGGCGGCGGTGTGCTGGTCGTCGCTGCGCTCGGGGTCGGCCAGGGTGTCGAGCAGGGCCAGGCTGTCGGGCTCGGCAATCACCGCGGCGACCCGCGAGCGGTCGGCGTCATCGCCCGGCAGGCGCTCCAGGGCGTCGATCGCCTCCGCCACCTCCACATAGTGCTGCTCCTCCTCGCGGAAGGCCTCGAGGCTGTGGTAGCGATCCGGGTCGAGCAGGCGCAGCCGGGCGAAGTGGCTGGTGAGACCCATCTGCTCCGGGGTGGCGGTAAGCAGCAGGATGCCGGGCACCTGGGCGGCCAGGTGCCCGACACAGTCATAGCCGGGGCTGCTCTGTTCCGGGCTCCAGTCCAGGTGGTGGGCCTCGTCGACGATCAGCAGATCCCACTCGCAGGCCAGCACCTGCTGCTGGCGGTGTGGATTGGCGAACAGCCAGTCCTGGCTGGCCAGCACCAGCTGGCCGGCGTCGAAGGGGTTGGCGTCGCCATGGGCCTGGCTCTGCTGCTCGTCGAGCAGAGTGACCTCCAGGGCGAAGCGGCGCAGCAGCTCAACCAGCCACTGGTGGGACAGGCTCGCCGGCACCAGGATCAGCGCCCGCTCGGCGCGGCCGGTGAGCAGCAGGCGGTGCAGGATCAGCCCCGCCTCGATGGTCTTGCCCAGTCCCACTTCGTCGGCCAGCAGCACCCGCGGCGCATGGCGGCGGGCCACCTCGTCGGCGATATAGAGCTGGTGGGGGATCAGGTCAATGCGCGGGCCGGCCAGCCCCAGTGCCGGATTCTGCTCGATGCGGTGGAAGTGATGCAGGGTGCGAAAGCGCAGATCGAACCAGTCATTGCGGTCGACCTGACCGGTGAGCAGGCGGTCGCGGGCCTGGTCGAACTGCATGGTGTCGGCGAGCCGCGCCTCGGGTAGCTCGCAGAGCTCGCCAGCGTCGCCCTCGCCGATATAGACGATCAGGCCGCCGACCTCCTTGCTGTCGTCGACGGTCATCTGCCAGCCATCGGCGGATTGGATGCGGTCGCCGCTGCCGAAGGCCACCCGGGTCAGGGGCGCGTTGCGGCTGCTGTAGGTGCGGGTTTCCTGGCTGGCGCCGAAGAGCACGGTGACGCTGCGGGCGTCGACGTTGAGGATGGTGCCCAGGCCGAGTTCGGCCTCGCCGTCGCTGATCCAGCGCTGGCCGGGAGAGAAGTCGCTCATGGTGCCTCGGGGATGCTTGGGATCGGTTCGGTGCCGCTGGCCACACCCGGCTCGGCGGCGACAGGGCGCGGTATCTTACAGCAAAGCCCGTCGCGGCTTAAGCACTTCGGTGCCGATCAGCGATCTTCCAGCCATTCCGCCAGTTTGGCGCGGGTGAGCTCGCCGACGTGCTGATCCAGGGCGCGGCCCTCGGCATCGAAGAGCAGGGTGGTGGGCAGGCCCGGGGATTCGGTCAGCACCATCAGTTGCTGTCGAGGGTCGAGCAGGGCGTGACGGAAATCGAACCCCTGCTCGTCGAGGTAGCGCACCGCTTGCAGCAGGTCCTCGCCCTGGTTGACGATCACCACGCGCACGCCCTCTCGGGCATCGGCCTTCGCTAAAAGAGGCATCTCGCGCCGGCAGGGTGGGCACCAGGTGGCCCAGAGGTTGACGATCACCGTCTCACCCTCCAGCGAGGCCAGGTTCACCGTCTCGCCCTCGAGGTTCTCCAGGGCGAGGTCGGGCAGTGCGCGAAGGGCCATGCCGCCCCCCAGGGGCGCCAGGGTCACCAGCGTCAGCCACAGCAGCGAGGCGCCCAGCGCCAGGCCCATGCCGCCCAGCATCGCCCCCAGTCGGTCGCGCAGTGACCAGGCAGTCCAGCCCAGCGCGGCCAGCAGGCCCCAGAGGCCATGGTAGCCGGGTTGCCAGAGCTTGAGGATGTCCAGTGGCGCCTCGGCATAGGCGGCCAGGTTCATCAGCCCATGCCCCAGGCGGGCACCGACCAGCCAGGCCAGCAGCAGGCCGTTGAACCAATGGGCATGGCGGCCCCGGGGCAGGCCGAGCAGGAAGGCGCTGGCGCCCAGCAGGACCAGGGCGGCGAGGAAGGCATAGACGCGCGGCAACGCGATCAAGACGGGCCCCAGGGCGATGGCATCCATGTCGTGGCGGTGACTCCCGAGAGGTCGGCGGCTGGCGCCGCAGCGGTTACACTGGGCAGATTCGTTTCGCCAAGCCTACTGCCGGCGGGCAGGGCTGTCATCCAGCGGGAGCACTAATGGCAAGACCGGCCTTCGATACCCTGCGCGCCCTGGCGATCGCCAGCCAGGCGACGGGCTTCATCCTCATCCTCACCCTGGAGACCCTGATGGGGGATGCCGCGCGTCCCTGGCAGGGCTGGACCCTGGCCGCCATGGTGGCCGCCGCCCTGTGGATCGCCCTGGTGCGCCTCTACCGCCGCAACAGGGCGCGCAAGGCCATGGCCAGGCGTCTGGCCGACGACGATGACGATGCGGACTGACTGGCTCGCAGGGCACCCTTGGCGGGGTGGAGTGTTGGCACTGCTCCTGCTCCTGGCTGGCTGTACCGCCTCCCCGGTCCTCCGCGAGCACGCCACGGCCCTGACGCCCGAGGCGGTCGCCTCCACCGCCCTGGGCCACTGGGCCCGGGACCAGGCTGAGCCCCATGGCCGGCTGAGTGGCCTGGCGCTACTCGCTGACGGCCACGATGCCTTCGCCATGCGCTCGCTGCTCGCCGACCAGGCCGAGCAGCGCCTGGATATCCAGACCTACCTGATGGGTGACGGCATCACCACCCGGGCCCTTCTGCTCCGGGTGCTGGAGGCCGCCGAGCGTGGCGTGACGGTCAGACTGCTGCTCGACGACATCGGGGCCGTCGGCCAGGATGCGCGCCTGGCCGCCCTGGACAGCCATCCGCGTATCCAGGTGCGAGTCTATAATGCCCTCTCGCTGGGGCGAGGCCACCTGGTCAGCCGGGTGCTGGCCTCGCTGCCGGTAGCCGGCCGCCAGCACCGGCGCATGCACAACAAGCTGTGGCTCGCCGACAACGCCGTGGGGATCGTCGGCGGGCGCAACCTGGGCGACGAATATTACAACGCCGGCTCCCCACGCAACTTCGCCGACCTCGATTTGCTGGCTCTGGGGCCGGTGATGGAGCCGTTGTCGCGCAGCTTCGACCTCTACTGGAACCATGGCCTGGCACAGCCCATCAGGCGCTACCGCCGGGCCGACCCCGACGCCTGGCAGGCACTGCGTGACCGCCTGGCCGTCTGGCTCGAGGCGCGCACCGCCTCAACCTACTTTACCGTCCTAAGCGAGCGCTACGAGAGCCGTTTCCGAAGCCAGCTGACTGATGCGCTGCACTGGGGAGAGGCCGAGGCCCTCTGGGACCCACCAGGCAAGCCGGCCCGCCGCGGCCGCCCGGCGCTGGTCGAGACCATGGCCGGACAGCTGGCGCAGCGGGTGACCCCCGAGTCGCGGTTGCTGCTGGTCTCGGCCTATTTCGTGCCCACCGAGGCGGGCAGTCGTCGACTGCAGGCTCTTGCCGAGGCGGGCATCGAAGTGACGGTGGTCACCAACTCTCTGGAGGCCTCCGACGTGCCGGTCGTCCACGGTGCCTATGCGCCCTACCGGGCGGCGCTGCTGGAGAGTGGCGTGGCGCTCTTCGAGCTGCGCGGCGATCTGGAGGGCGACGGCGATCCGCGCGACGAGAGTGTCGGCAGCTCCGCCTCGGTGCTGCACATCAAGGCGCTGGGCATCGATCAGGACCGGCTCTTCGTGGGTTCGGCCAATGCCGACCCTCGTTCGGTATGGTGGAACACCGAGGTGGGGGTGCTGGCCGAGAGCGAGCCGCTGCTCAGTGACTTCACGGAATTCGTGGCCGAGGGTGTGGGCCCGCAGCAGAGCTATGTCCTCGAACTCGACGCCCGAGGGCGGCTGCACTGGCTGACGCTGATCGATGGCCGGCCGGTCCACCTCGAGCGTGAGCCGGGCTCGGCATGGGCGCGTTTCCTTGCCTGTCTCGGTGGCGTGCTGGGGCTGGAGCCCTGGCTCTGAGGTCATTCGCCACCCATGTATGCTGGGGGCAGCCGACAACAGGGAGGAGCCATGACCGACTCGACGTCCGTAGATGCCACGGTGGCATCGCCATCACGCCTGACGCGCCTCAAGGTCCCTCTGGGGCTGGCGCTGGGGCCGCTGGCTTTCCTGCTGCTGGCGTTAATGGAGGCTCCGGCGGACATGCCGTCGGCCGCCTGGCAGGTGGTGGCACTGACTGCCTGGATGGCGATCTGGTGGGTGCTGGAGCCGGTGCCCATCGCGGTCACCGCCCTGTTGCCGGTGGCCGTGTTGCCGCTCATGGGAGTGGCGCCCATCGACCAGGTGGCCGCGCCCTACGCCAATCCGCTGATCTTTCTCTTCCTCGGTGGCTTCCTGCTGGCCGAGGCGATCCAGCGCTGGAGTCTGCATCGGCGTATCGCCATGCTGGTCCTGCGCCTCTCCGGGCTGCGCCCGGATCGGCTGGTGGGCGGTTTCATGGTCGCCACGGCGGGGCTGAGCATGTGGGTCAGCAATACCGCCACCGCGGCGTTGATGGTGCCCATCGGCATCTCGGTACTGACCATGCTGGAGCGGGAAGGCGGCGAGGGCGCCAGTCACCACATGGCCCTGACGCTGCTGCTGGGCATCGCCCTGGCCGCCAACATCGGTGGCATGGGCACCCTGATCGGCACGCCGCCCAATGCGCTGCTCGCCGGCTTCATGGCCGACAACTACGGCATCGAGATCGGTTTCGCCCAATGGATGCTGGTGGCCGTGCCCCCCGCCCTGCTGCTGCTGGCGCTCGCCTGGTGGCTGCTGACCCGCTGGGTCTACCCGGTGAGCCACGATGAGCTGCCGGGCGTGTCGCAGATGCTCCGCGAGCAGGCCGAGGACCTGGGGCGTATGAGTCCCCCCGAGCAGCGCGTGGCGGCGGTCTTCGCCCTCGTCGCCCTGGCCTGGGTCACCCGGCCGCTGCTGGAGGCCTGGCTGCAGGTGTCGCTCAGCGATGCCGGCATCGCCGTGATCGGGGCCCTGCTGCTGTTCGTGGTGCCGGCCCGCTGGCGCCAGCGCCAGTTCCTGATGGACTGGGACAGCGCCCGTCAGCTGCCCTGGGGGGTTCTGGTGCTGGTCGGCGGTGGGCTCAGCCTGGGCACGGCGATCGAGGGTAGCGGCCTGGCCGCGACGGTGGCCGAGGGGCTGGGAGCCTTCGGTGCCTGGCCCACCTGGGGTATGGTGGCGATGGTCGTGGTGGTGGTGATGCTGATGAGTCACGTGACCAGCAATACCGCCACCGCGGCGGCGATCCTGCCGCTGACCGCCTCGCTGACAGTGAGCCTGGGTGCCAGTCCGCTGCTGCTCTCGGTACCGGTGGCCATGGCGGCGAGTTGCGCCTTCATGCTGCCGGTGGCGACCCCGCCCAATGCCGTGGTCTTTGGCAGCGGCCGGCTGAGCGTGGCGGAAATGATGCGTGCCGGGGCCCTCGTGGGCCTGGCGGCGATCCTGGTCATCACTCTGGTGGTGTTTGTCCTGGCCATGCCGGTGCTGGGTTTCGGCTGGAGCGTTTGATCCAGGACATTGCCTGATGGCCGACAGCGTCTAGGCTAGAATTTAGGAGGGATGCCGCGCGGTATCCCGGTATGTCACTGAAAGGGAAGATATCATGTACCAATCAATCCTCGTTCCCGTCGACGGTTCCACTCATGCCGTGAAGGCGCTCCAGGTGGCCGCACAGCTGGCGAAGGGGATGTCCGCCACTCTGTACTTGATGACTGTGGCCGAGTTCCCGCCGGACAACATCGGCCTGTTCACCGGTGGTGGTGTCGAGCCCTTCACTCAGGAGGATCGCGAGAAGCTGGCGGTCGGGATGAAGGAGGAGGCCCGCAAGGCGATCGACAAGGCCCGGGCCATCGTCGACCTCGCCGGCATCGAGGTCAAGGAGGTGGTCCGCCAGGGCCACCCGGCGGAACTGATAAACGGCGAGGCCGAGTCGCTCGGCGTCGATGCCATCGTCATGGGCAGCCGCGGGGTCAGCGACGTGCGCGGTATGGTGTTCGGCAGCGTCTCTCACAAGGTCAGCCACACCGCCGGCTGCACCGTCATCACTGTGACCTGAGCGGTCCCGTCGGGCACGGCCTTCGGCAGGTCGTGTCTGTCGGCCGTGTTCTGGACAAGTCGTAGTGGCCACTTTGATTAAGCGGCTTCCGCGATCTTCTCGACTTCCCTCGGCGCGTGGTGGCCAAGACTGAGTGGAGCCGGCAGCTGTTGTGCGCCATCTCGGTACAGGTCACGACGTCGCGCTTCGCTGCCTGGCGGGTTCAGTAGGCTGCCCCGCCAGCCATTCACTCTTCAGAGAGCCGGAGAAGCGCTCTATAACCGCATTGCCAGTGTGTCTTTAATCTGGTCGGGCAGCCGAATAACCCGGTTGTCAGGTGGTCCAGGGGGGCTTCACCTTTCTCGAACACCGCGTACCAGCCGGGCCGATAAGGGAGCCCATAAGGGCAGTCAGGACCTCTGTCTGCCATATTAAGTTAAGTATAACTAATTTAGCCTGAGTCCATCGCACGGCCGCCAAGAACCGACTATCTTTGAACGGGTCTAGATTCATTTCTGGCAATTAATGGCCACCCTACCGGGCGTGTGTGAAGAGGTGCCGGCTCTCTCGAGGCGACGCCGGACAAGTACTCGCGTCGCCGCTTCGCCATCACAGCCACCCCACGAGCAGGGTTAGCCCATCACACTTTTCTCGAGGGCATACCGCCTTTCGGGATTCATGACAGACTGCACCGTTGTTGAGGAATCAGGGCGATCCACTCCGTTCTCCCGAATTCAATAGAAGCTGAGTCGATATCCCTCCCACCATGCCGCCACACCCCACACAAATCTGCTCAACAGTGAGGGAGTGGTGCATCATCAGGAAAGCTCGCCATGGCCGAACGCGACATTATCGTACCCCTCGATGAGAAAGCTCGGCTCGCAGAACTCCACTCTCTCGGTATCCTGGACACCCCACAGGAGGAGCGTTTCGACCGCTACACGCGTCTTGTCGCAGAGATCTTCAGGGTTCCCATGGCCGTGGTGACCTTGGTCGACGAGGATCGTCAATGGCTCAAGTCAGCCGTCGGGGTGGAGGTGGCTGAAACGTCTCTTGAGGCGTCCTTCTGTGTCCATGCCCTCCAGCAGGACGTGCTGGAGGTTCCCGATGCCCTGGAAGACGACTTCTTCCGCCACCACCCCGTCGTGGTGGACAGCCCCTTCGTTCGCTTCTATATGGGTACCGTCCTGCGTGGGCCCACCGGCCAACCCCTTGGCACCCTGTGCATCATCGACACCCGCCCTCGCTATCTCTCCCGGGTGCAGCGTTCCTGGCTGGTAACCTTCGGCCACCTCGTGGAAGAGTTGATCAATCACGACCATGCCCTGATCGCTGCCCGACAGCAGGTGAATCACCTCACCCGGCGCAATACCCGCACTGGCCTCCCTGACGAGACGCTGTTCGGGGATACCCTTACCCACCTGATCCAGATGGCAGACAAGGAGGGACATTATCTCGCCGTGCTGCATCTGCGTTTGAACAATCTCGACGAGATCAGTCGTGTCCATGGACGCAGTATCCGAGACAATATCCTGCATTGCCTGGCCGAGCGTCTGACCGCGTCCGATATCCAGGTCATGGCCGCTGGCCACTTGAGCCTGGCCCGCTTCGGCGCCGTGATACCGCTGCATTCAGCGCGTGACCTCTTCGAGGTGGTCACTCCCATTGCCAACAAGGTTGCAAGGCCCATCGAACTGGACGAGATAACGATACGTCCGGATATCGACGTGGGCATCAGCCTGTCCCCCGACGACGGCACGACCCCCGAGGATCTGTTGGAAAGGGCGCGCACTGCCCTCAAGTTTCCTCGGTCGCATGAAGGCTTGCATGTCTTCAGCCGGCAGGCGGAGGAAAGCGCCGTGCGCTGGCACTCGATCGAGCAACGCCTGGAACCGGCGATGCTCGAGGATCGGTTGATCAAGCACTACCAGCCCCTGGTGGTCGCCGACGGTAGCCGCATCGTGGGTTTCGAGGCATTGGCACGCTGGCAGGATGCGGAGCTGGGCAGCGTGAGTCCCCGAGAATTCGTGCCTGTTGCAGAGAGGAATGCCCGGCTGTCACGGCTGATGACGGAATGGTCGCTGAGATCGGTTTGCGAGAGAGCGCCGCACTGGCCCCTTCAACCCAGTGATGCCCCCTTGCGGATAGCCATCAACATCCCCGCCGGGCAATTCTACGAGCGGGGGTTTGCGGACCGCGTTCTCGCCACCCTGGAGGCGTATCGGCTCTCACCCGAGCGGTTGACCCTGGAGCTCACCGAGGAGAGCCTGATGGTCGATATGGCCAGGGCGATCCAGACCATGCGCGACCTCCGCGATCACAACATCGCCGTGGCTCTGGATGACTTCGGTACCGGCTATTCATCGCTGAGCTACCTCAAGCGCCTGCCGATCGACAGTCTCAAGATCGACAAGAGCTTCATTGATGACCTGCCCAACGATCCACAAGCCGTGGACCTGATCGATGGCATCATCCGCATCGCCCGGGGCCTGGGCTTGCACGTCGTCGCCGAGGGGGTCGAAACCGAGGCTCAGCGCGCCATGCTGCAAGAGTCGGGATGCGATGTGATTCAGGGGTACCTGTTCAGCCGACCCATCGCGGCCGATGATGCCCTGGCGTTACTCAACCGCTGGCCACCCGATGTCTGAAGAGAAGAAAGAGATGGCCTGATGAAAGATGCCGTTCGTCACGACTCCTCGACAACCCTGCTCCGGCTCGCCGTCGATGGTGATCTGGCAACTGCTGAAGTCGATCTGCAGCTGTCGGTTAAACGGCCAGCGCCTGGGGGAAGGCGCACAGGCGCGCTCCACCGTGTGTTGGCTGACCATGAGGCCATGTTCGAGCGGGAGGACCTGCAGGGCCACGGCAGCGTTGCCGGCATGTCGCAGAAAGCGGGACTGCAGCCAGTCTTCCAGGCCAGCGCGTGATCTGGTGCGCCGTGGGGTGGCATAGGGCCCCCAGCAAGCCTTCAGGCGCAGCATGACCCGGTTCTTCCCGTACCTGAGTGAGGGGAACGTTATATCCGGATTGCTGCATGGCTGGACCCTCCTGATGAGATCACGGAAGGGGCAATATTCTCGCTGGCACAGACGGGTGTCACCTAAAGCAAGGCACAACGAAAAACGGCCACCGCTCTGATGAGCTAAGTGGCCGTTTTTACTGATGTTCTTGGTCGGAGTAGCAGGATTCGAACCTACGACCTCTGCCTCCCGAAGGCAGCGCTCTACCAAGCTGAGCTATACTCCGAATGTTTCTTGCGTCGGGCCTGTACTGACCGACGTGGCGCATTATACGCAAGCCTTGCCGGCATGCAAGCCCCTCGAGCGGCTTTGTGCCGCTCAGTTCTGCCGGTCGACGGCCAGGCGGGCGAGTTGGGCCATGCTGTCGCGGAAGGGGCTCTCGGGCAGGGCGTCGAGCTGTGCCAGGGCCCTGTCGGCCATCTCTTCAGCGCGGGCCCGGGTGTAGTCCAGGGCGCCGGTGTCGCGCACGATGGCCAGCACCTCGTCCAGGTGCTCCAGGCCGCCCTCGCGAATGGCCCGGCGCACCAGGTCTCGCTGCGCGGGGGTGCCGGCGACCATGGCCTGGATCAGCGGCAGGGTCGGCTTGCCCTCGGCAAGGTCGTCGCCGACATTCTTGCCCATCGCCTCGGCGTCGCCCTGGTAGTCGAGCAGGTCATCGATCAGCTGGAAGGCCAGGCCCAGGTGGCGGCCGTAGTATTGCAGCGCCACTTCCTGTTCCGGGGTGGCATCGGCGAGGATGGCGCCACTGTGGGAGGCCGCCTCGAAGAGCATGGCGGTCTTGCCCTGGATGGTCTCGAAGTAGGCCGCCTCCTCGGTGTCAGGGTTGCCCACGTTGGTGAGCTGCTGCACCTCGCCCTCGGCGATGGTGCAAGTGGCCCGCGAGAGCACGTCCATGATGCGCATGGAACCGACCTCGACCATCATCTGGAAGGAGCGGGAGTAGAGGAAGTCGCCTACCAGCACCGAGGGGGCATTGCCCCAGGCATCATTGGCCGTGGCCTTGCCGCGGCGCAGGTGGGACTCGTCGACCACGTCATCATGCAGCAGCGTCGAGGTGTGCATGAACTCGACCAGGGTGGCCAGGGTGATATGCCGGTCGCCGGCATAGCCCAGCGAGCGCGCCGCCAGCAGCACCAGCAGCGGGCGCAGCCGCTTGCCGCCGCTCTCGATGATGTACTGGCCGATGGTCTCCACCAGCGGAATGCGCGAGGCGAGCTGGTCCATGATCGTGCGGTTCACGGCGAGAAAGTCATCGGCGACCGCGGCATGAGGCGGCGACGCGGGAGCGGGGCCGGGTGATTGGGGCGGTGCGGCGTTGGCTGGCATGGAAGTGGTTTCGACGGTTAGGTGGGGCCGGGGCGACGGGCGCCCCATCTGGCATCGGGTTGCCGGCCATGCTATGGGGCCCCCATGGGGGCGTCAAGCCAGGGCTGGCGGGCCCTCGGCAGGCGCGCCGGCCTCGTTCTCGAGAGGGCGCCTCGCGGGTTGTGCGGTCGTTCTCCCGCGGTTATAATCCGCGACCCACTCATCACGCTCCCTGTCAGATGGCTGCCGGAAGGGGCGCCACTCGCAGCAGGTCGATGAAGAGCCAACACCCGATGAGTCCTGGAGAGAAAAGTATGTACGCAGTGATTAAAAGCGGTGGCAAGCAGTACCGCGTTCAGGAAGGCCAGACTCTCAAGCTCGAGAAACTGGAAGTGCCGACCGGCGACACCATCGAGTTCGATGAAGTCCTGCTGGTGGGCAACGACGAGGACGTCACAGTTGGCGCCCCGCTGGTCGATGGCGCCAAGGTGGCGGCCGAGGTCGTCTCACACGGTCGTGGCGACAAGGTCACCATCATCAAGTTCCGTCGTCGCAAGCACAGCATGAAGCGTCAGGGCCACCGCCAGTGGTTCACTGAAGTCAAGATCACCGGGATCTCTGCGTAAGCGCCGCGCCAGCGGAACGCTTTTCGAGATACTCCCCTGAACGAGCGAGGATTTTGCAATGGCTCACAAGAAGGCAGCGGGCTCTACCCGTAACGGTCGCGACAGCGAATCCAAACGCCTTGGCGTCAAGCTGTTCGGCGGCCAGGTCGTCAACCCGGGCAACATCATCGTCCGCCAGCGTGGCACCAAGTTCCACGCCGGCACTGGCGTCGGTATCGGCAAGGACCACACGCTGTTCGCACTGGATGAGGGCGTGGTCAAGTTCGAGACCAAGGGTCCGAAGAACCGCAAGTTCGTCAGTATTGTCTCCGCCTGAGACCCCTGACGCTTGCAGCGAGAAGGCCCCGCCCAGGCGGGGCCTTCTTGTATCATGGCGGCACAGGCCGTCAGGAGAGTGAAAGATGCAGTTCGTCGACGAAGCCTCGATCATCGTGGAAGCCGGCAAGGGTGGCAACGGCTGCCTGAGTTTCCGCCGCGAGAAGTACGTACCCAAGGGCGGGCCCGATGGCGGCGATGGCGGCCATGGCGGCAGCGTCTACCTGATCGGTGACGATGCCCTCAATACCCTCATCGACTTCAAGTACCAGCGCTTCTACAAGGCGCAGAACGGCCAGCCCGGCCAGGGGCGGCAGATGAGCGGGCGCGCCGGCGAGGACCTGCACGTCAAGGTGCCGGTGGGGACCACGGTGATCGACGAGGACACCCTCGAGGTGATTGCCGATGTCACCGAGATCGGCCAGGTGGTGCTTGTTGCCCAGGGCGGTCGCCGGGGGCTTGGCAATATCCACTTCAAGTCCTCCACCAACCGGGCTCCGCGGCGCACTACGCCGGGCACCGAGGCCGAGCGCCGCAACCTGCGCTTCGAGATGAAGGTGATGGCCGACGTGGGCCTGCTGGGCCTGCCCAACGCCGGCAAGTCGACACTGATCCGCGCCGTCTCCGCGGCCAAGCCCAAGGTGGCCAACTATCCGTTCACCACCTTGGTGCCCAACCTGGGCGTGGTGAAGCTCGGCCAGCACGAGCACTTCGTGATGGCCGACGTGCCCGGTCTGATCGAGGGCGCCTCCGACGGCGCCGGCCTGGGGCTGCGCTTCCTCAAGCACCTGACCCGCACTCGGCTGCTGTTCCATGTCGTGGACGTGGCACCCTTCGACGAGTCTGACCCGGTGGCGGCCGCCGAGGCGATCGCCCACGAGCTGGGCGAATTCTCTCCGACGCTCGCCGAGTTGCCGCGCTGGCTGGTGCTCAACAAGCTCGACCTGCTGCCGGCCGAGGAGCGCGAGGCGGTGGCCGACGAGATCATCCGTCGGCTTGGCTGGGAAGGGCCGGTATTCCGCATCTCGGCGATTTCCAGCGACGGCACCGATGCCCTGGTGCAGGCCGCCTACCGCTGGCTCACCGAGCAGCGCCGCCTCGAGAACGAGGACGAGGAGGCCGCTGAACGAGCCCGCGAGATGCGTTCCCGCATGGAAGACGAGGCGGTGGCCCGCACCGAGGCCCGCCTGGGTCGCAAGCGTCCGCGCGACCAGGAGGATGACGACGACTTCGATGACGACGACTATGATGTCGAGGTCGAGTACGCGCCCTGAGGGCGGTCGATCCGCAAGCTGGGTGCCCGTTGACGGGTGAGCCGAGGATAAGGATGGAACGCAACGAGCAGGTGGTCGGCCGCGAGGCCCTGAAACGTGCCCGCCGAGTGGTGGTGAAGATCGGCAGTGCGCTGCTGACCAACGATGGCCGCGGCCTCGACGACACGGCTATCGGCGCCTGGGTGGACCAGATCGCCGAACTGCATCGCCGTGGCATCGAGGTAGTGCTGGTCTCCTCCGGCGCGGTGGCGGCCGGCATGGTGCGTCTCGGCTGGCAGGCCCGGCCCTCGGCGGTCCACGAGCTCCAGGCCGCGGCGGCGGTGGGCCAGAACGGGCTCACCGAGTGCTACGAGAGCCACTTCGCCCGCCATGGCCTGCTCACCGCTCAGGTGCTGCTCACCCACGACGATCTCTCCAACCGCAAGCGCTACCTGAATGCCCGGTCGGCGCTGCGCACCCTGGTCGCGCTGCGGGTGGTGCCGGTGGTCAACGAGAACGACACCGTGGTCACCGACGAGATCCGCTTCGGCGACAACGACACCCTCGGGGCCCTGGTGGCCAACCTGCTGGAGGCCGACGCCCTGGTGATCCTCACCGATCAGGAGGGGCTGTTCGATGCCGACCCGCGCGGCAACCCCGAAGCGCGGCTGATCGCCGAGGGGCGCGCCGATGACCCGAGCCTGGCCGCGGTGGCCGGTGGCGGTGGGGTGCTGGGCCGCGGCGGCATGGCCACCAAGGTGCGGGCGGCCCGGCTGGCGGCCCGCTCCGGTGCGGTCACGGTGATTGCCAGCGGCCGCCAGCCGGCGGTTCTTGGCCGCCTGGCCGAG
>NZ_JAVLBC010000270.1:0-3442 GCF_031581305.1 Halomonas sp.
CTGATGATCGACTCGGGCGGATACCAGGCCGGATCCTTGACCTTCTCGGTGATGCGGGTGGTGCCCAGGGGGGTCTGCCAGTCCATGCGCCCCACGGCGATGGGGTAGGTCTCGACACGCGGCGTCTCGTCCTCCTCGGCCGGGGGGTAGTAGTAGAGACGCATCTCCGCCACGTTGACCACCAGGCCCTCGCGGGGCCCGTCGGGCAGGATGAACCGACCGGGAATCACCACCTCCGTGCCCTCGAAGGGCGCCCAGATGCTGATGTCGGGATTGGCGCGCACCATCTCCTCGTAGCCGATGCCGTGCTCGTGGCCGATATCGATCAGGGTGTCACCGCTCTCGGCGACGATGGTATAGACCTCGCCGACCAGGTCCCCCTCCGCGGGAAGGGGGTAGTGGCCGCGGGGCCACGTCTCGGTGCCGGCGTTCAGCGGCGCGGTCAGGGTGGCACAGAGCCCCAGCGCCGTAGCGAATCGGGCGACGCGCCCGAGCGGGGAAGCGTGTTTCATTGACGTCATGTTCTCGTTGTTGCCAGGGGGCAGGCCATGGGGCGGGGGCTGCACCGGGCCCACCATGGGGCTCTGCAAGGACAGTATCGCCGGACGGCAGGCTCTTCGCCAGCGGAGCGACGCGCCGGCAGCAAGTAGTAACTGTGCTCCACTTTCTCGTTGAACATCTGCTTGGCCGCTTGGCCGCTTGGCCGCTTGGCCGCTTGGCCGCTTGGCCGCTTGGCCGCTTGTCCGCTCGTCACTCTACGCTGCCTCGGCCTTGCGGTTGAGGGTCTCGAGCAGCTGCTCCACCGCCTGGAAGCGCGCCTCTTCCTTCTCCATGTCCGCCTCGAAGCGCAGGGTATCGGCACCGTCCAGGCGATAGCGCTCCGGCGCCCGCTGGATCAACTCCACCAGCACCAGCGGGTCGACGGCGGTCTGGCCGGAGAAGATCACCCGGCCCTTCTCGGGGCCGGCCTCCAGGCGGGTGATGCCCAGGCGCTCGGCGCGCTGGCGCAAGCGGGTCTGGCGCAACAGGGTCTTCACCGGGGCCGGCAGCAGGCCGAAGCGGTCGATCATCTCCACCTGCAGCTCCTTGAGCTCGGCCTCGTCGCTGGCGCTGGCGATGCGCTTGTACATCACCAGGCGCTGCTGGACGTCGTGGAGGTAGTCATCGGGGATCAAGGCCGGCAGGTTGAGGCTGACCTCGACGCCCTGGTCCAGCGGCGCCTCGATGTTGGGCGTGCGGCCCTCGCGGATCGCCGTCACGGCCCGGTCGAGCATCTGCATGTAGAGGCCGTAGCCGACGGCCTCCATCTGGCCACTCTGCTCCTCGCCGAGCAGTTCGCCCGCACCACGGATCTCCATGTCGTGGCTGGCCAGGGTGAAGCCCGCGCCCAGGTCCTCGGCACCGGCAATGGCCTCCAGCCGCTTGACCGCATCCTTGGTCATCGCCTTCGGCGGCGGAGCGAGCAGGTAGGCATAGGCCTGGTGGTGACTGCGCCCGACCCGGCCGCGCAGCTGGTGGAGCTGGGCCAGGCCGAACTTGTCGGCTCGCTCGATGACGATGGTGTTGGCGCTGGGCACGTCGATGCCGGTCTCGATGATGGTCGAGCAGATCAGCACGTTGAAGCGCTTGTGGTAGAAGTCCGACATCACCCGCTCCAGGGAGCGCTCCGGCAGCTGGCCGTGGGCGACGCCGACGCGTGCCTCCGGCACCAGCTCGCGTATCGTCTCGGCGGTGGTCTCGATGGTCTTGACCTCGTTGTGCAGGAAGTAGACCTGGCCGCCGCGCAGGATCTCGCGCAGGATCGCCTCCTTGATCACCGCCTCGTCACGCTGCTGGACGAAGGTCTTCACCGAGAGGCGCCGCGCCGGCGGGGTGGCAATGATCGACAAGTCGCGGATGCCGCTCATCGCCATGTTCAGCGTCCGCGGGATCGGCGTGGCGGTCATGGTCAGGATATCGACCTCGGCGCGCAGGCTCTTGAGGCGCTCCTTCTGGGCCACGCCGAAGCGATGCTCCTCGTCGATGATCAAGAGCCCCATGTGCGGCAGCTTGGTGTTCTTCGACAGCAGCTTGTGGGTGCCGATGACGATGTCCGCCTGGCCCTCCTCGATGCGCTTCAGGGAGGCGGCCTGCCCCTTGCCCGAGGTGAAGCGCGAGATCAGTTCGATGTTCACCGCGGTGTCGGCGAAGCGGTCGCGGAAGTTCTCGTAGTGCTGGCGGGCGAGCAGGGTAGTGGGCACCAGCACCACCACCTGGCGGCCGGAGTTCACGGCCAGGAAGGCCGCCCGCATGGCGACCTCGGTCTTGCCGAAGCCCACATCGCCGCAGACGACCCGGTCCATGGGGCGCGGCGCGGTCATGTCGCCGATCACCGCCTGAATGGCGGCGCGCTGGTCGGGCGTCTCCTCGAAGGGGAAACTGGCCGCAAAGCGGGCGTACTCCGCGTCGGGCGCCGCGCAGGCAAAGCCCTCCCGGGCCTCGCGGCGGGCATAGATGTCGAGCAGCTCGGCGGCGGTGTCGCGGATCTTCTCGGCGGCGCGCCGTCGTGCCTTCTCCCACTGATCCGAGCCCAGGCGATGCAGGGGCGCCAGCTCGTCGTCGGCGCCGGCGTAGCGCGAGATCAGGTGCAGGCTGTCCACCGGCACGTAGAGCCGGGCCCCGTCGGCATACTCCAGGGTCACGAACTCGGCGGCCTGGCCACCGGCCTCGATCGTCTCGAGCCCCTTGTAGCGGCCCACGCCATGGGCCTGGTGGACCACCGGGGCGCCGGGGCGCAGTTCCGAGAGGTGGCGAATCGCCAGCTCGTTCTCATCGGTCGCCCGTTCGCGGCGGCGGCTCTGGCGCACCACCTCGCCGAACAGCTCGGTCTCGCTGATCACCGCCAGGTCGGGGTCGGTCAGCCACAGGCCGGCGTCGATCTCGCCCTCGGTGATCGCCAGGCGCGCCTCGCTCTCCAGGAAGGCGGGAAAGTCCTCCGCGTGTCGTAGCTCGAGCCTCAGCGGCCCCAGGGTCTCCTCCAGGGCCTCGCGGCGGCCGCGGGACTCGGCAACGAACAGCACTCGGGTGGCCGGGTGGTCGGCGAGGAAGCTCTCCAGGGCGGCCAGCGGCTCCTTCGCCCGGGCATTCACGGTCACCGTCGGGGGCGTGCGGGTGGCCGGCGCCACGGCATGCCGATGCGCCTCATCGTCGGTCAGGGCCACCCGGGGATGGCGCTTGATGGCGCCGAACGCCTCGGACACGGGCACGAAGGCGCGATGGGGAGGCAGCAGCGGGCGGGTCGGATCGACCCCGAGGTTCTCGTAGCGGCTCTCGATGGCCGCCCAGTGGTGCTCGGCGGCCTCGAACACCCCGGGCAGCATGGCCACCCGCGTGCCCTCGGCCAGGTGCTCGAAGAGGGTGGCGGTCTGCTCGAAGAACAGCGGCAGGTACTGCTCCAGGCCGG
>NZ_JAVLBC010000271.1:0-3405 GCF_031581305.1 Halomonas sp.
GGTGGTGCAGGAAGGGCCGGCCGAGTCGCTCAATGCCACTTCCTGCACCCAACCGGCGCTGCTTACCGCTAGCGTGGCGGTCTGGCGTGTATGGCAGGAGCTCGAGGGGCCGCGTCCCGGGGCCATGGCCGGCCACAGCCTGGGCGAGTACAGCGCTCTGGTCTGTGCCGGGGCGCTGCCCTTCGCTCAGGGCGTGCGACTGGTGAAGCTGCGTGGAGAGGCAATGCAGGAGGCTGTCCCCGCTGGCGAGGGCGCCATGGCGGCGATTCTCGGTCTCGATGACGAGGCGGTGGAGCAGGCCTGTGCCCGGGCCGCTGACGGCGACGTGGTGGCTGCCGTCAACTACAATGCCCCGGGGCAGGTAGTGATCGCCGGTAGCAAAGCTGCCGTGGAGCGAGCTATCGCCGCCTGCCAGGATGCCGGCGCCAAACGCGCGATGCCGATTCCGGTCTCGGTCCCATCGCACTGTGACCTGATGCGCCCCGCCGCCGAGCGTCTGGCGGTGGCCATGGAGGAGGTCGAGCTGCGCTCGCCGCGCTACACGGTGTTCCAGAACGTCGATGCCCAGGCTCATGCCGACGTGGAGACCCTGCGTACCCGGCTGATCGAGCAGCTCTACCAGCCAGTGCGCTGGACTAGCTGCATCGAGGCGATAAGCGCCCGGGGTGCCCAGGTGTTCATCGAGTGCGGCCCGGGCAAGGTGCTCACCGGACTCAACAAGCGAATCGCCCGAGGCAGCAAGGGACTGGCGGTGAACGACCCCGACAGTCTCTCTGCGGCTCTCGAACTGGCCAGGAGTGCCGTCGGTCCATCACCGGCGGTCAATGGCTGATCCTTCTCCCGGACCTAGACGGAAGAGACCATGACAACCGAGCGTAGAGTCGCCCTGATCACCGGGGCCAGTCGCGGCATCGGCCGCGCCACCGCCCACGAGCTGGGGCGCCAGGGTCGCATCGTGATCGGCACCGCCACCAGCGATGCCGGGGCCGAGCGGATCGATGCCGATCTCGCCGCGGCGGGCATCGAGGGGGCCGGCCGCAAGCTGGACGTCACCGACCAGGCCAGCGTCGATGCCCTGGTCAAGGCGGTCACCGAGGAGTTCGGTGCTCCCACCATCCTGGTCAACAATGCCGGTATCACCCGTGACAACCTGCTGATGCGCATGAAGGAAGATGAGTGGGACTCGGTGATCGATACCAACCTCAAGTCAGTCTACCGTGTCAGCAAGGCCTGCCTGCGAGGGATGACCCGAGCCCGTTTCGGCCGCATCGTCTCGATCAGTTCGGTGGTGGCCACCATGGGGAACCTCGGGCAGACCAACTACGCTGCCGCCAAGGCGGGCATGGAGGGCTTTACCCGAGCCCTGGCCCGTGAGGTGGCCTCTCGTGCCATCACCGTCAATGCGGTGGCGCCGGGCTTCATCGCTACTGACATGACCGAATCCCTGCCGGAGGAGCAGCACAAGGCACTGCTCGGCCAGATTCCCCTGTCGCGGCTCGGTGACCCCGAGGAGATCGCGGCGGCGGTGGGCTTTCTGACTGGCGACACGGCGGGCTACATCACCGGCGAGACCCTGCATGTCAACGGTGGCATGAACATGCGTTGAAGCCTCCCGCAGGACGCGGTTGCGCCGACCCGGGGGCGTCTATAAACTACTCCGCAGCTTCCGGCTAGCGGATCTGGATCTTTAACGGCTGGTTCTCCGAACGGCCAATGTGAACGACTGGAGTACGTCATAATGAGCACCATCGAAGAGCGCGTGAAGAAGGTTGTGGCCGAGCGTCTGAACGTCAAGGAAGAAGACATCCAGAACTCCTCTTCCTTCACCGAAGATCTCGGCGCCGACTCCCTGGATACCGTCGAGCTGGTGATGGCGCTCGAAGAGGAGTTCGACACCGAGATTCCCGATGAGGAAGCCGAGAAGATCACGACCGTTCAGGAAGCCATCGATTACGTCAACGCCCACCAGTAAGGTGGCGGTTGAAACCGCTCGCTGAGGCGTCCGGGGCCAGGTCCCCGTGGAGAGCCGTCCTGCCCAGGCAGGACGGCTCTCGTGCTATGAGCCCGTACAGGTCGGGGAGACTCAGGTATAATGCCCGCAATGACGGTCCTGTCGCGGGGTCGTGTCAACAAGGTTGTCTGGAGGAAAGCTGATGGCTCGTAGAAGGGTTGTGGTGACCGGGCTCGGTCTGGTCACGCCGGTGGGAAATACCGTGAAGGAGAGCTGGGCCAGCATCACGGCCGGCAAGAGCGGTGTCGCGCCCATCGAACACTTCGATGTCAGCGCCTTCAACACGCGCTTCGGCGGGTCGGTGAAGGACTTCGACATCAGTCCGTACCTGAATCCCAAGGAGGCCCGCAAGATGGACCTCTTCATCCAGTACGGAATGGCTGCGGGGGCCCAGGCGATTCAGGATGCCGGGATCGAGTGTCACGATGGCAATGCCGATCGCATCGGCGTGGCCATCGGCTCGGGGATCGGTGGCCTGCCGATGATCGAGCACAACCATAGCGCCCTGCTCAAGGGCGGGGTGCGACGAATCTCGCCCTTCTTCGTGCCGGGGTCGATCATCAACATGATCTCCGGCAACCTGGCGATCCAGCACGGCTTCCGGGGTCCCAATATCGCCATCACCACGGCCTGTACCACCGGGACCCACAATATCGGCTACAGCGCCCGCACTATCGCCTATGGCGATGCCGACGTGATGGTCTGCGGGGGCGCCGAGATGGCGACCACGCCGCTGGGCCTTGGGGGCTTTTCCGCGGCTCGGGCGCTCTCCACCCGCAACGATGATCCGGCCGCAGCGAGTCGGCCCTGGGACCGGGATCGCGACGGCTTCGTGCTCTCCGATGGCGCCGGGGTGGTCGTGCTCGAGGAGTACGAGCAGGCAAAGGCCCGCGGGGCGACCATCTACGCCGAGCTCACCGGCTTCGGCATGAGCGATGATGCCTACCACATGACGGCACCGCCGGAAGATGGCCACGGGGCTGCTCGGTCCATGCGCAATGCGATCCGTGATGCCGGCATCGATCCTGCGGCCATCGACTACATCAATGCCCACGGCACCTCGACCGCCCACGGCGACCTGGCCGAGAGCCGTGCCGTCGAAGAGGTGATGGGGGAAGCCGCGAAGTCGGTAGCCGTCAGTTCCACCAAGTCGATGATCGGCCACCTGCTGGGGGCGGCAGGTGCCGTGGAGGCGGTGTTCAGCGTCCTGGCGATTCGCGATCAGGTCGCGCCGCCGACGATCAACCTGGACAACCCCCAGGATGGCTGCCGTCTCGACTACGTGCCGCACACCGCGCGCGACATGAAGATCGACATCAGCCTGTCGAACTCCTTCGGCTTCGGCGGCACTAACGGCACGCTGATCTTCAGCAAGGTGTGAGTCCGGGGGGCGC
>NZ_JAVLBC010000272.1:0-3365 GCF_031581305.1 Halomonas sp.
GGTCGCGAATCAGCGCCTGCAGCTTGAGCATGATGCGCATGCGCTTGCCCAGCGGCACCTTGCGCCAGGTCTTGAAGGCCTCCTTGCCGCTGGCCACGGCCGACTCGACCTCCTCGGCGGTGCAGAACGGAACGCGGGCCACCACTTCCTGGGTGGCCGGGTTGACCACGTCGCGCCACTCCTGGCTCTGGGACTGGACGGGCTGGCCGTCGATGTACATGGGAATCTCGCGAACGGACATGGTGGCATGCTCCTCTGTGCTGTTCCTGCCCCGACCGCGACCCTGGCTTGTCGTTGTTCGGCCATCGTCAGGCGCCGCGCTGGCGGGGACATTAGACTTTATGTGTATCTATACACGAACCGTGGTGGTATCGAGTCTATACAGACGTCGGATGGCGTGACAACGGGCACTCGGGCACATTGTTTGTGCATTCACGCACAACCAGAAGGCCGCGGGAGATCTCATGCTCGACTGGCAGGACATCCAGATCTTCCTGGAGGTGGCGCGCAGCGAACGGCTCACCGATGCCGCCCGCCGCCTGGGGCTCGACCACTCCACCCTATCGCGGCGCACCCGGCGCTTCGAGCAGACGCTCAACACCCAGCTGTTCGAGCGCAGCACCCACGGCTATCACCTCACCGAGGCCGGCCAGCAGCTGCTCGCCCACGCCGAGGAGATGGCCCGCCACGCCTTCGAGGCGGGCGAGAGCCTCACCGACAAGAACCACCAGATCAGCGGCCAGATCCGCCTGGGGGTGACCGAGGGCTTCGGCACCTGGGTGATCGCCCCGCTGCTCTCGGCCTTCTGCGAACGCCATCCGGGCGTCACCCTGGACCTGCTCGCCCTGCCCCGGGTGGTCAACCTGAGCCGCCACGAGGCGGACCTGGCTATCACCGTGGAGCGCCCGGTGAGCCCGGGCCTGGTGATCTCGCGGCTCTGTGACTACCGGCTGCGCCTTTACGGCAGCGAAGGGTATCTGGCCCGCCACGGCAGGCCGGAGCGGCTCGCCGAGCTGGGTGCCCACCGCCTGGTGGGCTATGTCGACGACCTGATCTTCAGCGAGCAGCTCAGCTACCTGGAGCCACTGCTCGACCCCGCCGTGGTGGGCCATCCCGGGCCACACTTCGCCATGCGCAGCACCAGCGTCACCACCCAGCATGCCGCCTGCCTGCACGGGGCGGGCCTGGGTGTCCTGCCCTGCTTCATGGCCAGCGCCTCGGCGTCGCTGGTGAACGTGCTGGCGGACGAGGTGGCGGTCGACCGCCAGTTCTGGATCACCGCCCGCCAGGAGCAGCGTCGCCTGGCCCGGGTGCGCCTGCTCTGGGACTTCCTCCGCGAGGCCCTGGAGGCCAACCGTGCCTTCCTGGTGGGCGAGACAAATACCCTGGCGATGCCGCCTCCCGCCTCCGATACAGAATAGCTATCGACACGGTCGTCAATGTCACATTGAGCCAATGGACCAAAGGAGCGAAGCTTGAACTGGAAGGACAAGGGTTCCCGATCATCACGCTGCCTTACGGCTCATGGTTGACAGGGCTCATTGTCCTTCAGGATTGCCATCTTCTATACACAGGTAGCAATTCCAACAACGCAGCCAGATGGGAGAGCGATATGGGTGATCAGCAGAACGCCGGCAAGTGTCCGGTGATGCACGGAGGCCAGACCGCCAGCGGTCATTCCAACACCGACTGGTGGCCGGAGTCCCTGAACCTGGACATCCTTCATCAGCACGATCGCAAGACCGATCCGATGGGCGAGGACTTCGACTATCGCGAGGAGGTCAAGAAGCTCGACTTCGACGCGCTCAAGAAGGACATGCACGCCCTGATGACCGAGAGCCAGGCCTGGTGGCCGGCCGACTGGGGTCACTACGGCGGCCTGATGATCCGCATGGCCTGGCATGCGGCAGGCACCTACCGCATCGCCGACGGCCGAGGCGGCGGCGGTACCGGCAACCAGCGCTTCGCTCCCATCAACTCCTGGCCGGACAACGGCAACCTCGACAAGGCACGGCGCCTGCTGTGGCCGATCAAGAAGAAGTACGGCAACAAGGTCAGCTGGGCCGACCTCTTCATTCTGGCCGGCAACGTGGCCTACGAGTCCATGGGCTTCAAGACTTTCGGCTTCTCCTTCGGCCGCGAGGACATCTGGCACCCCGAGAAGGACACCTACTGGGGGGCCGAGAAGGAGTGGCTGGCGCCATCCGACAGCCGCTACGAGGACGTCGCGAAGCCCGACACCATGGAGAACCCGCTGGCCGCGGTGCAGATGGGCCTCATCTATGTAAACCCCGAGGGGGTCAACGGGCAGCCCGACCCGCTCAAGAGCGCCGAGCAGGTCCGCGAGACCTTCGCCCGCATGGCCATGAACGACGAGGAGACCGCGGCACTGACCGCCGGCGGCCATACGGTCGGCAAGACCCACGGCAACGGTGACGCCGAGGCGCTCGGCCCGGAGCCGGAGGCCGCCGACGTCGAGGCCCAGGGCTTCGGCTGGCTCAACCCCAACCAGCAGGGCAAGGCCGCCAACGCCGTCACCTCCGGCCTGGAGGGGGCCTGGACCAAGAACCCCCTCGAGTTCGACATGGGCTACTTCGACATGCTGTTCGGCCATGAGTGGGAGCTCAAGAAGAGCCCCGCCGGCGCCAACCAGTGGGAGCCCGTCGACATCAAGGAGGAGGACAAGCCGGTCGACGCTACCGACATGACCACTCGCCATAACCCGATGATGACCGATGCGGACATGGCGATGAAGATGGACCCGACCTACCGGGCCATCTGCGAGAAGTTCATGAAGGATCCGGAGTACTTCAAGGACTGCTTCGCCCGCGCCTGGTTCAAGCTGACCCACCGCGACATGGGGCCGAAGTCGCGCTACATCGGCCCGGAAGTGCCGGACGAGGACCTGATCTGGCAGGATCCGGTACCGGCCGGCAACACCAACTACTCGGTCGAGGCCGTCAAGAAGCAGATCGCCGGGAGCGGCCTCTCCATCGGCGAGATGGTCAGCACCGCCTGGGACAGCGCCCGTACCTTCCGCGGCTCCGACATGCGCGGCGGTGCCAACGGTGCGCGCATCCGCCTGGCCCCGCAGAAGGACTGGGCCGGCAACGAGCCGGACCGCCTGGCCAGGGTGCTGAAGGTCTACGAGAAGATCGCCGCCGACAGCGGGGCCAGCGTGGCCGACGTCATCGTGCTGGGCGGCAGCGTGGGCATCGAGCAGGCCGCGAAGGCCGCCGGCCACGACATCCTGGTGCCCTTCTCGCCGGGTCGCGGCGACGCCAGCGACGAGATGACCGATGCTGAGTCTTTCGAGCCGCTGGAGCCGCTGGCTGATGGCTTCCGCAACTGGCAGAAGAAGGATT
>NZ_JAVLBC010000044.1:0-17460 GCF_031581305.1 Halomonas sp.
GCGGGCCCGCGCTGCCCTCGAGACGGTGGTCGAGGGCAGCGAGCGCGACTACCTCGAGGGCCTGGCGCGCCTGCGCCTGGCCCGCCTGCAGCTCGCCGAGGGCAGTGCCGAGACGGCCCTGACCACCCTGGAGGGCGTGCCCGAGGCCCTGGCCGCCCAGCGCGCCCAGGTCCGCGGCGATGCCCAGCATGCCCTGGGGCGAGCCGACCGGGCCCGTGAAGCCTGGCGCGAGGCCCTGACCCTCGCCGACGAACGTGACCAGCCGCTGTATGGCGTCCAGCTCAAGCTGGACGATCTCGGCGCCGAGGAGGCCACCCTATGAGACCCACCCTGCTGATTGCCGCCACCACCGCCTTGGCCCTGCTGGCTGGCTGCGCCAGCAAGGCCCAACCCGAGTATGCCCCGCGCGAACTGCAATCCCTGGACGCCACTACCGAGGTGGCGACTCTGTGGCGCGAGCACGTCGGCAAGGGGCTGGGTGATGCCGGCTACCCGGTTGCCCCGGCCCGGGACGGTGACATCCTGTTCGCCGCCGACGGCCATGGCCTGGTGGAGGCACTGGACGCCGACAGCGGTGAGACCCGCTGGGAGGTCAAGCTCGACACCCCGGTCTCCAGCGGCCTGACCGCCGTTGCCGGCAGCCTCTTCCTGGCCACCCGCAACGGTGAGGTTCTCTCCCTGGACCAGGCCGGCGGCGAGATCCAGTGGCGCGCACGAGTGACCAGCGAGGTACTGGCGGCCCCCCAGGCCAACCAGCAGCTGCTGGTGGTCCAGGCTGTCGATGGCCGCGTCACCGCCCTGGATCGCACCAGCGGTGACGAACGCTGGGTCTACAGTGGTCCGCGCCCCTCGCTGACCCTGCGCGGCACCGGCACACCCACGGTGATCGACCCGGTGACCTTTGCCGGCTTTGCCAATGGCCGACTGGTGACGCTGGACAACCGCAGCGGCCAGCCACTCTGGGAGCGACGCATCGCCATTCCTCAGGGGCGCAGCGATATCGACCGCCTGGTCGACCTGGCCGGCCAGCCGGTTCTCACCCAGGACGGCCGGCTCTTCGTGACCAGCTACAACGGCCGCCTGGCCGCCCTCGATGCTCCCTCCGGCGAGGTGCAGTGGTCGCGCGAGCTCTCCAGTTACCACACCCCGATACTGGTAGGAAACCGCCTGTTCGTGGTCGACGAGGCCAGCCACGTCATGGCCGTGGATGCCGCGTCAGGCAACGAGATCTGGCGCAACGAGGCTCTGGAGGGGCGCTCGCTAACCGCGCCGGCCTATGCCACCGACCACCTGGTGGTGGGCGACGTCGAGGGCTACCTGCACCTGATCGATGCCCGCGAAGGCGAAATCGTCGGGCGCACCCGGATCGACAGTTCGGGAATCAACATGCGTCCGCTCACCGACCGCCGGCGCGTCTATGCGCTGGCCAACGATGGCACCCTGGAAGCCCTGGAGCTTCGCCCATGACGCCGGTGATCGCCCTGGTCGGCCGCCCCAATGTCGGCAAGTCGACGCTCTTCAACCGCCTGACCCGCTCGCGGGACGCCTTGGTGGCGGACTTCCCGGGGCTGACCCGCGACCGCAAGTACGGCAACGGCATGCTTGGCGACAAGGCTTACACCGTGATCGATACAGGGGGCATCAGCGGTGACGAGGCGGGCATTGATGCCGCCATGGCCGAGCAGTCGCTGGTGGCCATCGACGAGGCCGACATCGTGTTGTTCATGGTCGACGCCCGCGCCGGCCTCAACGTCGCCGACGAGGCCATCGCCAACCATCTGAGGGTCAACCAGAAGAAGACCTGGCTGGTGGTCAACAAGGTCGACGGCCTGGAAGAGCACAGCGCCATGGCCGACTTCTGGCAGCTGGGGCTCGGCGACCCGCACCCCATCGCCGCGGCTCATGGCCGCAATGTCACCGCGCTGATCGAGGAGGTGCTCGAGCCCTTCCCCGCACGCGACGAGAGCATTCCCGCGGACACCGGCACCAAGGGCATCCGCATCGGCGTGATCGGCCGCCCCAATGTGGGCAAGTCGACCCTGGTCAACCGCCTGCTCGGCGAGGAGCGGGTGGTGGTCTTCGACGAGGCCGGCACCACGCGTGACGCCATCGAGATTCCTTTC
Source organism: Halomonas sp. (assembly GCF_031581305.1). GTDB lineage: Bacteria > Pseudomonadota > Gammaproteobacteria > Pseudomonadales > Halomonadaceae > Halomonas. The sequence goes on from NZ_JAVLBC010000044.1 coordinate 2,124, forward strand.
GAGCGACGCGGCAAGCCCTACGTACTGGTGGACACCGCCGGCGTCAGGCGCCGCAAGAACGTCCGCGAGGTGACCGAGAAATTCTCGATCATCAAGACCCTGGAGGCGATCAAGGAGTGCCATGTCGCCATCGTGGTGCTGGATGCCCGTAGCGGCCTGGTGGAGCAGGACCTGCACCTGCTGGACTACGTGCTGACCAGCGGGCGCGCCCTGGTGCTGGCGGTCAACAAGTGGGACGGCCTGGAGCACGAGGCCAAGGAGACGATGCGCAACGAGATCAAGCGCCGTCTGGGCTTCGCCGACTATGCCGACCTGCACTTCATCTCGGCGCTGCACGGCACCGGTGTTGGCGACCTCTACCCATCGCTGGAGCGCGCCTTCGCCTCGGCCAACGCCCACTGGTCCACCAATCGCCTGACCACCATCCTCCAGGATGCCGTGGAGGCCCACCAGCCGCCCCTGGTGCGCGGGCGACGCATCAAGCTGCGCATGGCCCACCAGGGCGGCAGCAATCCGCCGATCATCGTGGTCCACGGCAACCAGACCGGCTCGCTGCCGGAAGCCTACAAGCGCTATCTGACCAACACCTTCCGCAAGGTGCTCAAGGTCCGCGGCACCCCCATGCGCTTCGAGTTCCGCTCGGGAGAGAACCCCTACGACCAGATGGCCGGGGCCAGCGACCGGGAGAAGGCCAAGAAGCGTGAACTGGGGCGCACCAAGGAAGCACGCAAGAGCCGACGCTAGTCAACTTGACCCGCTCCCGGGGCCACCCCGTCGACAGGCTTCCGCCTACTTTCCATGCAGGCGGCGCTTGCCCACCCATTGGATGGCGAACTGCCAGGCGCCGCGCCCGCTGCGACCCCCGCGCAGGGTGGCAAAACGGATTGCCTCGGCCCGCGCCTCGGCGTTCCAGTCCTCACGATGGCCCAGTTGGGTAACCCAGTGGCAGCAGGCCTCCAGGTAGACATCCTGGTTGAAGGGGTGGAAACCCAGCCATAGGCCGAAGCGGTCGGAGAGCGAGATCTTCTCCTCCACGGCATCGCCGTGATGGAGCTCGTCGCCGACCAGCCGAGAGCCCTCGTTGTCGCTCATCGACTCCGGCAGCAGGTGGCGGCGGTTGGAGGTGGCATAGAGCAGTACATTGGGCGGCGGGCCGGTCAGGGCCCCGTCCAGCACGCTCTTCAGCGCCTTGTAGGCATCGTCGTGTCCCTCGAAGGAGAGATCATCGCAGTAGACGACAAAACGCTGATGCTGGTGGCGCAGCTGCTCCACCAGCATCGGCAGCGCCGAGAGGTCATGGCGGTCCACCTGCACCAGGCGCAGCCCCTCATCCGACAGACTGTTGAGCAGGGCGCGAATCAATGATGACTTGCCGCTCCCCCGGGATCCCCACAGCAGGGCGTGGTTGGCGGGATGGCCCTGCAGGAAGGCGCGGGTATTGTCGACCAGCGCCAGCTTCTGGCGCTCGATGCCCAGCAGGTCGTCGAGCCTCAGGGCATCCCGGGGTGGCACCGGCAGCAACCGCCCTCCCAGGGCATGACGCTGCCAGAGGGCAGCGACGTCCCGCTCCCAGTCCACTTCCACCGGGGGTGGCGGCAACCAGTGATCGACGTGATCCAGCAGCTTGAGCAAACGACGCGACAGCTCGGCGTCCATGAGGCTTCCTCTTGGTATGGATGTTTCGCGGTTGACCTGAACGGCGTTCGGGGTATCTTGTGGCGAACCTCGACGCCCCGTCCAGAGTCTCGGTGATCTGGAATCGACAGGAGCCCCCCATGCGCTGGACCCATTGCCTTGCCATTGCCGCCTTGAGCGTCAGCCTCGCCGCCTGCACCACCTCGCCCACCGGGCGTTCGCAGCTTACCCTGATGTCCGACGAACAGCTCGATCAGATGGGGGCCCAGGCGTTCGCCCAGTACCAGCAGGAGCTGCCGACGGTCGGCGGCGCACCGCTGCGCTACGTGCAGTGTGTGACCGAGTCCGTGGTCCGAGCCTTGCCCGCGCGGGAGCGCAACCAGAACTGGCAGGTCAAGGTCTTCGAGTCCGAGCAGGCCAACGCTTTCGCGCTGCCCGGCGGCTACGTGGGCATCAACACCGGCCTGCTCCAGGTCGCCCGGAACCAGGACCAGCTCGCTGCGGTGATTGGCCACGAGATCGCCCATGTGCTGGCCCGTCATGCCAACGAGCGCGCGTCCACCCAGACCGCTACCCAACTGGGCCTGTCGGTGATCTCCTCCGCCTCCGGCATGCAGGGAGCCAGCGGCGAGGCCATGATGGCAGCGCTGGGCATGGGCGCCCAGTACGGCATCCTGCTGCCCTTCTCGCGGCGCCACGAGAGCGAGGCCGACACCCTGGGCCTTAACCTGATGGCCGAAGCCGGCTTCGACCCGCGTGCCAGCATCGCGCTGTGGAACAACATGGGAGCCGCCGGGAGCGGCGCCCGGCCACCGGCCTGGGCCTCCACCCACCCCAGTCACGGTCAGCGCATCGGCGGCCTGGAAGCGGCCATGGGCGAGGCCAGGGTTCGCTACCAACGGGCCCGCAACGCCGGCCGCACGCCCAACTGCCCGCGTCCCTGAAGAAAGGCTCGACTCGCATGCTGAAGATCGGATTGCTGCTGCTGATACTGCCCATCCTGGTGCTGATGGGCGCCTACTTCATGGAACTGAGTGACGTGCGGGACTGCCTGCTCCTCCAGGAGGGGCACTGGGACTACCGGTCTGGCGTCTGCCGCGAGACCGCCCAGCCCTTCGTCCCCTGGGTCGACCGCCACCCCTGGCTGGTCAACGGCGGCATGCTGACCTCGGTGGCCGGTGTGGCGCTATGCATGGTGGGGCTATATGTCAAAAGACGCTGACCGTCCGCGGCAGTCAATCGCGCTTTCCTAAAGCGCCCGCCTTAACATCTCCAGCACCGGGGCGGTATCGGGGCGCCTGCCACGCCACTGGTAGAAGGATTCCGCCGCCTGCTCCACCAGCATGCCCAGGCCATCCACGCCGTGGGCGCCGTGCTCGACGGCCCAGCGCAGGAAGACCGTGGGCTCGGCGCCGTACATCATGTCGTGGGCGGTAGCCCCCGGCGCAAAGAGCGCGTCGGGCAGCGGCGGCAGGTCACCCGCCAGGCTCGCGCTGGTGCCATTGATCACCAGATCGAAGGAACCGGCCATGGCATCGAAACCGCCGCCGTCGATCTCGCCCAGGTCGCGGAAGTCGGCGGCCAGGGCCGAGGCCCTGGCCGCCGTGCGGTTGGCCACGAAGAGGCTCGCCGGCTCCTCGGCCAGCAGCGGTTCCAGCACGCCGCGTACCGCCCCCCCGGCGCCCAGCACCAGGACCCGAGCCCCGGCCAGTTCCACGCCATGGCGCTTGAGGTCGCGCACCAGGCCGACCCCGTCGGTGGTATCGCCGTATGTCAGACCGTTGCCCCCCAGGATAAGGGTGTTGACCGCCCCGGCGCGTCGGGCGCGTTCGCTGAGCGTGTCGCAGAGGCAGAAGGCCTCCTCCTTGAAGGGCACGGTGATGTTGGCCCCGCGGCCGCCCTCGGCCACGAAGCGCCGCCAGGCGCCGACGAAGTCATCCAGCGGCGCCTCGATCGCGACGTACTCGATGTCATCACCGGTCTGGTCGGCGAAGGCCGCATGGATGGCCGGCGACTTGGAATGGCCGACCGGGTGGCCGAAGACGCAATAGCGATCGGTCATGGTATTTTTTCTCCTTCAGAGCCATCGCTGATAGCTGTATTTTGCGGCGCTGGTCCGGTGACAGGTCTCCGAGGAGGCGCTGTGAATACATCCTTGTACGCTACCGACGCCATCCCTGGCGTAGGACCGCCTCTACAACCTGTCACCGGCGCCCCTTTTACCGTTCCTCAATGATGGCCCCCATCGGTTTCTCCCAGCCAGTCGCGAGGACGCAGGTAGTCGTCATAGAGCCGCGCCTCGGGGCTGCCCGGCTCGGGGTGCCAGTCATACTCCCAGCGCGCCAGGGGCGGCAGCGACATCAGTATCGATTCAGTGCGCCCGCCGCTCTGCAACCCGAACAGGGTGCCGCGGTCCCACACCAGGTTGAACTCCACGTAGCGTCCGCGACGATAGAGCTGGAAGTCGCGCTCGCGCTCGTCCCAGGGGGTCTCGCGACGGCGACGCACGATGGGCAGGTAGGCCGCCAGGAAGGCGTCGCCCACGGCACGCTGGAAGGCGAAGCACTGCGCGAATCCGCCCTCGTTGAGGTCGTCGAAGAAGAGGCCACCGACGCCACGGGTCTCGTCGCGATGCTTCAGGTAGAAATAGTCGTCGCACCAGGCCTTGTAGCGGGAGTAGACCTCGTCGCCGAAGGGAGCGCAGGCTTCGCGCGCTACCCGGTGCCAGTGCACCACGTCCTCATGCACAGGGTAGTAGGGCGTCAGGTCGAAGCCGCCGCCGAACCACCAGACAGGGTCTTCCCCCGCCCTTTCGGCAATGAAGAAGCGCACGTTGCCGTGGCTGGTGGGCACATGGGGATTCTCCGGGTGCAATACCCAGGAGACGCCGACAGCATGAAAGCTGCGCCCGACGAGCTGTGGCCGCGCCGCGGTGGCCGACGGCGGCAGGCGCTCGCCGAACACATGGGAGAAGTTCACGCCGCCCTTCTCGAAGAGACGGCCATGCTCAATCACACGCGAGCGGCCGCCACCACCCTCGGGGCGCTCCCAGGTGTCCTCGCGGAAGCGGCTGCCGTCTTCGCTGGCCAGGGCCGTGCAGAGGCGTTCCTGGAGGTCGAGCAGGTAGGTCTTGACGTCATCGAGATAGGCGTGGGCCAAGGGAGACTCCATGGCAGATATAGGGTCGCTTCAGGAACGCAGCACCCGGCCGGTGACCAGGTCGCGAATGGTACTGGGACGCTCGAGGCCACCCAGCGGGCCGTCCAGGACATGATCGAGCTCGGCGCCGAAGGTGGCCCGAACCTGCTCGGCGCTCATCGCTGGCGGCTCGCCGGCCCGATTGGCCGAGGTCGAGACTATCGGCCCACCGAAAGCCTCGCACAGCGCCACGACCAGTGGATGGTCGCTGACCCGGAGTGCCACCCGGTCATGGTCACCGCGCACCAGCGCCTGGGAGCGGCCGTTGTCGGGCACCAGCCAGGTCGTGGGTCCCGGCCAGCTCGACGCCAGGGGGGCATGCAGCTCGATGGCCAACCCCTCCAGCCAGGGTGCGAACTGGTCGATGCTCGCCGCCACCAGGATCACCCCCTTGGCTGGATCACGCGCCTTGAGGCGCAGCAGGCGAGTCAGCGCCTGTTCGTTATCGGGGTCGCACCCCAGCCCCCAGACGGCCTCGGTGGGGTAGGCGATCACGCCTCCCGCGCGCAGGGCCGCGACGGCCGGCTCAAGATCACTGGCCTCGATCATGGGTCTCCTCGCCTGAGCTCGACATGCCGGATGACCGGCGTCGGAGGCATATCCTATCACGCCCCCGGCCGGGTCGGCAGGCGCACCCAGCCACCGGCGGCCTGGGTCACGGCGCCCTCCAGCTCGAGTTCGAGCAGGCCGCGCTGGCAGTCGGCGACGTCGCGGCCGGTCAATGCCACCAGGGCATCCACCGGTGTGGGCGTGTCGCTCAGCCAGCGCAGCAGCGAGTCTTCCTGTTCCCCGACCGGCTCGGGCGCTGAGGTCGGTACAGGCGCGACGGCCAGCGCCCACTGGCTGAGCTCGGCGAGGATGTCATCCAGGTCGCGGACCAGCACGGCGCCATCGCGGATGAGCTGCAGGCAACCCCGCGCCATGGGGTTGTGGATCGAACCCGGCAAGGCAAAGACCTCGCGGTTCTGCTCGAGGGCCAGCCGGGCACTGACCAACGAGCCGCTGCGCTCGGCGGCCTCCACCACCAGAACGCCCAGTGAAAGACCGGTCACGATGCGGTTGCGGCGCGGGAAGTAGCCGGCCCGCGCCAGGGTGCCCGGGGGAAACTCGGAGAGCAGCAGGCCGCCAGGCTCCTGCAGACGCCGATAGAGGCGGTGGTGACGCGGTGGATAGATAACGTCCACCCCACAGCCGAGCACCGCCACGCTCGCGCCGCCGGCGTCGAGTGCCGACTGCTGGGCGGCGGCATCGATGCCCAGTGCCATGCCGCTGACCACGCACCAGCCGCGCTCGGCCAGCTCCCGGGCAAAGCCTGCCGCATTGGTGAGCCCCTCGCGGGTTGGCCGCCGCGAACCGACCATGGCCAGCCGCGGCGGACCGAGGGCGCCGAGATCCCCCAGCGCCCAGAGCACCGGCGGAGGATCGGTAATCTGCCCGAGCAGTCTCGGCCAGGCCGGATGATCGGGGTGGAGGAGGTGCCGGCCTGGCTCGGCACCGAGCCAGGCCTCGTCGGCCGCCAGGTCCGCGGAGAGGGGGCTGCGGGCGGGGTGATCGAGCCATAGCCGCAGGGCCATGCCCGCCTCACGCGGCAGCACGGCCAGCCACCCGTCCGGCCAGGCGGGCCGCGTCGCCACCAGCTCGGCCAGGCGGGCAGCCCCTATACCGGGCAACCGAGCGAGCGTCAGCCATTCCCGCGCCTGCACCGTCAGCCCCTAGCGCAGCGCCGTATCAAGCAGGCGCTGCGGGCTATGCACGCGATCGCCCACGGAGAGGGTACGACGGGCCTGCATCACCAGGCCGTAGCTCATCTTCTCGTAGGGACGGAAGACCATTACCAGGCCGGCATCCTCGCCGGGCAGGCGCAGCGCCTCGCCGGTGCGCGGGTCACTGACCAGCTCGCCACGCTGCTCGACCACCAGCACATGGCCCGCCTCCAGGCCGTCGCGCCGGCCACGGTCGAGCGCCACCACCTGCAGGCGGCCGATGAAGCGCACACCACCGGGCACCGCCAGGATGCGCCCCTCGACCTCATGGTCGGGGGCCCGGGGCAGAAACTCGGTGACCAACCGGCGATCCTCGAGCGGCAGCACGATGTCTTCGTTGCGCACTTCCTGACTGGAGGAGGTCACCTCCATCACCGCGATGTCATCTTCCTGGCGCCGTCGGCGCGCCTGGCCGACGCTTTCCAGCTCGAGGCCGAGTGGCTCGCCGCTGGCGCTGTCGACGTAGCGCTCGCCCACCCGGTAGATGCCGAAGCGCCCGCCGCCCTCCACCCGGCCACGGGCGTAGAGGCGGTCGCCGCCGCCGCTGACCAGGCGGCCATCATCCCCGGCAATCACATAGGCCAGCTCGTCGAGCGCCTCGGGATCGTCGATGACGCGGTGCTCACGCAGGAAGTGCCGCACGGCATCCAGGGGAATCGGCTCGATGGCCTCGCGGTGCGGGGTAGTACGGACTTCAGGGGACAGCCGGACCATCCCCTGGCCGCGCTCGAGGCCGAGACAGGGATGCCCGTTGCAGTCATAGACGTAGACGACGTCGCCGGGATAGATCAGGTGCGGATTCTCGATCTGCGGATTGACCTGCCAAACCTCGGGCCACTGCCAGGGGTGCTGCAGGAAACGCCCGGAGATGTCCCAGAGGGTATCCCCCTTTACCACCGTATAGCGATCCGGGGCATCGCCTCTCAGGCCATCCTCCCATGAGAGCCCCTGGGCCTGGGCCAGGGTGGTGGCGAAGCCGAGTACCCCGCCCACCAGCAGGGTACCGAGCGCCTCTGTCAGCCACTGGCGCCACCCCGCTGCGCATCCTGTCCGTCTCATCCTTGCTCTCCCCTGCATCGCTGGCCTCGCACCCGACGCCATGGAACGACGGTGACGTGGTATAGTCAGATGCTATTGATGTGATGCGCGTCCGGCGGTTTCGCCACCGAGCGCGTACTTTTAGAATAGTGTCATCTTGTAAATGACAGCATAACGGTGATTCCAACGCCATGGCCAAATTACCTATCCTCGAATTTCCCGACGAGCGGCTGCGCACCATCGCAAAGCCGGTCGAGACGGTAGACGACGAGGTGCGTCGGCTGGTCGACGACATGCTCGAGACCATGTACGACGCGCGCGGCATCGGACTGGCCGCCACTCAGGTGGACGTTCACCGCCGAATCATCGTCATGGATGTCAGCGACGATCAGACGCGCCCGCTGGTACTGATCAATCCGGCATTCACGCCCATCGGCGACGAGCGTGAACCGATGCAGGAGGGTTGCCTGTCGATCCCCGAGTACTACGCCGATGTCCCCCGCGCCCTGAAAGTGCACCTCAAGGCCCTGGATCGTGACGGCCAGCCCTACGAGCTGGAGGCCGAGGGCCTGCTCGCCCATTGCATCCAGCATGAGTACGATCACCTGGAAGGGGTGCTGTTCGTCGACTACCTCTCCGTGCTCAAGCGCGACCGGGTAATGAAGAAGATGCAGAAGCGTCACCGGCAGATGCAGCCCGCCTGACTCCCGGTCGAGCCGAACCTCCCGCAGAAGGCCGACGTCGATTCGTCGGCCTTCGTCGTTTCCGGCCTCCTCCGTTATCATGAGGGACATCGCCCACTGGCAAGGCACTGAACATGTCCCGACCCCTGCGCGTCATCTTCGCCGGCACCCCCGACTTTGCCGCCGAGAGCCTGGCGGCACTGCTGGCAAGTCGCCACGACGTCGTCGCCGTCTATACCCAGCCGGACCGCCCGGCCGGCCGCGGCCGCAAGCTGACCCCGAGCCCCGTGAAGGCCCTCGCGCTGGAGCACGGCCTGCCGGTCTACCAGCCGACGACCTTGAAGGCGCCCGAGGTACAGATCGAGCTGGTCCGCCATGAGGCCGATATCATGGTAGTGGTGGCCTACGGGCTGATCCTGCCCCGTGCCGTGCTGGAGATTCCCCGACTGGGCTGTCTCAACGTGCACGCCTCGCTGCTGCCGCGCTGGCGGGGTGCCGCGCCCATCCAGCGGGCCATCGAGGCCGGCGACGAGGAGAGCGGCGTAACCATCATGCAAATGGACACGGGCCTCGACACCGGCGACATGCTGCTGGTCAGGCGCACCCCGATTTCCGCCACCACCACCGGTGGCGAACTCCACGACTGCCTGGCGAGCCTCGGCGGTCGAGCGATCGTCGAGGCCCTGGATGCGCTGGCCGGCGAGGGACTCGCCGCCATCCCCCAGCCCGAGGCGGGCGTCACCTATGCTGCCAAGCTCTCCAAGGCCGAGGCGGAACTCGATTTCCGTTGCTCAGCCGTCGAGCTCGCCGCCCGGATCCGTGCCTTCAACCCCTGGCCAGTGGCCTGGTGCGCCCTGGGTGACGACCGCCTGCGCCTGCTGATGGCGCGGACCGCCTCTCCCGCTCCGGGCGAGGCCCCGACGTCACCCGGCACCCTGCTCGCCCACGGCCCCGATGCCCTGCGCATCGCCTGCGGCGAGACCGGAGACCAGGTGCTGGAGGTGACCCACGCCCAGCTGCCTGGCGGCAAACCCCTGGCGGTGAGCGAACTACTCAAGGCCCGCGCCGAGCGCCTGGCCCCGGGCACCCGGCTGGGGCACACCAATGAGGAGACCACCACATGAGCCAGGAAACCACCGCGTCCCACTCCCGGGAGGGCAGCCGCGACAACGGCCTGGCCGTGCGGGCCGCCGCCGCCCGCGCCCTGGCGCCGGTCATTACCGGCAAGGGCTCGCTCAACAGCCTCGATGACCATCAGGTGGTGACCCGCGACCGCTCCCTGTTCAAGGCGCTCTGCTACGGCACCTGCCGCACCCTGCCCCGCCTCGAGGCGCTAGCCGACAAGCTGCTGGTCAAGCCCTTCAAGGCCCGCGACGCCGACATCCAGGCCCTGCTGCTGCTGGGCATCCACCAATTGCTCTACCTGCGCATCCCGGCCCACGCCGCCGTAGGCGAGACCGCCGGCGCCGCGCGCCTGCTGGGTAAGGAGTGGGCTACCCGGGTGCTCAACGGCTGCCTGCGTCGCCTGCAGCGCGAGAGCTCCGAGCTTCAGGCTGAGGTCGACCACGACCCGGCCGTGGCACTGCTGCACCCCCGGTGGTGGCTCAAGGCCCTGCGTCAGGCCTGGCCCGACGACTGGCGTGCCATCTGCGAGGCCAACAACACCCCAGGACCCATGACGCTGCGGATCAACCGCCGCCATGGCGACCGCGAGATGTACCTCGACCGCCTCGCTGCCGCGGGTATCCAGGCGCGTCTCTGTGCACATGCCCCGGACGGCCTGACCCTCGAGGAGCCCCGCGATGTCGGAACGCTTCCCGGCTTCGCCGAAGGTCATGTCAGCGTCCAGGACGAATCGGCCCAGCTCGCTGCCGTGCTGCTCGGCCCCTCCATGGCGCCACGGCCCGGCGCTCGGGTGCTGGACGCCTGTTGCGCCCCGGGTGGCAAGACCGCCCACCTGCTGGAGCTCTTCGATATCGACTTGCAGGCGGTGGACAGCGATGCCGGGCGCTTGGCCAGGGTCGAGGATACCCTGGCGCGCCTGGGCCTCGCTGCGACTCTGGCCGAGGGCGATGCCACCAACCATGACTGGTGGGACGGCACGCGCTTCGATGCCATCCTGCTCGATGCCCCCTGCTCCGGCAGCGGCGTGATCCGCCGCCATCCCGACATAAAGCGGCTGCGCCGAGCCTCGGACATCCCCCAACTGGCCGAGCTCCAGGCCCGGCTGCTCGACAACCTCTGGCCGCTGCTGCGCCCCGGTGGCACCCTGCTCTACGCCACCTGCTCGGTGCTGCCCGAGGAGAACGCCGAACAGATCGACCGCTTCCTCGCCCGCACCCCGGATGCGATGACGACCACCCCGGCCGACATGGCCTGGGGACGCGCCTCGGGCGCCGGGCGGCAACTGCTGCCAAAGCTCGACAGCCATGATGGCTTCTTCTATGCCAGACTGGGAAAACATCCCGCCTGAGGCGGGGACTCTCTTCCACGACACAGGAGGTCCCATGAATCACCACACCTATAAACACATCGAGCTGACGGGCTCCTCGGAGAAGGGCATCGAGGACGCCATCCAGGGCGCCCTGACCAAGGCCGCCGAGAGCCTGCATGGCATGCGCTGGTTCGAGGTCGTGGACACGCGCGGCCATATCGAGCATGGACGGGTTGCCCACTGGCAGGTCACCCTCAAGGTCGGGTTCACCCTGGACTAAACCTCGGCGCGACCTGTTCTTATCCCGGCGGCTGGTTTAGGCTTACCTCGTCATGTTGCGGCGCACAAGGTGCGCAGCCCTCGTTTCCCCACGGTCTGACCGGAACGGACAGCAACGACCATGAAGATCATCATCCTTGGCGCCGGCCAGGTTGGCGGCACCCTGGCCGAGCACCTGGCCCGGGAGGAGAACGACATCACGGTAGTGGACACCGACGGCGAGCGCCTGCGTGAGCTGCATACCCGCCTGGACATCCGCACGGTCACAGGGGCCGGCTCCTACCCCATGGTGCTGCGCCAGGCCGGCGGCGAGGATGCCGACATGCTGATCGCGGTGACCAACTCCGACGAGGTCAACATGATCGCCTGCCAGGTGGCCCACACCCTGTTTCGCACACCGACCAAGATCGCGCGGGTGCGCGCCACCGCCTACCTGACCCGCAAGGGCCTGTTCGCCCACGAGGCGGTGCCCATCGACGTGCTGATCAGCCCCGAGCAGGTGGTCACCGACCATATCCGACGGCTGATCGAGCATCCCGGCGCCCTGCAGGTCCTGGAGTTCGCCGGCGGCCTGGTGCAGCTGGTGGCGGTGAAGGCCTTCTACGGCGGGCCGCTGGTGGGCCAGGAGCTGGGCTTCCTGCGCCGCCACATGCCCAGCGTGGACACCCGGGTGGCGGCCATCTACCGCCAGAACCGGCCGATCATCCCCCGCGGCGACACCGTGATCGAGGCCGACGACGAGGTCTTCTTCATCGCTGCCCGCCGCGACATCCGCGCGGTGATGAGCGAGCTGCGCCGCCTCGACCGCGACTTCCGCCGGATAATGATCGCCGGGGGCGGCAACATCGGCGAGCGCCTGGCCGAGCACCTGGAGCACAGCCACCAGGTCAAGATCATCGAGCACAACCTCGAGCGCTGCACCCAGCTCTCCGAACGCCTCGACCGCACCGTGGTGCTGCACGGCAGCGCCACCGCCAAGCGGCTGCTGGAGGAAGAGAACATCGAGGACTGCGACATCTTCTGCGCGCTCACCAACGACGACGAGGTCAACATCATGTCGTCGATGCTGGCCAAGCGCATGGGCGCCAAGAAGGTGCTGACGCTGATCAACAACGCCGCCTACGTGGACCTGGTGCAGGGCGGCGAGATCGACATCGCCATCTCGCCCCAGCAGGCCACCATCGGCAGCCTGCTGACCCACGTGCGCCGCGGCGACATCGTCAACGTCCACTCGCTGCGCCGCGGCGCGGCCGAAGCCATCGAGGCCATCGCCCACGGCGACACCCAGTCCTCCAAGGTAGTGGGGCGCGCCATCGGCGAGATCGAGCTGCCCCAGGGCACCACCATCGGCGCCGTAGTGCGCGGCAAGGAGGTACTGATCGCCCATGACGACGTGGTGGTGGAATCCGGCGACCACGTCATCCTGTTCGTGATCGACAAGCGCCGGTTGCGCGACGTGGAGCGGCTCTTCCAGGTCGGGCTGACGTTCTTCTGATGGTGCGGCCCATGACCCCCGGCGACCCGAGGAGGGCTTCCCGATGAGCCTGCGCATGATCCTGCGCATCCTGGGCCTGCTGCTGATGATGTTCAGCCTGACCATGGTGCCGCCGATCCTGATCTCGTTGCTGTTCGCCGACGGCATGTGGGACGCCTTTGCAGTGTCCATCGCCATCACCGTGGCCACGGGGGCAGTGATGTACCTGCCCAACCGCCACGCCCGCAAGGAGCTGCGTACCCGCGACGGCTTCTTGATCGCGGCGCTGTTCTGGAGCGTGCTGGGGCTGTTCGGCTCACTGCCGTTGATGCTCACCGGCGCCACGGCCCTGAGCCCGACTGACGCCGTCTTCGAGTCCTTCTCGGGCCTGACCACCACCGGCGCCACGGTGATCACCGGCATCGACTTCCTGCCCAAGGCAGTCCTCTACTATCGCCAGCAGCTGCAGTGGCTCGGCGGCATGGGGATCGTGGTGCTGGCGGTGGCCATCCTGCCGACCCTGGGCGTCGGCGGCATGGCCCTGTACCGCACCGAGATCCCGGGCCCGCTCAAGGACTCCAAGCTCACTCCGCGCATCACCGAGACCGCCAAGGCGCTCTGGTACATCTACGCCTCACTGACCATCGCCTGCATGCTGGCTTACATGGCCGCGGGCATGGACTGGTTCGACGCCCTGGGGCACAGCTTTTCCACCGTCGCCATCGGCGGCTTCTCCACCTACGACGCCAGCATCGGCCACTTCGACAATGCACTGATCGAGATGATCTGCGTGTTCTTCCTGATCATCTCCGCGGTGAGCTTCAGCCTGCACTTCCTGGCCTGGCGCCAGCGCAGCGTGACGCATTACTTTCAGGACCCGGAAGCACGCTTCCTCATGCTCTTCCTGCTCGGTCTGACCGTGATCACGGTGATCTCACTCTGGCTGACCGACACCTACGGCACCGAGCTGGGGCTGCGTCACGGCCTGTTCGAGGTGGTCTCCGTGGCCACCACCGCCGGCTTCGCCGTGGCGGATTTTTCCATCTGGCCCGGCGCCCTGCCCTTCCTGCTGTTCGTCGCAGCCTTCGTCGGCGGCTGCTCGGGATCCACCGGCGGTGGCATGAAGGTGATCCGCATCATCCTGATCCTCAAGCAGGGCATGCGCGAGGTGATGCGACTGATCCACCCCAATGCGGTGATCACGGTGAAGATCGGCAAGGTCAGCGTGCCCGACGGCATCGCCCAGGCAGTGTGGGGCTTCTTCTCCGCCTACGTGATGCTGTTCTTCCTGATGCTGGTGGGCGTGATGGCCACCGGGGTCGACCAGGTCACCGCCTGGTCCACGGTGGGCTCGGCACTCAACAACCTGGGCCCGGCGCTCGGTGAGGCCTCCGCGCACTACGGCGACCTGCCAGACCTGGCCAAGTGGATCCTGGTCGTGGCCATGCTGCTCGGCCGCCTGGAGATCTTCACCGTGCTGGTGCTGTTCACCCCCGCCTTCTGGCGCAAGTAGCAAACCCGATGCAAGCATCGCGGCGGGTTTGGCCCGCCAGCGGGCTTCGTGGATAATCACTCCTTCACTCCTACTGCCCGAGCGTCCATGACCGACTCCCAGGACTCCGTGACCCCCGCCCGCCAGGACAGCACCACCAGTGGCCCGCGCCGGGTCGTTCAGGTTGGCGAGACCCGATACACCCTGCTGGGCACGGCCCATGTCTCCGCCGAGAGCGCCGCGGACGTGCGCGCGCTGATCCAGTCCGGCGAGTTCGACGCCGTGGCCATCGAGCTGTGCGACTCGCGTCACCACAGCCTCACCAACCCCGATGCCATGGGCGAACAGGACCTGTTCCAGATCTTTCGTCAGGGCAAGGCCGGCATGGTGGCCGCCAGCCTGGCGCTGGGGGCCTTCCAACAGCGCGTGGCCGAGCAGTCCGGCATCGAGCCCGGGGCCGAGATGCGCGCCGCCCTGGAAGAGAGCCGCAATGCCGGACTGCCGCTACTGCTGATCGATCGCGACGTGGGCATCACCCTCAAGCGCATCTATCACAACGTGCCCTGGTGGCAGCGATTCTCGCTGTTCTCGGGGCTGCTCGGCAGCGTGCTGTCGCGCCAGCAGGTCTCCGCCGAGGAGATCGAACGGCTCAAGGAGGGTGACGTCCTGGAGTCCACCTTCAGTGAGTTCGCCGCCGAATCGGCTTCGCTCTACAACCCGCTGATCAGCGAGCGCGACCGCTACATGGTGCTGCGCCTGGCGGAAGACGCCGCCCCCGGCCGTTATCGCCGCGTGCTGGTGGTGATCGGCGCCGGCCACATGAAGGGCATGGCCGATCAGCTGGAGCAGCCGCTGCCCGAGGCGCCTCGCCCGGAGCGCGAGGCCCTGGAGGCCACGCCGCCGCCGTCGAAGGTGTGGAAGGCGCTGCCCTGGGCGATCACTGCGCTGGTGCTGACCGGCTTCGCCATCGGCTTCTCACGCAACACCGAGCTCGGCTGGCAGCTGGTCGTGGAGTGGTTCCTGATCAACGGCGTGCTCTCCGGCGCCGCCACCCTGGCCGCCCTGGCGCATCCGCTCACGGTCGCGGCCACCTTCGTCGCCGCCCCGCTCACCTCGCTCAACCCGACCATCGGCGCCGGGTTCGTGGCCGCGGGCGTCGAGCTCTACCTGCGCAAGCCCAAGGTGCGGGACTTCTCGACCCTGCGCCACGATGTCACCGAGCTCAAGGGCTGGTGGCGCAACCGGGTCTCGCGCACCCTGCTGGTGTTCCTCACCGCCACCCTCGGCTCCGCCGCCGGCACCTGGATCGCCGGCTTCCGCATCGCCGGGGCACTGTTAGGC